>NZ_JBWKWP010000003.1:0-391669 GCF_059422285.1 Curvibacter sp. GW821-FHT01G03
AGTGAAGCTGATCAACCCCATCGCCATGGAAGAAGGTCTGCGTTTCGCCATCCGTGAAGGTGGCAAGACTGTGGGCGCCGGCGTGGTTGCGACCATCATCGAGTAATTCTTGATAAGAAAATAAGGAGAATTACCATGTCTACCAAGCAAAAGATCCGCATCCGTCTGAAGGCTTTCGATTACAAGTTGATCGACCAATCGGCCGCTGAAATCGTTGATACTGCCAAGCGCACCGGCGCGATCGTCAAGGGTCCCGTGCCCCTGCCGACCCGCATGAAGCGTTTCGACATCCTGCGTTCGCCGCACGTCAACAAGACCAGCCGTGACCAGTTCGAAATCCGTACCCACCAACGTCTGATGGACATCGTGGACCCGACGGACAAGACGGTTGACGCTCTGATGAAGCTCGACCTGCCGGCTGGCGTCGACGTTGAAATCAAGCTGCAATAAATCCAGCTGTACTGGTATCTGCCTGCAGTGATGCGGGTGGATAGCTGATCAAATAATGCGGACTTGTCCTATGGACAAGTTCGCGTTATACTTTTGGGCTCGGCTGCATTTGTAGTCGAGAATTTATCAACTCTCTTTCACACACAAGCGTCGCGGCCAATTGAAGTCGTGGCGGTGGAAGTTTTGGAGAACTACATGAGTCTGAGCAACTCCCTCGGGTTGCTGGGTCGCAAGGTGGGCATGATGCGTCTGTTCACCGATGATGGGGATGCAATCCCTGTCACGGTGGTGGATGTGTCCAACAACCGCGTGACCCAGGTCAAATCCCAAGAGAAAGACGGCTACGTCGCCCTGCAAGTGACGTTCGGCTCGCGCAAAGCATCGCGCGTGACCAAGCCCGTTGCCGGTCACCTTGCCAAGGCAGGTGTTGAAGCCGGTGAAATCATCCAGGAATTCCGCGTGACCGCTGATACTGCTGCTCAGTATCAAGCTGGTGCTGCCGTGCCTGTGACTGCTGTGTTTGCTGTGGGCCAGAAGGTGGACGTGCAAGGTACGACCATTGGTAAGGGCTTCGCTGGCACCATCAAGCGTCACCACTTCGGTTCGCAGCGCGCATCCCACGGTAACAGCCGTTCGCACAACGTTCCGGGCTCCATTTCGATGGCGCAAGATCCGGGTCGTGTGTTCCCGGGCAAGCGCATGTCGGGTCACCTCGGCGTCGATCTGGTTACCACTCAAAATCTCGACGTGATTCGCATTGACGAAGCACGCCAACTGCTCTTGATCAAGGGCGCTGTTCCGGGCTCCAAGGGTGGCTTCGTGACGGTGCGTCCGGCGATCAAGGCCAAAGCTTCCAAAGGGGCGAACTGATGCAGCTCGAACTCCTGAATGACCAAGGCCAGGCTGCTTCGAAGTACGAAGCTCCTGAAACCGTGTTCGGCCGTGACTACAACGAAGACCTGGTTCACCAGATCGTTGTGGCTTACCAAGCTAACGCCCGTCAAGGCACCCGTGCCCAGAAGGATCGTGAGCAGGTCAAGCACTCGACCAAGAAGCCTTTTAAGCAAAAGGGTACTGGTCGCGCTCGTGCTGGTATGACTTCCTCGCCTCTGTGGCGTGGGGGCGGTCGGATTTTCCCGAACCTGCCGAACGAAAACTTCAGCCAGAAGATCAACAAGAAGATGTACCGCGCTGGTATGGCTTCGATCTTCTCGCAACTGGTGCGTGAAGGCCGTCTGGCTGTGGTGGACACCCTGAAGGTGGACGCTCCGAAGACCAAGCTGCTCGCTGCCAAGTTCAAGGCGATGAACCTTGAATCGGTGATGGTGATTGCCGACGAAGTTGACGAAAACCTGTACCTCGCTTCGCGCAATCTGCCGAACGTGCTCGTCGTTGAAGCCCGTTACGCTGATCCGCTGTCGCTGGTTCATTACAAGAAAGTGCTCGTCACCAAGGGCGCAATCGACAAACTCAAGGAGATGTTCGCATGAGCACCGTGAAGTTTGACGAAGGCCGTCTGATGCAAGTTCTCGTCGCTCCCATCGTGTCCGAAAAGGCCACCCTGGTTGCAGAGAAATCCAATGCTGTGACGTTCAAAGTGCTGCAGGACGCTACCAAGCCCGAAATCAAGGCCGCTGTGGAATTGATGTTCAAGGTTGAGGTCAAGGGCGTGTCTGTGGTGAACACCAAAGGCAAGACCAAGCGTTTTGGCAAGTCCATCGGCCGTCGCGACAATGTTCGCAAGGCTTATGTGACCCTGAAGCCCGGTCAAGAGCTCAACCTCTCTGGGGAGGCTGCGTAATCATGGCTGTCATCAAGATGAAACCCACCTCGCCTGGCCAACGTGCCGTGGTGAAGGTGACGCGTGATCACCTGTACAAGGGTGCTCCGCACGCTGCTTTGCTGGAACCTCAATTCCAGAAGGCCGGTCGCAACAACAATGGTCACATCACCACCCGTCACAAGGGCGGCGGTCACAAGCACCATTACCGTGTTGTCGACTTCCTGCGCAACAAGGATGGCATTCCTGCCAAGGTTGAGCGCGTTGAATACGATCCGAACCGCACGGCCCACATCGCTCTGGTGTGCTACGCCGACGGTGAGCGTCGTTACATCATCGCTCCCCGTGGCGTTGAAGCTGGTGCAACTCTGCTGAGCGGTTCGGAAGCCCCGATCCGTGCTGGCAATACGCTGCCGATCCGCAACATCCCCGTGGGTTCGACCATTCACGCCATTGAACTGCAACCCGGCAAGGGTGCGCAGATCGCTCGCTCGGCTGGCTCGTCTGCCACCCTGCTGGCCCGTGAAGGCGTGTACGCTCAGGTTCGCCTGCGCTCGGGTGAAGTTCGCAAGATTCACATCGAATGCCGTGCCACCATCGGCGAAGTCGCCAACGAAGAACACAGCCTGCGCCAATTGGGCAAGGCCGGTGTGAAGCGTTGGATGGGTATTCGCCCGACCGTTCGCGGTGTGGCTATGAACCCGATCGATCACCCGCACGGTGGTGGTGAAGGTCGTACCGGCGAAGGCCGTCATGCTGTCGATCCTTGGGGCAATCTGACCAAGGGTTACCGTACCCGTAACAACAAGCGCACTCAGGTCATGATCGTGTCGCGCCGTAAAAAGTAAGGGGTAACAAATGACTCGCTCTCTTAAAAAGGGTCCGTTTGTTGACCATCACCTGGTTGCAAAGGTTGAAAAGGCCGTTGCTACCAAGGACAAGAAGCCAATCAAGACCTGGTCGCGTCGTTCCATGGTTCTGCCCGAGTTCATCGGCTTGACCATTGCTGTGCACAACGGCAAGCAACACGTGCCCGTGTACGTTACCGACCAGATGGTGGGCCACAAGCTGGGCGAATTCGCCCTGACGCGCACCTTCAAGGGTCACCCCGCGGACAAAAAAGTCCAGAAGAAATAAGGAATGACCATGGAAACACGTGCAGTCCTCCGGGGCGTTCGTCTGTCGGTCGATAAAGGCCGTCTGGTGGCCGACCTGATCCGCGGCAAGAAGGTGGATCAGGCTCTGAACATCCTGACGTTCACGCAAAAGAAGGCCGCTGGCATTGTCAAGAAGGTTCTTGAATCTGCCATCGCCAACGCCGAACACAATGACGGCGCCGACATTGACGAACTCCGCGTCAAGACGATCTACGTTGAGCAAGGTGCCACGCTGAAGCGTTTCACTGCTCGCGCCAAGGGTCGTGGCAACCGCATCAGCAAGCCCACGTGCCATGTGTACGTGACGGTTGGCAACTGAAAGGCTGGTCAGAAATATGGGACAGAAAATCCATCCTACTGGCTTCCGCTTGGCGGTCAGCCGTAACTGGGCCAGCCGCTGGTACGCGAGCAACCGTGACTTCGCTGGCATGCTGGCTGAAGACATCAAGGTTCGCGAGTACCTGAAGGCCAAGCTGAAGAATGCCGCCGTGTCGCGCATCCTGATCGAGCGTCCTGCCAAGAATGCCCGCATCACGATCTTCTCGGCTCGTCCGGGTGTTGTGATCGGCAAGAAGGGCGAAGACATCGAGAACCTCAAGAAGGAACTCGCAACTCGTCTGGGCGTGCCGGTTGCTGTGAACATCGAAGAAGTGCGCAAGCCTGAAATCGATGCCAAGCTGATCGCTGACTCGATCACCCAGCAGCTCGAAAAGCGCATCATGTTCCGTCGTGCCATGAAGCGTGCCATGCAAAATGCCATGCGTCTGGGTGCTTTGGGCATCAAGATCATGTCTTCGGGTCGTCTGAATGGTATCGAAATCGCTCGTTGCGAGTGGTACCGCGAAGGTCGCGTGCCTCTTCACACCCTGCGTGCGGACATCGATTACGGCTTCTCTGAAGCCAAGACCACCTACGGCGTCATTGGCGTCAAGGTGTGGGTGTACAAGGGTGACACGCTGGGTCGCAATGATCTGCCCGCCGTGACTGAGCCCCGTGCTGAAGAAGAGCGTCGCCCCCGTGGCCCGCGTCGTGATGGCCGCCCAGGCGACCGTCCCGGTGCTGATCGCCGTGGTCCCCGTCGTCCGGTCGGTGGCAATACTGCCCCAGCCGACGGCAGCGACAAGCCTGCTGAAGCCGGTGGTGCTGATGCTAAATCTGCCGTTAAGCGCGTCCGCAAGGTCACCGCGCCCGCTACAGCAGCGGACGGTAAAGGAGAATAACTATGCTGCAACCTGCTCGCCGCAAATATCGCAAGGAGCAAAAGGGTCGCAACACCGGTATTGCCACCCGAGGTAACTCGGTGGCTTTCGGTGACTTCGGCCTGAAATCCACGGACCGTGGCCGTTTGACGGCCCGCCAGATCGAGGCTGCACGTCGTGCAATCTCCCGTCACGTGAAGCGTGGTGGCCGCATCTGGATCCGCGTGTTCCCCGACAAACCAATCTCCCAAAAGCCTGCTGAAGTGCGTATGGGTAACGGTAAGGGTAACCCGGAGTACTACGTGGCTGAAATCCAGCCCGGCAAGGTGCTGTACGAAATCGTTGGCGTGCCCGAAGAGCTCGCTCGCGAAGCGTTCCGTCTGGCCGCTGCAAAGCTGCCCTTGCGCACCACGTTCGTGGCACGCATGCTCGGCCAGTAATTCAGGAGAAATCGAAATGACGAAAGCTGCTGAACTGCGCCAAAAAGACGTTGCCGGCCTCGAAGCTGAAGTGAAGTCCTTGCAAAAGGCCCACTTCGGTCTGCGTATGCAAAAAGCCACGCAACAACTGAACAACACGTCGACCCTGCGCACGACTCGTCGTGACATTGCTCGTGCCAAGACCATTCTTGCTGAAAAGCAAGCCGCCAAGTAAGGAGCCAACATGACGGAAGCTAAAAAATCCCTCAAGCGCACCTTGATCGGCAAGGTTGTCAGCGCAAAGCGTGCCAAGACCGTGACTGTGCTGGTTGAGCGTCGTGTGAAGCACGAGCTCTACGGCAAGATCGTGGGCAAGTCGAGCAAGTACCACGCTCATGATGAAGCTGGTACCTATCAACTGGGTGACGTGATTGAGATCACTGAAAGCCGCCCCATCTCCAAGACCAAGAACTGGGTTGCTACCCGTCTGGTTGAAAAGGCTGGCATCGTTTAAGTCTTATTTGACTTTGACGGTGAGAGTTTGAGAAACGACCCACAATGTGGGTCGTTTTTCTTTTTGGGCCGTGTTTTCATGGCCTCCCCCCAGCGCTTAAGGAGCAAGCATGATCAAAGTTGGCGATACCCTGCCGTCCACCACATTGATGGAGTACTCGGAAGTCGAAGGAGAAGGCTGCAGCATCGGTCCGAATCCGGTGGACGTTGCGAAAGCCGTTTCGGGCAAGACCATTGCCCTGTTTGCACTTCCTGGTGCCTTTACGCCGACCTGCTCGGCCAAACATGTTCCCGGTTACGTGGAATTGGCAGATGATTTCAAGGCGGCAGGTGTCGATGAAATTTGGTGCCTCAGCGTCAACGATGCATTCGTCATGGGCGCATGGGCGCGCGATCAGAAGGTGGCCGGCAAAGTTCGCATGCTCGCCGATGGCAGTGCCGACTTCGCCAAGGCCACTGGCTTGACATTGGACTTGACCGGCCGCGGCATGGGGCTTCGTAGCAATCGCTATTCGATGCTGGTCAAGGATGGAAAGGTCCAGACTTTGAACATTGAAGCACCTGGAAAATTCGAAGTCAGCGATGCGCAGACCCTGCTCGGTCAGGCCAAAAACTGATAGCTTTCAAAGCGTTGCGACCCACCAAGTCCGCAATGAAAAAGGCGCCTATCGAAAGATAGGCGCCTTTTTTCTCTCAAGATGCCTCAAAGATCTGCCTTGAGATAGTGAGACCCGGCAATAGGGTTGTGATAGTACGGTGGGATTTCGATGAAACCGAGCTCTGCGTAGAGCGCCCTGGCGGACTCCATGTCATCCAGAGTGTCCAACAAGACACAGGCGTAAGCAAGTTGGCGGGCGCTGTCCATGATGGACTCTGCCAACATTCGTCCGAGACCGAATCTGCGAAATGCCTTGCGAACGTACAAACGCTTCATCTCTGCCGCGTTAGGGTAGTCTGCTGCATCCAGCGGGCGAAGCGCACAGCAGCCAGCGATCGAGCCTTCTACCAAGGCCAGTAGAAGCGTGCCACGAGGTGCTGCGTACTCACCCGGAAGGTTCAGCAGCTCTTGCTCGAAATTCTGAAAGCAAAGATCTACAGCCAGGCTCGCCGCATACTCGCGAAAGATGTCACGAGCGCACTCGATTTGCTGTGGAGTTTCGCAGACGATGATCTGGATATCGGGACGATTCACGGACGGCGCATCAACAAGCTTTGTTGCATGCATTATGACTTGGAGGACCGACGCGGTCTTCGGTGTCCCGCACACTTGCGAGTGGCCTGTGCGGGCGATAAGGTGTCAGAAATGCGTTTTCAGGCCTCGATCAACAACTTTTCGATCAGCTGTTGAAGCTCATTGAAATCTGGCTCGCCGATGTAGCGCTTGACGATCTGCCCCTGTTTGTTGACCAGATAAGTCGTGGGCGTCAGTTGCACATCCCCCCAGGCTTTGGCGATGGAGCCGGTGTTATCGATGGCTACTTGAAAGGGTAGTTGCCGTGTTTGCGCAAAATTCACCACATAGGCGGGCGGGTCATAACTCATGGCCACGGCCATCGTGTTGAAGCCTTGAGGATGGTATTTCTGGTACGTCGCAATCACCTTGGGCATCTCCGCGACACACGTGGTGCAGCTGGTTGCCCAAAAGTTCACGAGAGTGACCTGTCCCTTGAGGGAGGACGAACTCTTGCTACTACCATCCAGCAGAACAAAAGTGGATTCGGGTGCTTGAACGGGCTTGGCACTCCACCAAGTAGCGCCGATGGCCAACGCCAAAGCGAAGGCGCCAGCCGTCACAAGAATAGCCTTTTTCATATTAAGGATGAACTCCATGCATCGTCGACAGTTTAATTCCAACGCGTCAGCCATGCTTGTCTTGGCACTTGCCGGCGTCTCGGATTTGGCGCAGGCCATCAATCTCTCGGGGCTGAGCAATGCGGATGCTACGGCTGGCCTGAAGGCGACCTTGGAGAAGGGGGCCAGTGCTGCCATCAGTTTGCTCGGTCAAGAGGATGGATTCATGGGCAACCCGAAAGTTCGAATTGGTTTGCCAAAACCTTTGGATGAGGCCGCTGGCATGCTGCGTCGATTTGGCCAAGGCCGCCAACTTGATGAACTGGTCATGGCCATGAATCGCGCGGCCGAACAGGCCATCCCACTTGCCAAAAGCCTGTTGCACGACACCATACAGTCGCTGTCCATCCAGGACGCCAAAAGCATCTTGAGTGGCGGCGACAATTCGGTCACCCAGTTTTTTGAAAGCAAGACCCGTGAGCCCCTCAGTCAGCGCTTTTTGCCTGACGTGAGCAAGGTGACAGCCAGGGTCGGGGTCGCAGAGAAATACAAGCAAGTGGCAAGCAAGGCTGCCAGCGTTGGCTTGCTGAAGCAGGAGGATGCCCAGCTTGACACCTATGTCACTGCAAGAGCGCTGGATGGTCTGTATTTGGTGATTGGTGAGAAGGAGCGGGAGTTTCGCAGCAATCCCTTGGCAGCAGGCAGCGCCGTGATCGAAAAGGCCCTGGGTGCGCTCAAACCCTGACTGATGACGCAGGGCGGCGTGTCATGTGTTCTTGCTGAGCAACCTGGCAAGTACAGAAGGCAGCTTGTTGGTGAGGTTGTCCCTGTTGATGCGTTCAATCGCATCGTCAGCCCAACTGGTCATCGTGAGGGAGTGCTGATCATCCGTCACCTCAAGTACCGGCATCTGCGGGTCTGCTGCTAGCAGCTGTCGCCGGATGCTTTCAAGGCCCACACCGTTCAAGCGTTGGTCGAATATCAGCATTTGCGGGCGCTCGGCTTCACAGTGAGCCTTGGCTTGTTCTGGTGAGCTGACGCTCTCGAGGATGACTTGGCCGGAGCGGCACAAGGGGGTCATGACGTCCACCAGACCAGCGTCTGCGGTGACCAGGAGAATGCGTTGACCCGCCGGGAGTCTGGAATGGCTGCTGGCCCAGGAGTCCATGCCGCTGCTCAGGTCCACGGGGTTGGCCTTTTCCAATTGTTTCACCGTGCGCCTGAACTCCAGGACCAAGCTGAGGCTCTGCGCCGACTCGGTGTGTTGAATTGGAATCTGAGCCAGGGACGCCGACTCCACCAGAAGCCACCAGCTCAGACGATAAGGCGCGGGCGCATGGGTATGCTCAGGGTTTGAGTCCGACACCGTGGGGCGGGCTTTGAAGCTCAAAAGTGCATGTTCGGGCATGCTCTGCATTTCAAGCGTGATGTTCAGTCTGTAGCCGGGGCGCGCCATCCATGAAAGCGCTGCGTGCAACACAGTTTCGAGAAGGCTGGGGTCCAGAATCACCTCCACGGCCTGCAATCGATGCACCAGATCGACCGCCCGGCTTTGCAGCATGCCTGCGTTGTCGGCCAGTGCCTGGCGCAATCGGGCGTCGAGTGCCACATGCTCGTGGGATTGCCTGATCGGACTGTGTGCCAGG
Organism: Curvibacter sp. GW821-FHT01G03; assembly: GCF_059422285.1. NCBI lineage: Bacteria > Pseudomonadati > Pseudomonadota > Betaproteobacteria > Burkholderiales > Comamonadaceae > Curvibacter > Curvibacter sp. GW821-FHT01G03. The sequence goes on from NZ_JBWKWP010000003.1 coordinate 8,956, forward strand.
TGGTCCAACAATTGACTCTGAGCTGCAATGCGCCTGGCCGTGCCCAACGAGCTCATCAACGCATTGACTTGCGGTCGAGACAATTTACCCGTCGTAAGCAATTGCTGGACGATGTGCTCCATTTCAAGCAAAGGGCCAGACAGCTCCGCACCGATGGAGCCTGCCAGCAGGTACTCTGGCCGTGGTGGTGGCGTGGCTCCTGCGTTGGCTTGGGGGGGGCTGCTTTTGACGGGTTCCATTGAAAACGAGCGGTTGGGTCGGCCAGGAAAGGACGGCATCGATCAAGGGTGTCTGGCCGCAGGTTTCAAGGCCAAGCGCTTCCATCATCGGGCGTATCCTTCACCGATCAAGTGAACGGTAACACCGATTCTGATCGTTGGGTTTGTGCCATTTGGCAATCTGCACGTCAAGCGCTTGAAACAGCACATTCCTGCAGCACTGCCGTCAACTCCTCGGGTGCACTGATCATCGGGTCGTGACCCGTGGCCATGTCGACACGTCGTGATCCAGGCAGCCAGGCGCCATCCCAAAAGCGAGGATCTTGAACACGGGTACGAATCACATCGATCGTGGCCAGTGTGGGGCGAGTGCAGTTGATGAAGGTTCTCGGCGTTTGAGCCACTCGTTTCGCATCGAAATGCAACGGTGCTTCGTAGGTGTGCCCGGGATGGGGTGTCTGGCGCCGCTTGACCCACTGATAGTCAGCATCTGCCAAGCCGAAAATCGCCGGATCGGGTGCCGGAAAACTGTAATCTGGATGGCTCTGCGCAGCGACCAGTCTGGCCTGTCGCGTGGCGCTGGCGTGGGTCGAACTCCAGCTTTCGCCCACTTTGGGCACCACCGCATCGACGTACACCAGGTGTTTGAGTCGGTGCGGCAGGCGATCTGCCACCGCCGTTCCAAGCATGCCCGCATAGGAGTGCACGACCAACACCACGTCATGCAATTCCTCGGACTCCATGGCGTTCACCACGTCGCTGATGTGGGTCTCCAGGGTGATGGCGGGTGACATCAGATGGGCGCGTTCCCCCAGGCCCGTCAAGGTGACTGCGTGCGCCCTGTGCCCATCGCGAATGAGGGCTTGCGTCACGTGCTGCCAGCACCAGGCGCCATGCCAGGCGCCGTGAACAAGTAAGAAGTGGGCCATGGGTCGATCTCCTGAGCGTCAAAAGAGTGCGTTGCAAACACTGCTTTGCTGAGCAGTGCACCAAGCTGGTGGTGCGGCTGATAATGATGACATGAGTTCACTGAAGTCGATTTGGCCCTTGGGCGTGTTGATGTCGTTGCTGGCCTGCAGCCCGGCCCTCAATTGGCGCAGTGTGCGCATCGACGACCTGTCGCTGCAGGCAGCGCTGCCTTGCAAGCCAGAGCGAGCCGCTCGGCAAGTGCCGTGGGCCGAGCAAGCCGTTGACATGAAACTCGTCGGCTGTGAGGCGCGGGGGGCGATGTGGACCATTGCGTCTATGGCGCTACCCCAGAACATGTCTGTCGGCGAGGGCTTGGCCCATTGGAGGCAAATCACGCTGGCGCATCTGCGATCCGACGCTGCCGCAGCAAGCCGTTCGTTTGTGCCCCGGGGCGCCTTGGAGGTACCACAGTCAACAAGGGTGCATGTGCGAGGGCAAACGCCCGATGGGGCCGCACTGGAGGTTGATCTGGCCTGGTTTGCCCGGGTCTCGTCGGGCGGGGCCTATCTTTACCAGGCGGGGGTCTATGCGCCAGCGTCTGAGGCGGAAGGTGCGGAGACGCTTCTGGCCGGACTGCATTTCGAGTGAGGTGCTCTTGAACACAGCACTCAAGCGCGGTCGCTTGATCGCCATCTTCCTGGCATTCGCATTTGCGTATTTTTTCTCGGCACTCATCCGGGCGGTCACGGCCACTTTGTCGCCGGTGCTCACCCAGGAACTGGCTTTGCAGGCGCGTGATCTGGGGCTGCTTGCCGGTGGCTACTTTCTGGGCTTCTCCGTGACCCAGCTTCCCCTGGGTGCCTGGCTTGATCGGCATGGACCACGCAAGGTCATCTTGTGCTTTCTTTCCCTGGCCGTATTGGGTTGTCTGGCCTTCTCCATGGCGACCAGCTTCTCGGGCTTGATGGCCGCCCGTGTGTTGTGTGGCGTGGGTGTCAGCGCCTGCCTGATGGCACCGCTGACGGGCTTTCGGCGCTGGATGGCGCCTCAAACCCAGTTGCGGGCTAACTCGTGGATGCTGATGACGGGATCATTTGGCATGGTGGCCTCCACCTTGCCTGTTCAGTGGTTGCTGCCGCAAATCGGTTGGCGGCCTCTGTTCTGGGGCCTCGCCGCATTGACCGCTCTGGGCATGGCCTTGATCGCTTGGCTGGTTCCTCATTGGCACTCAGGCCAGCTCATCAGGCCGGTTGAGGTGGGGGCTCAGCCGCCTGTCATGCCGAAGGGCTACGCAGCAGTTTGGTCAGATCCTTATTTCAGAAGAATGACCCCCATCGGCTTCTTCAGTTACGGCGGCATGGTGGCCATTCAGACGCTGTGGGCGGGCCCCTGGATGGTGAAAGTGGCTGGCTACAGTGCGGCCGAGGCCGCCACGGGCTTGTTTGCGATCAATCTGTGCATGCTCTGCACCTTCTGGTCTTGGGGCATGTTGACCCCCTGGCTGTTTTCAAGGGGCGTTTCGGTAGACCGGCTCATCACCTTTGGACTGCCGGCCAGCCTGCTGACCTTGTCGGGCATTCTGTTGGCGGGTGAGCGTGCCGGGGCTGCGGCCTGGGCTTTGTTCTGCGTCACTTCAACTGTGATTTCGTTGGCCCAGCCGGCCGTGGCTTTGGCGTTTGCACCGGCATTGGCGGGGCGTGCGCTGTCCGCCTACAACCTGGTGGTCTTTGCCGGCGTCTTTGTCTTGCAATGGGGGATTGGCCTGGGGGTGGACCTGTTCTCCTCGCTGGGCTTTTCATCAGTCGATGCATTTCGTGCTGCCATGGGGGTATTCCTGTCCCTCAGTGTCCTGAGTTACGGCTACTTCCTGGCCCTGAAAAGCCATAATGCACGGCAACCAAATTCCCCATGAGCAACAGTATTCTGATCATCGCCCACGCGCCCTTGGCCCATGCCTTGCGTCAATGTGCGCTGCACGTGTTTCCAGACTGCGAGCGTGACATCGTCGCCGTCGACGTGCAGCCCAACATCTCTCCGGAAGAGACCTTGGCTACTGCGCGCATCGCGATGACTGAGCTTTCAGCCCGTGACACGCTGGTGCTGACGGACGTGTTCGGTGCCACGCCTTGTAACGTGGCCCAGCGGCTGGTGGATGGCGTGCATTCCCGGCTTGTGGCCGGTGTCAATTTACCCATGCTGCTGCGCACGGTGACGTATCGGCATGAATCCCTGGATGCCCTGGTGTCCCGGGCCGTGGTGGGTGGCACGCAGGGCGTCCTGCAGGTGGCCATCACGGCGCCCCAGAACCAGGCAAGGAGAAGAAATGATCAAATCCACCACGACCATCAGCAATAAGCTCGGCCTGCATGCGCGGGCCTCGGCCAAGCTCACCAAGCTCGCAGGCAGTTTCCCCTGCGAAGTCTGGATTTCCAAAGGTGAGCGCCGCGTCAATGCCAAGAGCATCATGGGTGTGATGATGCTGGCAGCCGGTCTGGGCAGCACGGTCAGCCTCGAAACCGAGGGGCCGCGAGAGCAAGAAGCCATGGACGCCTTGTTGGCGTTGATGGCCGACAAATTCGGGGAAGGCGAGTGAGCTGCCCGGGGCATCTCCCGGACTCACTTTCCCTGCAACGGAGACATCCATGACATTCACCGTCCATGGTCTGGCTGTGGCCCGGGGCATTGCCATCGGGCGGGCGGTGCTGGTGGCATCCAGCCGCATCGATGTGGCCCACTACTTCATCGATGCGTCGCGCATACCTGAAGAAATCGACCGCATCCGCGTCGCCCGCAACGCGGTGGTGGATGAGTTGCAGCGACTGCAACAAGGCCTGTCCCAGATGGGGCCCAACGATGCGCCGCAAGAACTGACGGCCTTGCTGGACGTGCACCTCATGTTGCTCCAGGACGAGGCCTTGACCTCGGGTGTGAAACACTGGGTGACCGAGCGCCTGTACAACGCCGAGTGGGCCTTGACCACCCAGCTTGAAGTGATCGGCCGCCAGTTTGATGAGATGGAGGACGAGTACCTGCGCGAACGCAAGGCCGACCTGGAGCAGGTGGCCGAGCGCATCCTGCGGCACATGAAAGGGGCCGCGTCACCGGTCTCGCCGCCCCCGCCCTCGCCGCGTCGCAATCAGCAGGAACTGCTGCTCGACGACACCGTCGACGTGCCGCTGGTGCTGGTGGCCCATGACCTGTCGCCGGCGGACATGCTGCAGTTCAAACAAAGCGTGTTCGCGGGTTTCGTCACCGATGTGGGGGGCAAGACCTCTCACACGGCCATCGTCGCGCGCAGCATGGACATCCCGGCCGTGGTGGGGGCCCGCAGTGCCAGCCAGTTGGTGCGCCAGGACGACTGGGTGATCATTGATGGCGACGCCGGTGTGATGATCGTCGACCCTTCGCCCATCATTCTGGCTGAGTATGGTTTCAAACAACGCCAGGGTGAGCTTGAACGTCAGCGCCTGTCGCGCTTGCGGCACACCCCTGCCGTCACCATGGATGGTGAAAAAGTCGAGTTGCTGGCCAACATCGAGATGCCCGATGATGCGCCCGCCGCGCTGGCTGCCGGGGCACTGGGGGTGGGGCTGTTCCGCAGCGAATTTCTGTTCATGGGCCGTCAGGGCAAGCTGCCCGGCGAAGAAGAGCAGTACCAAGCCTATCGGCGTGCCGTCGAGGGCATGCAGGGGTTGCCCGTCACCATCCGCACGGTGGATGTAGGGGCTGACAAGCCCCTGGACTATGCCCACCGCGATGACGCTCACCTCAACCCGGCGTTGGGTTTGCGGGCCATCCGCTGGAGCCTGGCAGACCCCGCCATGTTCCGAACACAGTTGCGCGCCATCTTGCGGGCCGCCGTGCATGGCAAGGTGAAATTGCTGATTCCGATGTTGGCCCACGGTTCCGAGATACGCCAGGCCCTGGCGCAGATCGACCACGCCCGTGCCGAACTCGACAACCTGGGGGTGGTTCATGGGCCGATTCAACTGGGGGCGATGATCGAGATACCGGCGGCCGCGTTGTCGGTGCGCATGTTCCTCAAGTACTTCGACTTTCTGTCCATCGGCACCAACGACCTCATCCAGTACACGCTGGCCATTGACCGTGCCGACGAGTCGGTAGCGCACCTCTACGATCCCCTGCACCCGGCGGTGCTCAAGCTGGTCGCCGAGACCATTGCCGAGTGCCGGGCACAAGGCAAGGACGTGAGTGTGTGCGGTGAAATGGCGGGCGATGTCAGCGCCACGCGTTTGCTGCTGGGCCTGGGCCTGCGCAGCTTCTCCATGCATCCTTCGCAGATCCTGGCGGTCAAGCAAGAGATCTTGCGCAGCGATACGCGCAAGTTGGCAAGCTGGGCTCAGGCCGTGCTCAACGACGATGAGCCGTCACGCTTGATGCCCAACTGATTTTCGTCGCCAGCGCCGCTGCCACGCCCATTGCGGGTGGGCAGGGCGGCCTGGCGTTTCAGGCCTTGGATTCGAGCACGTGCCCGGCTTGCTGGTCTGCGTGGTAGCTGGAGCGGACCATGGCCCCCACAGCGGCGTGGCTGAAGCCCATCTTGTAAGCCTCGGTCTCGAACATTTTGAAGGTGTCCGGGTGCACGTAGCGGCGCACCGGCAGGTGGCTGTTCGTGGGGGCCAGGTATTGGCCGATGGTGAGCATGTCGATGCCGTGTTCGCGCATGTCGCGCATCACTTGCAGAATTTCTTCATCGGTCTCGCCCAGACCCACCATTAGGCCGCTCTTGGTCGGCACGTTGGGGTGCAGTGCCTTGAACTTCTTGAGCAAGTTCAGGCTGAAGGCGTAATCCGAGCCTGGACGGGCTTCTTTGTAGAGGCGCGGCACGGTTTCCAGGTTGTGGTTCATCACGTCCGGCGGGGCGGCCTTGAGGATTTCTAGCGCCCGGTCATCACGCCCGCGGAAGTCGGGCACCAGGATTTCGATCTGGGTGGTGGGGGACAGCGCCCGGGTCTGACGGATGCACTCCACAAAGTGGCCGCTTCCGCCGTCGCGCAAGTCGTCCCGGTCCACGCTGGTGATCACCACGTACTTGAGCTTCAGGCGGGCAATCGTCTTGGCCAGGTTTTCGGGTTCGTTGGTGTCCAGAGGGTCTGGCCGGCCATGACCCACGTCGCAAAACGGGCAGCGACGTGTGCACTTGTCGCCCATGATCATGAAGGTGGCCGTGCCCTTGCCAAAACACTCGCCGATGTTGGGGCAGGAGGCCTCCTCGCACACCGTGTTGAGTTTGTTCTCGCGCAGGATCTGCTTGATCTCGTAGAACCGGGTGGTGGGGGAGCCTGCCTTGACTCGGATCCATTCCGGCTTTTTCAGCACCTCAGCCTGCTCGACCTTGACAGGGATGCGGGACAGCTTGGCCGCAGCTTTCTGCTTGGCCAGCGGGTTGTAGGCGTCTACGCCCTGTGCTTCTCGAACGACTTCGTTGGTGCTCATCTGATTACGGCGCGAGGAAGGTCTGGAGCTTCTGGCCCAGGACCGCTGCTGCGTCTTCCCAAGTGGATTGAACCCCGATTGTAGAAAGGTCCACGGTTTGCAGACCCGCGTAGCCACAAGGGTTGATGCGTTGATAGGGCGACAGGTCCATCGCCACATTGAGTGCCACGCCATGGTAAGTGCAGTGGCGGCTCACCTTGATCCCCAGCGCCGCGATCTTGCCCAGGCCCCGGAAAGGGTCGTGCTCGGGCATCGGGCCGTTCAGTGCCGCATGGCTGAAGGGGTCATCCAGGCGCACATAGATGCCCGGCGCTCCGGCAACCCGGTGCCCTGTTACACCGAAGTGGATCAAGGTGCGTAGCACGGCCTCTTCGATGCGGTACACATACTCCTTGACGTAGTAGCCCGCCCGCCTGAGGTCGATCAGCGGGTAGGCCACCACCTGGCCCGGTCCGTGAAAAGTGACCTGCCCCCCGCGGTTGGTGGCTACCACGGGGATGTCGCCCGGGGCCAGCAGGTGGCTGTCCAGCCCTGCCAGTCCTTGGGTGAAGACAGGGGGGTGTTCGCACAGCCACAGTTCATCGGGCGTGCTCTCAATGCGGCCGTCCGTGAAGGCGCGCATGGCCTCCAGCGTCGGTTCGTAGGGTACCTGACCCAGGGGGCGCAGCTGCATGGGGTCTCAGAGCACGTATTTGGCCAGGGGGTGGGCGGTCAGTGCCCGGTACAGGTTGTCGAGTTGCTCGCGGCTGGTGGCCGTCACGGTCAGGGTCACGCTGAGGTACTTGCCCCCGGAGCTGTCGCGCAGTTGCACGCGCGTCATCTCAAAGCTGGGGTCGTGCTCGGTGGCGATCGCGGTCATGGTCTCGACAAAGCCTTCCACTTTCGGCCCCATCACCTTGATCGGAAACAGGCTGGGAAACTCGATCAGTGATTCCTGTGCAGGAGGCGTGACGGCGGTTGGGGCTGCCGGCACTGCATCGATGGCGGGCGCCGCAGGGGCGCCTTGCTTGGCGCGTTGGTAGCCGGCATAGAGCTGGGCGTACACCGGCCCAGGGCGACCGCTGCCCACTGGTTGGTCGTCAAGGCGTGACACCGCCAGCACCTCCTTGGTGGCCGACGACAGCAGTACCTCGTCGGCGTTGCGCAATTCAGCCTCGCTGATGCGACGCAGTTCGAAGGGGATGTTGGCTTCTTTGCACAGGGTCTCGATCAGACCGTAGCGGATGCCTTCCAGTACCAGGCCATCGCGGGGCGCGCCCAGCACGCGGCCATCCTTCACCACCCAGACGTTGCTGGACGAGGCTTCGGTGAGGTAACCGTCCCGTAACAGGATGGTCTCGGTGGCGCCGGCTTCGACGCTGATCTGGCGCGCCAGCACGGCGCTGAGCAGGCTGGTGCTCTTGATGTGCCCTTTCTTCCAGCGGAAGTCTTCGGCTGTCACGCATGCCACGCCGTTTTCGCGGGCGGCGGCTGATTGAGCTTTCAGCGGGTTGATCATGGCGAACACCGTAGGGGTGATGCCTTGGGGCATGGCGTGATCGCGCGGAGCCACACCTCTGGAGACCTGGATGTAGACGGTCTCTTCGCCTGTGGCACTTGCGGCGTTGCGTTCGACCAGCGCATCTGCGATCTGGCGCCACTGTTCAGGCGTGTGGGGGTTGGGAATTTGCACCTCGGCCAGCGAGCGGAACAGTCGAGCCAGGTGTTCATCGAAGCGGAACAGGCGGCCCTGATAGACCGGAATGACCTCATAGATGCCGTCGCCAAAAATGAAGCCTCGGTCAAGCACGCTGATGCGGGCATCTTGGAGGGCGGTATAGTCGCCGTTGAGGTAGCAGAGGGTGTCGGGTAGTGCTTGCATGGTGAAATTATCCCCGCAGGCCTGAGGCCGTGCAGACGTGGCTGACCCAAGCTTGCCCATTCGCTCGACCTAAGTCAAAACACCTTTGACCTAGGGCCTTTCCCGAGTGGACTGCTTTACATGCGTTGACGTTGCGGGTTTTTACTTATAATCAATGGCTTTGCTGAAATTCAGGCGTGTAACCCTGGCGTAACCAAGAATGAACACAATCGCGCCAGTTCCTGAAGATGAGGCGGAAGAGTCTGATTTCAAGCCGCTGACTGCTGAAGAAGCGCAGCAGCTTCGTGCAAGAATTGCGCCCGTTTCATTGGGGCGTGTTCTGGCGGTTCAGGCTCTGGTTGGGTGTCTGGTGGCCTTGGCTGCCTGGGGCCTGACTGGACGGCCAGCAGCCGGTTGGACTGCTGCCTACGGCGCGATGGCGGTGGTGATTCCTGCCGCACTGTTTGCCCGAGGGGTGCGCAAGCACATGTCGTCTGGCAATCCGGGTACTGCGGTCACCGGGTTGTTTGGGTGGGAGCTCGTGAAGATCGTCCTGACGGTGGCCTTGCTGGCTGCTGCACCTTGGGTGTTGCCTGAGGTGGTCTGGCTGGCGTTGTTGGCCGGCATGGTCGTCACGCTGAAAATGTACTGGCTTGCACTGTGGGTGCAGACCAGGTCTGTTAAACCGACTTGACTCTTCGTTTGAAGAGTCAAAAGAAAGAGTTGAAAGATGAGCGCAGCAGAACACGGTCCGACAGCGAGTGAGTACATCGTTCACCACTTGCAGCATCTGCAGAACGTCCAGCAGAAAGCGATTGTTGATTTTTCAGTGATCAACTTTGATTCGTTGATCGTGGCCGGTCTGTTGGGCGTCGTCGCGCTGATCTTGCTCTTGACTGCTGCGCGCAAGGCCACCTCGGGCGTGCCGGGCCGTTTTCAAGCTGCTGTCGAAATCTTGGTTGAAATGGTCGACAACCAGGCCAAGGCCAACATCCACAGCGCCGAAAGCCGCAAGTTCATCGCTCCCCTGGGTCTGACGGTTTTTGTCTGGATCTTCCTGATGAACTTCATGGACATGCTGCCGGTCGATTTGCTGCCCGCACTTTGGGGCAAAGTCTACGAAGCCAATGGCGGTGAAGCCCATCATGCTTTCCTGCGCATCGTTCCCACGGCCGACCTCTCCACCACCCTGGGCCTGGCTTTTGCCGTCCTGCTGCTGCGCTTCTGGTACAGCATCAAGATCAAGGGCGCCGGCGGCTGGGCTCACGAACTGGTGTCTGCGCCTTTTGGCACCAGCAAGAACCCCATCTTTGCCCTGGTTCTGGGCGTGATCAACCTTTTGATGCAAATCATCGAATACGTCGCCAACACCGTGTCTCACGGCATGCGACTGTTCGGCAACATGTACGCTGGCGAGCTGGTGTTCATGTTGATCGCCTTGATGGGCGGCGCCGCTGCGCTCTCGCTCTCTGGTGTTCTGCTGCCTGTCGGCCACATCATCGCCGGCACCATCTGGACGCTGTTCCACATCCTCGTGATCACGTTGCAAGCCTTCATTTTCATGATGCTCGCGCTGATCTACCTGGGTCAGGCGCACAACGCCCACTAAGCGCTCACCAGGCGCCCTCTGATTTCGTTTCGTTTCTTCTTTCCTCAACCATCCGTTTCTTAATTAGGAGTCATCATGGAAAACATTCTCGGTCTCGTCGCTCTGGCTTGTGGTCTGATCGTTGGTCTGGGCGCTATCGGCGCTTCTATCGGCATCGCCCTGATGGGTGGCAAGTTCCTCGAATCGTCGGCTCGTCAGCCTGAACTGATCAACGAACTGCAAACCAAGATGTTCATCTTGGCCGGTCTGATCGACGCAGCCTTCCTGATCGGCGTGGCTATCGCTCTGCTGTTCGCCTTCGCCAACCCGTTTGCTTCGACCTTCTTGGCCAACCTGCCCAAGTAATTCCCGTTCAACGCCACTCTAGAAAGGTGTTGCCGTGAGTATCAATGCGACCCTGTTCATTCAGGCCATCGTATTCCTGATCTTGGTGTGGTTCACGATGAAATTCGTGTGGCCCCCGATCGCGAAAGCGCTGGATGAACGTGCCCAGAAAATCGCCGATGGTCTCGCTGCTGCCGACCGTGCCAAAACCGAACTCGCCGCTGCAGATCAGCGCGTGAAGAAGGAATTGGCCGCCGCCAGCACCGAAACTGCATCGCGTCTGGCTGATGCCGAGCGTCGTGCTCAGGCCATCATCGACGAGGCCAAGGCCCGTGCCACCGAAGAAGGCAACAAGATCGTTGCCGCTGCCAAGGCTGAGGCTGAGCAGCAATCGGTCAAGGCCCGCGAGGCCCTGCGTGAGCAGGTCGCCGTGCTGGCCGTCAAGGGTGCCGAGCAAATCCTGCGCAAGGAAGTCGATGCCGGCGTTCACGCCGATCTGCTGAATCGCCTGAAGACTGAGCTGTAAGGAGCAACCATGGCTGAACTCGCCACCATTGCCCGTCCTTACGCCGAGGCCTTGTTCAAGGCCAGCACTTCGACCGCAGGCGTTGATCTCAACGCCACGGCCGGCTGGCTGGACGAGCTGGCTGCGATTGCAGCCGACGCCCAGCTCAAGCAGTTTGCCGAGAGCCCGAAGGTCAGTGCCCAGCAGGTCTTTGACCTGGTGGCCGGCCTGACCAAGTACGTTCTGCCCGATCAGGGCAAGAACTTCCTGCGAACGGTGATCGACAACGGTCGTCTGCAGGCACTGCCCGAAGTCGCTGCCCAGTTCCGCAAGCTGGTCAATGCCCAGAGCGGTTCGTCGGATGCCGTTGTGTACAGCGCATTCCCGATCGATGGTGCTGCCCTGGCAGACCTCGCCGCCTCGCTCGAAAAGCGTTTTGGCCGCAAGCTCAACCTGACCGTCGAAACCGACAGCACCTTGATTGGTGGTGTCCGTGTGGCAGTGGGCGACGAAGTGCTCGACACCTCGGTCAAAGCGCGCCTCGAACAAATGAAAGCGGCCCTGGCCGCGTAACCGCGGCCTTGTGCCTCGGCTAAACAAAGAAAGAAGGAAAGAGTCATGCAACTCAATCCCGCAGAAATTTCTGAATTGATCAAGAGCCGCATCGAAGGGCTGGCTGGCAGCGCTGACATCCGCAACCAGGGCACCGTGGTGTCCGTGACCGACGGTATCGTTCGCGTGCATGGCCTGTCTGACGTGATGCAGGGCGAAATGCTCGAATTCCCGGCCAACGCTGAAGGCGTGCCTTCGTACGGCCTGGCCCTGAACCTGGAGCGCGACTCCGTCGGCGCCGTGATTCTGGGCGAGTACGAGCACATCTCCGAAGGCGACACCGTGAAGTGCACGGGCCGCATTCTGGAAGTGCCCGTGGGCCCCGAACTGATTGGCCGTGTGGTGAACGCCCTGGGCCAGCCTATCGACGGCAAGGGTCCGATCAACGCCAAGATGACCGACGTGATCGAAAAGGTGGCACCTGGTGTGATCGCCCGTGAATCCGTGGGTCAACCGCTGCAAACCGGTCTGAAGTCCATCGACTCGATGGTGCCCGTGGGCCGTGGTCAGCGCGAGTTGATCATTGGCGACCGCCAGACCGGCAAGACGGCCGTGGCCATCGACGCCATCATCAACCAGAAGGGCCAAGGCGTCACCTGCGTGTACGTCGCGATTGGTCAGAAGGCCTCGTCCATCAAGAACGTCGTGCGCTCTCTGGAGCAGGCTGGCGCCATGGACTACACCATCGTGGTGGCTGCCTCGGCTTCTGAATCGGCTGCCATGCAGTACGTGTCGGCCTACTCGGGCTGCACGATGGGCGAATACTTCCGCGACCGTGGTGAAGACGCGCTGATCGTTTATGACGATCTGTCCAAGCAAGCTGTGGCTTACCGTCAGGTGTCGCTGCTGCTGCGCCGCCCCCCAGGCCGTGAAGCTTTCCCTGGCGACGTGTTCTATCTCCACAGCCGTCTGCTCGAACGCGCCGCTCGCGTGAATGCCGACTACGTGGAAGCCTTCACCAAGGGCGAAGTCAAGGGCAAGACCGGTTCGCTGACCGCTCTCCCCGTGATCGAAACCCAAGCTGGTGACGTGTCTGCCTTCGTTCCGACCAACGTGATCTCGATCACTGACGGCCAGATCTTCCTGGAAACCAGCCTGTTCAACGCCGGTATCCGCCCCGCCATCAATGCCGGTATCTCGGTGTCGCGCGTCGGTGGTGCTGCCCAGACCAAGCTGATCAAGAACCTGTCCGGTGGTATCCGTACCGACTTGGCCCAGTACCGTGAACTGGCTGCCTTCGCGCAGTTCGCTTCTGACCTGGACGAAGCCACCCGCAAGCAGCTCGACCGCGGTGCCCGCGTGACCGAATTGCTCAAGCAGGCTCAGTACAGCCCGCAGCCCATTTCGCTGATGGGCGCTACGCTGTTCGCGGTCAACAAGGGTTTCCTGGACGACATCGACGTCAAGAAGGTTCTGGCCTTCGAACACGGCCTGCACCAGTTCCTGAAGACCAGCCATGCTGCCCTGCTCGCCAAGCTCGAGAAGGACAAGGCCATGGACAAGGACGCCGAAGCTGAAATGACCGCCGCCATTGGTGCGTTCAAGAAGTCGTTTGCTTAAGTAGCTCTCCAAGCACCCAACAAACGCTTTAGGAGCACATATGGCAGCAGGCAAGGAAATACGCGGCAAGATCAAATCGGTGGAAAACACCAAGAAGATCACCAAGGCCATGGAAATGGTGGCCGCATCCAAGATGCGCAAGGCGCAGGACCGGATGCGTGCTGCCCGTCCTTACAGCGAAAAGATCCGCAACGTTGCCGCCAACCTGGGTCAGGCCAATCCCGAGTACACGCACGCGTTCATGAAGACGAACGATGCGAAGACTTCTGGGGTGATCGTGGTCACGACCGACAAGGGTTTGTGCGGTGGCATGAACACCAACGTGTTGCGTGCCGTGACGACCAAGCTGCGCGAACTGCAAGGTGCAGGCGTGTCGGTGGAGGCTGTCGCCATCGGTAACAAGGGTCTGGGTTTCCTGAACCGTGTTGGCGCGAAAGTGGTTTCGCACGTCACGGGGTTGGGTGATACCCCGCATCTGGACAAGTTGATCGGCCCCGTGAAGGTGCTCTTGGATGCCTACGCAGAAGGCCGCATCAATGCGGTCTACCTGGGTTACACCAAGTTCATCAACACCATGAAGCAAGAGTCGGTGCTGGAGCAGCTGCTGCCCCTGTCCGCCGACCAGATGCAGGCTGAAAAGACCGAACATGGTTGGGACTACATCTACGAGCCCGATGCTCAGGCCGTCATCGACGATCTGCTGGTTCGGTACGTTGAATCCCTGATCTACCAGGCCGTGGCAGAAAACATGGCATCCGAACAGTCGGCGCGCATGGTGGCCATGAAGGCCGCGACCGACAACGCGGGCAGTGTCATCGGCGAATTGAAGCTGGTCTACAACAAGACCCGTCAGGCAGCGATCACGAAAGAACTTTCGGAAATCGTCTCCGGCGCGGCTGCGGTTTGACCCTCGTCGTCGTCACGGTTTAAAAATTTTTGGAGCAAAAAATGGCTCAAGTTCAAGGAAAAATTGTTCAGTGTATTGGCGCTGTGGTTGACGTGGAGTTTCCGCGTGACCAGATGCCCAAGATCTACGACGCTCTGAAGCTCGAAGGATCTACACTGACCCTGGAAGTTCAGCAGCAGCTGGGCGACGGCGTGGTGCGTACCATTGCGCTGGGTTCGTCCGACGGTCTGCGTCGTGGCCTGATCGTGACCAACACCCATGCACCCATCACGGTGCCTGTGGGCAAGGCCACTCTGGGTCGCATCATGGACGTGCTGGGCGCGCCTATCGACGAACGTGGTCCTGTCAGCCAAGAGCTGACCGCCTCGATCCACCGCAAGGCACCCGCTTATGACGAGTTGTCGCCTTCGCAAGAATTGCTGGAAACCGGCATCAAGGTGATCGATTTGGTCTGCCCGTTCGCCAAGGGCGGCAAGGTGGGTCTGTTCGGTGGTGCCGGCGTGGGCAAGACCGTGAACATGATGGAACTCATCAACAATATCGCCAAGGCTCACTCGGGTCTGTCGGTGTTCGCTGGTGTGGGTGAGCGTACCCGCGAAGGGAACGACTTCTATCACGAAATGGCCGATTCCGGCGTGGTGAACCTGGAGAACCTCGGCGAGTCCAAGGTGGCCATGGTTTACGGTCAGATGAACGAGCCCCCGGGCAACCGTCTGCGCGTGGCCCTGACCGGTCTGACCATTGCTGAATCGTTCCGCGACGAAGGTCGTGACGTGCTGTTCTTCGTGGACAACATCTACCGCTACACGCTGGCCGGTACCGAAGTGTCCGCTCTGCTGGGTCGTATGCCTTCCGCCGTGGGCTATCAGCCGACGCTGGCTGAAGAAATGGGCCGTCTGCAAGAGCGGATCACCTCGACCAAGGTGGGCTCGATCACCTCCATCCAGGCCGTTTACGTGCCTGCCGATGACTTGACCGATCCGTCGCCTGCCACCACCTTTGCCCACTTGGATTCCACTGTGGTGCTGAGCCGTGACATTGCCGCCCTGGGTATCTACCCCGCCGTGGATCCGCTCGATTCGACCAGCCGCCAGCTGGACCCGAACGTGGTGGGTGAAGACCACTACAGCACGGCCCGTGCCGTGCAGGGTACGCTGCAGCGCTACAAGGAACTGCGCGACATCATCGCGATTCTGGGTATGGACGAACTGGCACCAGAAGACAAGCTGGTGGTGGCCCGTGCTCGTAAGATCCAACGTTTCCTGTCGCAGCCTTTCCACGTGGCTGAAGTGTTCACCGGCTCGCCCGGCAAGTACGTGCCCCTGTCTGAAACCATCCGTGGTTTCAAGATGATTGTGGCCGGCGAGTGCGACCACCTGCCCGAGCAGGCCTTCTACATGGTTGGCACCATCGACGAAGCCTTCGAAAAGGCCAAGAAGATCTAAGGCCTTCTGTCATCGGAGAGTCGGGTTTGAAAAAGCCCCTCTCCGGTGCAGTCAAGCCTCCAGAAAAGGATTGCCATGGCAACCATTCATGTTGACGTTGTGAGTGCCGAAGAGTCGATCTTCTCGGGTGAAGCCAAGTTTGTGGCTTTGCCTGGTGAGGCAGGCGAACTCGGTATTCTGCCGGGCCACACGCCGCTCATCACCCGTATCAAACCCGGCTCGGTGCGCATCGAGACGGCCGATGGCGGTGAAGAATTCGTGTTCGTGGCCGGTGGCATTCTTGAAGTGCAACCGAACTGCGTGACCGTCCTGTCTGACACCGCGATCCGCGGCAAGGACCTCGACGAAGAAAAGGCCAAACAGGCCCGCGCTGCGGCCGAAGAGGCCATCAAGAACGCCAAGAGCGACATCGACTTGGCCCGTGCCCAGTCCGAGTTGGCCGTCATGGCTGCTCAGATTGCGGCACTGCGCAAGTTCCGTCAGAAGCGCTGAAGCGCCCCGGCTTTCGGCCATGCCCTGGTGCATGGCTCGGGCCTCGCATCAACCCCGTGCCCTCAACTGCACGGGGTTTTGTTTTTGGGGCGATTGACCGGCAAACTGCACCACTTGCCCAAAGCGCGGCAGAATAAAGGCCCGCAGCGAACCCGAGCCCATCGTCATGCCCAAAGCCAAACTTCAGGCCATCACCGTAGGCGGTTCCGCCGCTGAAGTTGAAGTGGCGTTTTACGACGCCTTGCAAAAAGGGGATGTCGGCCAGTTGATGGCCTGCTGGGCAGACGAGGACGACATTGTTTGCGTGCATCCTGGGGGGGCCCGCCTGATCGGGGCCGGAGCCATCCGAGCCGCTTTTGAATCCCTGTTGGCCCAAGGCGCCGTGCCCATTCATCTGGAGCATGTGCAATGTGTGGAGGCGTTGGCCAGTTCGGTGCACAGTGTCATCGAACGCATTGAAATTGACACACCGGCGGGCCGGCACGAGGCCTGGGTGATCGCGACCAACGTGTACCACAAGACAGCTCAGGGATGGCGCATGGTGGCTCACCATGCCAGTCCCGGAACCCCACACAAGCCCTTGCCCTTGACGGATGGCCCTGCCGTCCTGCATTGAGGGGCCATGCAACTTGGCCGTGTTGATGAATTATGTCGCCCCCGCCTGGGTGCCAGGTGGCAATCTTCAAACCATCTGGCCGGCGCTCTTTTCCCGCCGCGTCTTTGGTCATGCGCCTCGGTACCGGCGAGAGCGTTGGAGCACGCCGGATGCCGACTTCATCGATGTCGACTTCCTGGAGCCCGGCGTGGGACCGGAGTCCGCAGCCTCAGCCCCCATGCTGGTGCTGTTTCATGGGCTGGAGGGGTCTTCCGGCAGCCACTACGCTGAGGCCTTTGCCGACTACGCCCGCGAGCGTGGCTGGGCCTACGCCGTGCCGCACTTTCGAGGTTGCAGTGGTGAAATCAACCTCGCCCCTCGCGCTTACCACTCAGGTGACCATGAAGAGATCGGCTGGGTGCTGTCTCGCGTGAAAGCCGCCCACAGGGGCCCCGTGATCGCCGTGGGGGTCTCATTGGGTGGCAATGCCTTGCTGCGCTGGGCCGAGGAAGCCGGCAGCACAGCGGCTCAGGTCGTGAAGGGCGTGGCCGCGGTCTGCTCGCCGATTGATCTGGCCGCGGGTGGGTGGGCCATTGGGAGGGGCTTCAACCGGCTGGTGTACACGCGCATGTTCCTCAAGACCATGAAGCCCAAGGCCTTGCAGAAATTGGCGCAGTTTCCAGGCCTGTTTGACCCACAGGCCCTGGCCGAGGCGCGGGATTTGTACGAGTTTGACAACGTGTTCACCGCCCCTTTGCACGGCTTTCGCAGCACCGAAGATTATTGGGCGCGCGCGTCTGCCAAACCGCATTTGGCCAGCATTCGTTTGCCCACCCTGGTGGTCAACGCTCGCAATGATCCCTTTGTGCCGGCTTGGTGCCTGCCCGGTCAGGGTGAGGTTGGCCGGCACGTGACCTTGTGGCAACCCGCACACGGGGGGCACGTGGGCTTTCCGCATGGGCGGCTGCCGGGGCATGTACGCGGCATGCCCGACGCCGTGGGCGGCTGGCTGGCAGACCACATTTGAATCAGGAAGCGATATGGATGACATCGTTCGACAGGCCATGGCCAAGTGGCCCAACGTGCCTGACTGCTATGGTTGGCTGGGCCTGGATGCGCGTGGCCAGTGGTACATGCGTGACGACCGTGCACAGGCCCTTGGCAGCTTCGCCAGCGGCCAACCGGGTGCCCGTGGCTCCGTGTTGCGGCACGACAAACTGATCGACTTCATTCAGCGCAATTACGAGCCCGATGCCCGGGGCTGCTGGTATTTTCAGAACGGGCCTCAGCGCGTCTATGTTGAGCTGGAAGCCACGCCATGGATCTGGCGCATCAATGACGCATTGCAGGTCAGCAGCCACTCGGGCCGCGAGGCTCAGGTGCAACACTGTCTGCTGGATGAACAGGGCCGGGTCTACCTGGGGACTGATCTGGGCCTGGGGCTGGTGCACACCCTCGATGTGGGCCATGTCGCCAATGCCGTGGAGGCGGGCCTTTGGACGCCAACGGAGGTGGCCTCTGACAGCTTGCCCGCCCGCTTTGGCTATGTGCTGAGCCCCGCTGCGGGCCTTGCCGCTACTTGATTGCCGCGGTCTTGGCAGCGTCAGCAGTCGATGCAGAAATGAAAAAGCCGGCCTATGAGACCGGCTTTTTCACACTGACAGCCCAAGGGGCGCAGCGCGATGACTTTATTTGGCTTCTTCAGCGGCGGCTGGCGCCTTGGGTTCGGGGAAGTTCGCACCGCCATTGTTGGCCATGTAGGCCACGCCACGCGCCACTTCAACGTCAGAGAAATCGCCGCCGCCCTGAGCGCCCATGGCACCCTTGCCCTTGAGGGCAGAATTCACCAGCGATTCGAAACCGGTCTTGATGCGCGGAGCCCAGGCCGCTGCGTCGCCAAACTTCGGCGAGCCTGCTGCACCGGTGGCGTGGCAGGCTGAGCATTGGGCTTTGAACACTTCTTCGCCAGAGCGCAGAGGGCGGTTGGCATCGCGAATGTCCACTGCGCCCACCTTTTGAATGCGTTCGGCCAGAGCCCGCTCTTCATTGCCGGAACCCACCGCCGGCTTGTTGCCCGAGGTGACATACGCGACCAAGCCGATGATCAGAAACACCGGGATGACAAACGAAAAAATAACCGCCACCAGCAGTTGCTTGGGGTTTTTGATCGGGCCGGTGTGTGCGTCTTCGTGGATGTCGCTCATGGCGTCCTCAATGTTGTGGTAAGGCTTGAAACTTAACTTTTGATTATAACGACGGGGCACCCTTGGCTGACCAGGGGCTTGCCCCGAGGGTGTTGCATGCAAGCCAAGTTGATCGCTTGTGTCGGGCCTGATTCGCTGCTGGGTGCGTGAAGGTCATGCGTCCGTCACATCTGCCGCTTACGCTCAAACCCGTGAACCAGTCGGGCTTGGCACGCACCTGAACTTCGGTGCAGGTGCCGCTGGGCCAGCGGTTGAATGAGGGGGGGCGCCACCTGCGCTTGCGCGCAGGCCGGGGTGCTCCATTGCGACGGGATGGCGCCGGAAGGCGCCGTCCCGCTTTTTTGGGCCTGTCTTTCGGCTGCTCATGTCGGATCCGATGAGCGCCGGTCCGCGCGCCAGTGGCCGCCGAGCACCTGATAGACCGAAACCTGGTTTTGCAGCCGATTGAGTTGCGCCTGCACCCGTTGCTGTTTCTGGCTCAGCCAATTGCGTTGGCTGGCCAGCCAATCGAGTCGGCTGCTCACGCCCATCTCCAGGCTGCGTTCGGCCAGGTTCGCCTGGGCCTGCGCCGCCGTGGTCTGACGCTCGGCCGCATCGAGTTGCTGCACAACGGCCTGACGTTCGGCCAGTGCGTCTGCCACCTCGCGGAAAGCCGATTGGATGGCTTTTTCGTACTGGGCGGTGGCGATGTCGCGGCCCACTTTGGACGCGTCCACCTGGGCTTGGTTCTGCCCCGCATCCAACAGCGGCAGACTGGCCTGGGGTGCCAGTGTGAAGCCCTGCGAGCCGCTCTTGAACAGCCCCGAGAGTTGGGGGCTCAGACTGCTGACGCCGGCGGTCAGGCTGATGCGGGGGAACAGGGCAGCCCGGGCTGCGCCCACATTGGCATTGGCGGCGACCAACGCCTGCTCGGCCTGGGCCACGTCGGGCCGCCGCAGCAGCAGTTCGGAGGGCAGGCCTGGCGCCAGGTCGGCCCAGGGGGACACATCCAGGGTGCTGGCGTCCAGGCTGTCGTGCAGGGGAACCGAGTCGGGCAGACCCAGCAACAACTGCAGCGCGTTTTCATCGCGTTGGCGCTGCAGCTCACCCTGGGCCAGGGCTGCACGTGCGGCCTGGGTCTGGCTTTCGGCCTGCAGCAAATTCTGTCGCGCCAACGTGCCGTGCTGCGCTGCGCGCTGGGTCAGTTGCAGGGTGGCTTCCAGGTTGAGCATCGTCTCGCGCAGCAAGGCCAACTGGGCCTCATCGGCCAGCAAGGTCAACCAACCCGTGGCCACACTGGCAATCAGGCTCAGGCGGGCACTTTCGTAGGCCTGGGTACTGCCCAAGTATTGGGCCAGGGCCTGTTCCTTCAGGCTGGCCACACGCCCGAAAAAGTCGAGTTCGAAGGCCGTCACGGTCAACCCGACCGAGTAGCTGCTGCCTTGCACCGTGCCCATGGTCGTGGCCACGGGCGCACGTGACCCGCCTGCCGATCCATTCAAGGTTGGCCACTGATTGGCGCGGCTGATCTGAAACTGGGCCCGGGCCTGTTCCACCTTGAGGGCTGTCACCCGCAGGTCACGGTTGTTGGCCAAGGCCTGGGCGATCAAGGGCTGCAGCCGGGCGTCGCTGAAATAGTCCGCCCAGTCCCCGTTGCGGACAGGCCCTGCCGAGTCCTGCGCCGATCCCGAGGCAGGCCACTGCGCCGGCAGCGACACGACAGGCCGCTGGTAGTCCGGCAACTGGCTGCAGGCGGCCAGCAGCCAGGGCAGGGCCAGAAGATGCAGGCGCTGAGGCAGACGCAGGCGCACGGCAGGCAACGCTGGTTTGGTGGGGTGGAGCAAGGGCTCAGTCATGCGGGACTCCAGGCAAAGGATGGGCCGCTGGTTGGGCACGCCTGGGCTTGAACAAGGTGCGTACCACCACAAAAAACACCGGCACAAAGAACACGGCCAGCGTCGTACCGACCAGAATGCCACCCAGCACCCCGGTGCCAATCGCGCGCTGGCTGGCAGCGCTGGCGCCATGGGCAATGGCCAGTGGCAGCACTCCCAGCCCAAAGGCCAGCGAGGTCATGATGATGGGGCGAAAGCGCAGTCGCACGGCTTCCAGCGTGGCCTCCAGCAGGCCCTTGCCGGCGGCCTGGGTGTCTTTGGCGTACTCCACGATCATGATCGCGTTCTTGGCCGACAGACCGATGATGGTGATCAGGCCCACTTGAAAGTACACGTCGTTCGAGTAACCGCGCAACAGGGTGGCCAACACCACCCCCAGCAAGCCCAGGGGGACCACCAGGATCACCGACAGCGGGATCGTCCAGCTCTCATACAAGGCGGCCAGACACAGAAACACCGACAGCAGCGCGAAGCCATACAGCACCGTCGACTGCGATCCCGCCTGGCTCTCCTGCAAGGACTGTCCGGTCCACTCGTAGCCGAAGCCCTCGGGCAACTCGCCCGCCAGGCGTTGCATCTCGGCCATGGCCTCCCCGCTGCTGTGGCCCGGGGCTGCACTGCCGCTGAAGCGCACGGCGTCGTAGCCGTTGTAGCGCACGGCCTGCATGGGGCCGTTTTGCCAGTGGGTGGTGGCGAAGGTGGACAGCGGCACCAAAGCGCCCGTGTTGCTGGGCACCTGGAACTGCAACAGGTCTTCACCCTGCATCCGGTGCGCCGCATCAGCCTGCACCACCACGCGCTGCATGCGGGCCTTGCTCGGGAAGTCGTTCACATAGCTGCTGCCCAGCAGGGCTGACAAAGCGGCGTTGATGGCAGAAAAGCTCACGCACTGGGCCTGGGCCTTGTCGCGGTCGATCTGCAGGTGCAGTTGCGGGGCATCGTCCAACCCGTCCACCCGCACCTGTGACAACAGCGGGCTCTTGGCCGCTGCGGCCTGCAATTGGGCGCGTGCGGCCATCAAGGCCTCGTGGCCTTTGCCACCGCGGTCCTGCAGCCGGAAGGTGAATCCGGTGGAGTTGCCCAATTCGGGAATCGGGGCTGGGTTCAGTGGCAGGATGAAGGCGTCGCGCACCTGCATCAGGGCCCCGAAGGCCCGCCCGACCACGGCCTGCGCCGAATGTTCCGGGCCTTGACGATCCGACCAATCCTTGAGCGTGACGAAGGCGAGCCCGGCATTTTGTCCGCTGCCTGAAAAGCTGAACCCCAGCACGCTCACCATGCTCTTCACCTCTGGCTGCGCGAGCACGTAGCGCTCCACGTCCTGCATCACCTCCAGCGTGCGGTTTTGCGAGGCCCCGGCCGGCAGTTGGGCGTTGATCAGGATGCTGCCCTGGTCTTCATCGGGCAGAAAGGCCGTGGGAAGACGCTCAAAGACCAGCAGGGCGGCACCGATGAGCGCCCCATACAGCACCAGATAGCGTGCGCTGCGTTGGAGCAGGCGCGTCACCGTGCTCTCATAGCCCGAGGCGGTGCGCGAGAAGCCCCGATTGAACCAGCCGAAGAACCCCTTGCGCTCGTGCTGGGTGCCCGCGGGAATCGGCTTCAGCATCGAAGCACACAGTGCAGGCGTCAAGGTCAGCGCCAGAAAGGCCGAGCAGGCGATCGAGGACACCATGACCACCGAGAACTGGCGATAGATGTTGCCCACGGCGCCGGCAAAAAAGGCCAGCGGCACAAACACCGAGATCAGCACCACGGTGATCCCCACAATGGCACCGGAGATCTGGCCCATGGCCTTGCGGGTGGCTTCCATCGGTGCAAGCCCTTCGTCGGCCATGATGCGCTCGACCGCCTCAACCACCACGATGGCGTCATCCACCACGATGCCGATCACCACCACCATGGCAAACATGGTCAGCACGTTGATCGACAGGCCCATCACCAGCATCGTGGTGAACCCGCCCAGCAGGGCCACCGGCACCACGATGGCCGGGATGATTGTGTAGCGCACGTTCTGCAGAAACACGAACATCACCACAAATACCAGCACCAGGGCTTCGAACAGCGTTTCGGTCACCTGGCTGATGGAGATTCGCACAAAGTTGGAGGTGTCGTAGGGAATCGCCCACTTCATGCCCTTGGGAAAGTAGTGCTCCAACTCGCCCATCTTCTGGCGCACTGCGGTGGCCGTGGCCAGGGCGTTGCCGGTGCTTGACAACTGCACGCCCAGGCCCGAAGCCGGCACCCCGTTGAGCCGGGCCGAAGTGGCATAACTGGAACCGCCCAGCTCGACCCTGGCCACGTCGCGCAGGCGCACGGTGGAGCCATCGGGGTTGGCACGCAGCACGATGCGGCCAAAGTCTTCGACCGAGGCCAGCTGACCACTGACCACCACGGTGGCCGAGATCTCCTGACTGGGCAGTTGGGGCAGGTCACCGATCGCCCCCGAGGCCACTTGCGCGTTTTGCGCCGCGATGGCGGCGTTCACGTCGGCCGGCGACAGCTTGTAGCTGACCAGCTTGGCCGGGTTGAGCCAGATCCGCATGGCGTGTTCGGCACCAAACTGCTGCACCTGCCCGACGCCCGCCAGGCGCTGGATCTCGGGCACCACGTTGCGGGCCACGTAGTCGCCGATCTCGATCGGACCGAAGGCCGGGTCGTCTGAAGACAGCAGGGCAAACAACAAAAAGTTGTTCGACGCCTTGGACACCACCACGCCTTGCTGATTCACGGCCGCAGGCAGGCGTGGCGTGGCCCGGCTCAGGCGGTTCTGCACATCCACCTGGGCCAGTGCCGGGTCGGTGCCCGGCTCAAAACTCAGGGTGAGGGTGCCGGTGCCATCGGCTTGGGCCACCGACTCCATGTACATGAGGCCGGTCGCACCGTTCATTTGCTGTTCGATCACACTGATCACGCTGTTCTTGAGCGTTTCGGCCGACGCCCCCGGGTAGCTGGCGTTGAGCACGATGGTGGGGGGCGCCACCGTGGGGTACTGGGCAATCGGCAGTTGGGTCAGGGAGACACAGCCCAGCACGACCACGAACAGCGCAATCACCCAAGCGAAGATGGGTCGGCTGATGAAGAAATTGGACATGGCGCAGCTTTCTCAGGGCTTGACGCCCGGGGCGGGCGGCGTGGCTGCCGGGGGCGCTTTCCAGGGCACGGGCTTCACTGGGGCGTTGCCGCGCAATTTCTGGAAGCCGTCCACCATCACCTGTTCCCCCGCCTTCAGCCCGCTCAGCACCACCCATTGGCCCGACACGGCCTGGGCGATCTGCACGGCTCTGACACCGACGGCCCCATCGGGGGCCACCACCATGACCGTGTTGCCGGTCTGGGTGCGGGTCACGGCCTGTTGGGGCAGCAGCAGGCCATCGCTGGCGCGTGCTTGCTCCAGCCTCACACGCGCAAACAGCCCGGGCATCAGCAAGCGATCGGGGTTGGGCACTTCAGCGCGAAGCGTCACCTGGCCCGAGCTGGCGTCCACGGTAACGCCTGAGAAAAACAGCTTGCCCGGGCGTGGATACTCACTGCCGTCAGGCAGCACGATGCGCACGCTGGCGGCCTGGGTACCTTGGGCGCGCTTGAGCTGCCCCTGGGCCAGGCTGCGTTGCAGGCGCAGCACCTCGTCGGCCGACTGAGTGAAGTTGACGTACACCGGATCCAGTTGCTGCACGGTGGTCAGGGGCGTGACCTGGCCCTGGCCCACCAGCGCGCCTTCGGTCACCAGGGTCTGGCCCACGCGGCCGGCAATCGGGCTGCTGACCCGGGCATAGCCCAGGTTCAGGCGCGCGGTTTGCACACCGCTTCGTGCGCCGGCCAGATCGGCCGTGGCCTGCTGTACCGCCAGCCGCGCAGCGACCAGGGCCTGCTGGCTCACGGCGCCGTCCTCGGCCAGGGGCCCGTAGCGTTGCAGCACATCCTGAGCCTGGGCCAGGGCTGCTTCGGCTTTCAGCACATTGGCCTGCGCGCTGTCGTGTGCCAGTTGAAAGGGCTCGGGGTCGATCTGATAAAGCGCTTGTCCGGCCTGCACCTCGCTGCCTTCTTCAAACAGGCGCTTTTGCAGGATGCCCGCCACCCGTGCCCCGATCTGTGCCACCCGGTACGGCTCGATGCGACCGGGCAATTCGGTCTGCAAGCCGACCGGCCCTGGCTCAACCACCACCACACCCACCTCGGGCGGTGGCATCGCGCCCTGCGGCGGAGATTTGCCGGCGCGTTCACAGGCGCTCAACAGGGTGGTCAAGGCCAGGCACAGGGCCAGCGGGAGTGCGGGCCACCTGGCTTGCACCAAGGCACGGCTGCGTGCAGGCTGTCGGGTGGCCGCGGGGGGCGTTTCGGGCATGGCTGTCCTTCGGGGGCGAGGGGGGCGAACGGGGTTCGCCGCATCATCCGCCGGGGTCAGGGCTCGTAAATGCAACAAGTGCAAGCCTGGCTTGCGGCTTTGTGGGCATTTGTTGCCGAAAGCCAGGCCGCCAAAAAGAAAGGCCCCGAGCCGGGGCCTTAAGCGCGTGTTGAATGTCTCGCACGATCCGTGGAAGACCTTGAGCCCGCTCTCAGGGGGCAGGGCGGTGATGACCGCCGCTGCAGGGGGCTCAATGCGTGGGCTGTTGGGGGGCCGCGGCCACCCCATCGGTCCAGCCCCCCCCGAGCACCTTGTACAGGGTGACCTGGGTCTGCAACTGGCTCAGGCGTGTCTGCACCAGGGCCTGCTGGGCGGTGAACAGCGAACGCTGCGCGTCCAGCAGATCGAGGTAGCTGGCCACGCCATTGCGGTAGCGCAGGTCCGACAACTCGGTCTGCCGCGTGGTGGCTTTCACCAAGGCCTGCTGGGCCCGCAGTTGGTCGCCCAGGGTGTCACGCCCGGCGAGGGCGTCGGCCACCTCGCGGAAGGCTGTCTGGATGGCTTTCTCATACTGTGCCACGGCAATGTCGCGGGCGGCCTGCGCCGTTTCCACGCCCGCCTGGGTGCGGCCGGCATTGAAGAGGGGCACCGACAACTGGGGCGAAAGGGTATAGCCCCAGGAGCCGCTCTTGAACAGGCCCGACAAGGCGCTGCTGGCGCTGCCGATGCCGGTGGTCAGGCTGATGGTCGGGAAAAACGCCGCGCGTGCCGCACCGATGTTGGCGTTGGCCGCGATCAGCGACTGTTCGGCCTGGCGGATGTCCGGGCGCTTGATCAGCAACTCAGAGGGCAGGCCCACGGGCACCTCGGGCAGCGTTGCCTGACTCAGGTGGGCCTGGCGCAGGGCCTGGCGTGCATCGTCGGGCAGGCCCTGGCCCAAGACCAGCACCAGGGCGTTTTCGTCCTGGGCGCGCTGGCGCACTTGTTGGGCCAGCGTGGCGCGGGCGCTCTCCACCAGCGATTCGGCCTGACGCAAGTCCAGCTCGGAGGCCGAGCCCTGGTCAAAGCGCAGCCGGGTCAGCTTGAGTGAGTCTTCCCGCGTGGCCAGGGTGCGGCCCGACAGGTCGAGCAACTCCTCGTCGGCCACCAGGGCCAGCCAGGCGTTGGCCACCGTGGCCACCAGGCTGATCTGGGCTGCCTTGCGGGCCTCGCCCGTGGCCAGGTACTGGGCTTGAGCCTGCTCCTTCAGCGCCTGCAGGCGGCCGAAGAAATCGATCTCCCAGGACGATACCAGCAGGCCACCGGTGTAGACACTGGTGGTACCGCCGCTGGTGTTGGGGGTGCGCGAGCCCGAGATCACGCCGTTGACCGCAGGCAACTGGTTGGCCCGTGCGATCTGCAGCGCGGCGCGGGCCTGTTCGATGTTGAGCACTGACACGCGCAGGTCGCGGTTGTTGTCCAGCGCCAGGGCGATCAGACGGCGCAGCGCCGGGTCGCTGAAGTAATCCTGCCAGGCCAGGTCGGCGGCCGCCTTGTTGCCGGCGGCCTGGGCCACATCGGCCTTCAGCGCCGGAAACTGCTCGGCCACCGGGGCGGCCGGGCGCTGGTAGGCCGGGATCATGCTGCAGCCGCCCAGCAGGGCGCTCAGGGCCAGCGCCACGGGCGCCAGGGGCAGGCGGAGTCGCCAGCTTGGGGTTTTACGCATGGTCTTGGCCTCCTGCGGCTTCGGCCACACCGGCCTGTCGAGCATGTTCTGCATAGATCTGGCGCTGGCGCTCGCTGCCCTTGAACAGCTTGCGCACCACCACAAAGAAGATGGGCACAAAGAACACCGCCAAGGCGGTGCCGGTGATCATGCCGCCCACCACGCCGGTGCCAATGGCACGCTGGCTGGCCGAGCCGGCACCCGTGGCGATGGCCAGCGGCACCACGCCCAACATGAAGGCCAGCGAGGTCATCACGATGGGGCGGAAGCGCAGGTGCGCCGCCGCCAGGGCCGACTCGATCACACCGCGGCCCTGCGCTTGCAGGTCCTTGGCAAACTCGATGATCAGAATCGCGTTCTTGGCCGACAGGCCGATGATCGTGATCAGACCCACCTGGAAGTACACGTCGTTCGAGTACGCCCGCAGCCAGGTGGCCAGCAGCACGCCCAGCACGCCCAGCGGCACCACCAGAATCACCGACAGTGGGATCGACCAGCTTTCGTACAAGGCGGCCAGGCACAGGAACACGGCCAGCACGGCAAAGCCGTACAGGATCACGGCCTGCGAGCCGGCCAGCTTCTCCTCACGCGACTGGCCTGTCCATTCGTAGCCAAAGCCTGCCGGGAGTTGTGCGGCCAGCTTCTCCATCTCGGCCATGGCCTCGCCGGTGCTGCGTCCGGGCGCTGCACCGCCGCTGATGCGCACGGCCGGGTAGCCGTTGTAGCGCACGGTCTGCATGGCACCGTTCTCCCAGCGGGTGCTGGCAAAGGTGGACAAGGGCACCAATTGACCGGCACTGTTGAGCACGCGCAGTTGCAGGATGTTGTCTGGCTGCATGCGCGCTGGCGCATCGGCTTGCACCACCACGCGTTGCAGACGGCCCTGGTTCGGGAAGTCGTTCACGTAGGTGGAACCCAGCGCGGTGGACAGGGCCGAGTTGATCGCGTTGAACGGCACGCCCAGGGCCTGGGCCTTGTCGCGGTCGATGTCGATCTGGAGCTGAGGCGCGTCTTCCAGGCCGTCGGGGCGCACCTGGGTCAGCACCGGGCTCTTGCTGGCCATGCCCAGCAACTGGTTGCGCGCATCGATCAGGGCCTTATGGCCCTTGCCGGCGCGGTCCTGCAGGCGGAACGTGAAGCCGCTGGCGTTGCCCAACTCAGGGATCGGTGGCGGGCTGAGCGGAAAGATGAAGGCATCGCGGATGCCCATCAGCGCGCCGAAGGCACGGCCGGCCAAAGCCTGGGCCGAGTGCTCTTCGCCATGGCGCTCGTCCCAGGGCTTCAGGGTCACAAAAGCCAGCGCGGCGTTCTGGCCCTGGCCCGAGAAGCTGAAGCCCAGCACGCCGACCATGCTCTTCACCTCAGGCTGCTTCAGGATGAAGCCTTCCACCTGTTCCATCACGCTGCGGGTGCGTTCGACTGTGGCGCCCGGGGGCAGTTGCACGTTCACCAGCATCGTGCCCTGGTCCTCGTTGGGCAGGAACGAGGTGGGCAGGCGCATGTAAACCACCACGGCAGCCGCACCGATGGCGACATAAATCAGCATGAAGCGGCCGGCCCGCTTGAGCAGCTTGGCCACCCAGCCTTCATAGCCCTTGGCGGCCCGGCTGAAACCTCGGTTGAACCAGCCGAAGAAGCCCTTCTTCTCGTGGTGATGCCCGGCCTCGACCGGCTTGAGCAGCGTGGCGCACAGCGCCGGCGTGAGCGACAGCGCCAGGAAGGCCGAGAAGGCGATCGACGACACCATCACGGCCGAGAACTGGCGGTAGATGTTGCCCACCGAACCGCTGAAGAAAGCCAGCGGCACGAACACCGAGATCAGCACCACGGTCACGCCGATGATGGCGCCCGAGATCTGGCCCATGGCCTTGCGCGTGGCCTGCAGCGGGGGCAGGCCTTCCTCGCTCATGATGCGTTCGACGTTCTCCACCACCACGATGGCGTCGTCCACCACGATGCCGATCACCAGCACCATCCCGAACATGGTCAGCACGTTGATCGAGAAACCCA
Source organism: Curvibacter sp. GW821-FHT01G03 (assembly GCF_059422285.1). Lineage (NCBI taxonomy): Bacteria > Pseudomonadati > Pseudomonadota > Betaproteobacteria > Burkholderiales > Comamonadaceae > Curvibacter > Curvibacter sp. GW821-FHT01G03. The sequence goes on from NZ_JBWKWP010000003.1 coordinate 37,567, forward strand.
GGGCCAGCAGTGTGGCAAAGGTGCCCAGCAGGGCCACGGGCACCACGATGGTCGGGATCAGGGTGTAGCGCCAGTTCTGCAGGAACAGGAACATCACCAGGAACACCAGCACCACGGCTTCGACCAGGGTCTCGGCCACCTGAGACAGCGAGATCTTGACGAAGCCCGAACTGTCATACGGAATGGCGTAGGACACGCCGGCCGGGAAGTAGCGCTGCAGGTCTTCCATCTTGGCCTTCACCGCCTTGGCAGAAGCCAGGGCGTTGCCCGAGGGGGTCAGCTGGACACCGATGCCGGTGGCCGGCTTGCCGTTCAGGCGGGCCGAGGTGGCGTAGGTCTGGGCTCCCAGCTCGATGCGGGCCACATCCTTGAGGCGCACGGTCGAGCCGTCGCCATTGGCGCGCAACACGATGCGGCCGAACTGCTCCACCGAGGCCAGTTGGCCCTTCACCACCACCGTGGCGGCAATGCCCTGGCCGGTGATGTTGGGCAGATCGCCGATGGCGCCAGAAGACACCTGGGCGTTCTGGGCCGTGATCGCGGTGTTCACGTCGGCGGGCGCCAGGCCATAGCCGGTGAGCTTGGCCGGGTCGATCCACACCCGCATGGCGCGCTCGGTGCCGAACAACTGGGCCTGGCCGATGCCGGGCAGGCGCTGGATTTCGGGGATCACGTTGCGCGAGGCATAGTCGCCCAGCGCGATCGGGTCCAGTGCGCCGTTGTCCGACGACAGCATGATGAACAGCAGGAAGTTGCTGCGTGACTTGTCCACGCGCACCCCCTGTTGCGTCACTGCTGCCGGCAGGCGTGGCGTGGCGCGCGAAAGCCGGTTCTGTACGTCCACCTGGGCCAGGTCGGGGCTGGTCGAAGGGTCAAAGCTCAGCGTGATCGTGCCGGTGCCGTCCGCCTGGCTGACCGACTCCATGTAGAGCAGCCCCGGAGAGCCGTTCATTTCACGCTCAATCACACTGATCACGCTGTCTTCCAGCGTCTGGGCCGAGGCCCCTGGGTAGCTGGCGCTGATCACCACCGAGGGCGGTGCCACCGGTGGGTATTGAGAAATGGGTAGCTGGGTGATGGACACCCCGCCCAGCACCAGGATGAACAGAGCGATCACCCAGGCAAAGATGGGCCTGTCAATGAAGAATTTCGCCATGAATCAGGCTCCTCAGGACTTGGCGGCCGGGGCCGCGGCGGGGGCCGCGCTGCCCGGTGCCTGCCAAGGCACGGCCTTCACGGGCGCATCGCCACGCAGCTTCTGGAAGCCGTCCACCATCACCTGTTCGCCGGCCTTGAGGCCGTCCAGGATCACCCATTGGTTGCCCTTGCCCGCTGCCACCTTGACCGGGCGCGGGCTGACCTTGCCTTCGGGGCTGACCACCATCACCACGTCACCTTTTTCGCTGCGGGTGACCGCCTGCTGGGGCAGGGTGATGGCATCGCTGGCCTGGGCCTGCTCCAGGCGCACCCGCACATACAGGCCCGGCAGCAACTGGCCGCCCGGGTTGGGGACCTCGGCACGCAGCGTGATCTGGCCGCTGGTGCTGTCCACCGTCAGGTCCGAGAACAGCAACTTGCCGGCCTTGGGGAACTCGCTGCCGTCATCCTTCACCAGGCGCACGCTGGCCGCTTCGGCACCAGGTGCCCGCTTCAGTTGGCCATTGGCCAGCGCATCGCGCAGTTTCATCACCTCGGCGGCCGACTGCGTGAAGTTGACATACAGCGGGTCGATCTGTTGCACCAGCGCCATCTGTGTCGCCTCGCTTTGGCCCACCAGCGCCCCCACGGTCACCAGCTCGCGGCCGATGCGGCCCGAGATCGGCGACGTCACCGTGGTGTAGCCCAGGTTGATCTTGGCGGTCTGCAGGGCCGCCTTGGCCGAGGCCAGGTCGGCTTCGGCTTGTTTCTGTGCCGCTTCGGCGTTCACGTAGTCCTGTTTGCTGATGGCATTGGCCTCCACCAGCGGCTTGTAACGGGTCAGTTGGGCGCTGGCCTGCATCAGCGTGGCTTCGGCCTTGGCCACGGCGGCCAGGGCGCTGTCATGGGTGGCCTTGTAGGGCGCTGCATCGATCTGGAACAGGGGCTGGCCTGCCTTCACGTCGCTGCCTTCGCGGAACAGGCGCTCTTGCACGATGCCGGCCGCACGTGCCCGCACCTGCGCCACGCGCGAGGCCTCCAGGCGACCCGGCAACTCGGTTTGCAAACCCACCACGCCCGGGGTGACCGTGACCACGCCCACTTCGGTGGGCGGCATGCCGCCACCCGGGCCACCGGCCCCTCCCTGCGCACCCGAAGGACCGCAAGCGGCAAGAACGGCACTCAGCGTGCCCACAGTCATGAAGAGAGGCAGGCGGCTCAGCAAGGGCCGGCGCTGCGGTGCGGCGACTGCCGCAGGTTGGGATTCGGTCATGTCCGTTTTCCGGTGTGAGTGTGTTGGTATCGGGTAAGACTTGCTAGGGTCAACCCGTACTGTGTCTTGTTCATGTAAAAAACGAAAGGGCAGTATACATACATTCGTGAATGTATGATGTGGGCTGCAATTCATACCCACAACAGGAGACGCCATGGCCCGCCGAACCAAAGAAGATGCCCTTGCCACCCGGCACAGCCTGCTGGACGCGGCCGAGCGCGTGTTCTCTGAAAAAGGGGTTTCGCGCTCGTCGCTGAATGACATTGCCGTGGCGGCAGGCACCACGCGCGGCGCCATCTATTGGCACTTCAAGGACAAGGCCGATCTGTTCAACGCCATGATGGACCGCGTCACCCTGCCCATGGAGGAGGCTTTGCAGCAGATGGGGCGTGAGCCCGGGCGAGACCCGCTGGACGACCTGCGCCGCGCCACCCTGGACGTGTTGCGCAAGATGACGCAAGACCCCACAACCCAGCGGGTTTTCGAGGTGGCCAGTTACAAGGTCGAGTACGTGGGCGAGGCCCTGGCCATCAAGGGCCGGCACCTGGAGGCCCGCAACGACTGCCTGGCTGAAATGACCCGCAGCCTGCAGGCCGCAGCGCAATTGCGGGGGGTGACATTGCACCTGCCGGTGCAGGCCGCGGTCATCGGCCTGCATGCGCTGCTTGATGGCTTGATCCAGAACTGGCTGTTGTCACCCGAAGAATTTGACGTGGTGACCATCGGTCAGCAGGCCATGGACACCTACCTGGCCGGCCTGGGCTTCAGCCATCCCGCGCCATGAAACCCAGCAATGCCACTTGATGGCGCTGGCGCCGTTGCATCGCAAGCCCTCCGGCCCGTGCCATAATCCGCGGATCGTTTGCCTGTCATCAGGCACGCGGCTGTAGCTCAGTGGATAGAGTATTGGCCTCCGAAGCCAAGGGTCGTGGGTTCGATCCCCGCCAGCCGCACCAAACACGTTCAAGCCCTTGATCTTCAAGGGCTTTTTCGTTTCTGGGCTGTTTGCTGCATCGCCTTGCGGCAAAGATCGAACGTGGTGGTGGTCATCTGTCACAAGGCCAGGGTTTGGGCCGTCTAGGGACTACCATGACCTGTCTTCGCACTTGCCCCTCCCTTTTTCCAGTGTCTGACGCCGATACCGACACCTTTGTGGCTTTGCGGCCGCGGCTCTTTGGCATGGCCTATCGCATGCTGGGCACGCGTGCCGACGCTGACGATGTGCTGCAGGAAGCCTGGTTGCGCTGGCATCGCACGGATCGGGCCGCACTTCAATCGGGCGAGGCCTGGCTGGTGACGGTGGTGACGCGTCTGTCCATCGACCGCCTGCGTGCGGCCAAGGCCGAGCGCGAGGCCTATGTGGGCTTCTGGCTGCCCGAGCCCCTGGTGGCCGTGGACGATCAGGGACCCGAGGCCGTGGCCGAGTTGGCTGACGATCTGTCGATGGCCTTGCTGCGGGTCCTGGAGCAACTGTCGCCCGAGGAGCGGGCGGCCTTTTTGCTGCGCCAGGTGTTTGATCACGATTACGCTGACATCGCTGCCACCCTGGGCAAGAGTGAGGCGGCCTGCCGTCAATTGGTGCACCGAGCGGGCCTGCGCGTGAAGCAGCCCCACGGTGGGCCGCCGCCGCGGTTCACGGTGCCCCGGGCGCGTCACCGCGCCTTGCTTGCCCGCTTCATGCAAGCGGCCCAGAAGGGCGATCGCGCCAGCCTGCAGGCTTTGCTTGCCGACGATGTGGAACTGATGGGCGACGGCGGCGGTCGCGTGGCATCGGTTGCGCACGTGCTGCGCGGTGCTTTCCGTGTCACGAATCTGTACTGGGCCGTGGCGCGCCGGCTGGGGGACCAGATCCGTTATCGACAGGTGCTTGTCAATGGCGAGCCGGGGCTGTTGCGCTATGTGGGTGGGCAGCTTGAATCAGCCCAGGCCTTTGTGTTGGATGGCGAGCGCATCGTGGCGGTGTATGTGGTGCGCAACCCTGACAAGTTGGCGGGCATTGCCTTGCAGGCTTGAGGCGTGTTGTCACAAGTGGCCAGCCCCGGGCGTCTAACAGGGGAGAGGCCGCATCGGGTGGCCTCCGAACTGAACAGAAAGCCCATGCCATGCAGACCCCTGCTGCCCGTGTCCCCTACATCCAACTGGCCCCCAAGGCCTTTCAAAGCCTGCTCGACCTGTCTCAAACCCTGAAGAAAGGCCGCCTGGGCGAGCGGCTGATCGACCTGGTGTGGCTGCGTGTGTCGCAGCTCAATGGCTGCGCCTACTGCATCGACATGCATGGACAGGATCTGCTGCGCCAGGGCGTGACGCCGCGCGAACTCAATGCGGTGGCCGGCTGGCACGAGGCGCCTTTTTTCAGCGAGCGTGAACGCGCCGCGCTGCGCTGGGCGGAGATCATCAACGCCACCCCGAATGGCGATGCCAGCGATGCCGAATTTGACCGCCTGGCTCAGCAGTTCTCACCTGCCGAGATGGCTGAGTTGGGCTTTGCCATCGCCACCATCGCCGCCTGGAACCTGCTCAACGTGGGGTTTCGCCAGCCCCTGCCGATTTGAAGCGCCCGAGCGGGAAACTGACAGTTACAACTTGGCGCACGAGAGGTCATCGACGGTTGAAACCGGGGCGTTAAAGGTAGCAACCAGGCCTTTTGCCTGGGGCTCAACGAGAGAAAAGGGCTTTGCCATGAACAAGCTGTTCGCCATCCTTCCCGCCGCCGTGCTGTCTGTTTGCGTCTCCATGGGCGCCTGGGCCCAGGCCCCGGCGGCCGCCACTGCCGCCACCCCGGTCACACCGGCGGTCGCGGCTTCTGCGGCAGGGGTGAAACCCGTTGAGGTCAAGCCTGCGGTGGCCAGCACCGTGGGCCCTGCTGCCACACCTTCCGCATCGGACAAGGTGAGCCCCACCCAAGCGGCGCCGGCACCGAGCGCCAAGGCCAAGTCGCCCACCCCCCTGCATGCCAAGGCAGGGCACAAGACCGTGCACTCCAAGGCCGCCAAGGCCAGTGTGAACAGCGGTGCCTCGATCAAGTGAGTGCGGGCGCGTCAGGCTCTGAGAGAGTCTGACGCATCCAAGTTCTTCACTGGGCAAGTGTTCAGCACGGAACCAACTCAGACGGCATCGCTCACAGTGAGCCTGCCCGGATGGGTTCCTGTCGATCCGGTTCGGCCCCGTCGTTTCACGGCGGGGCTTCTGTCGTTTGTTCCTCTTTGTTCTTGACCGATGCTGCTGCGCCTTCTTCTCCCCATCCTCCTGCTGTCTCCTTTGTTGCTGCCCTTGGGCCAGGCCCATGCCGAAGACGGCGATCTGGCCCAGCGTTATGCCGATGTGCAACGCTGCATGGCGCGCGGCCTGGGGCCCCATTGGGATCGCACTTACCAGATCGACCAGGTGCGCAACCGCTGGGGCGGGCTGGAGCCCAAGGCGCAGTCGCTGGAGAGTGCGCCACAGGGTGTGCGCATCACCGAACTTCGTTGCCGCTACCAGGCTGGCCTGCAGGACGCAGAACGGCCTTGAGCGGGCTCATCGTCGTCAACCGCAAGAGCCGAGGTAGCCGCAATGGGTGCAGAACTCGCAGCCGTCCTTCTTGACCAACGCATGGGCGCCACATTCGGGGCAGGGCTTGCCCGGCGTGACCTCCATGTGCGGCAGCATGGCGGGTTCGCCTGGCGCCGGCGCTGGGGCCTGGCCCGGGGCCGCAGCCCGCGACGCCTGTTGGCGCAGCGCCGGGATCACCCGGCCTTCGTCGTCGAGAAAGCCACGTCGGTACAGGATCTGTTGCACCGCGTAGGCGATGGCCGCCACTTCCGAGCTGTGAAAGCGTGGCACACGGGTGCCGTCGGCCTTGCGGTAGTAGCCCGAGCGCACGGGGCCTTTGTCCCAGGTCACCTTGCGCAGATCGGCCAGCGCCTTGGGCAGTCGCCCATCGCGGGCCGTCAGCGACAGTACCCGGGCCACAGCGGTCACCCATTGCTGGGCCTCGTCGTTCTGGCCCGCCGGGATGAACACCTCCAGCGGGCGCTCCACCGTTACCCTTTGGCCATCCAGAAAGCCTTCCACGCTCACGAAAGACACCACCAGGTACAGCGACTTCTGGCCTTCGGAGGTGTGGTAGACCAGTTTCTCGGTCACCGCCGGGGTCTCACCTTCGGGGCGCTTTTCGATGCTGATGCGCAGCGGGTCCATGTCCAGCGGGGCCGGCGCGGGGCTGGGGCTGGCGCCGGGGGGGTTGGCGCCGGCCGCTGCGGTGGCAGGCACTTCCAGCACCGCGCCCAGGGTGTCGTTGGGGCGGTAGGTGGCACACCCCTTCAGGCCATAGGCATGGGCGCGCAGGTACAGCTGTTTGAAGTCCTCGAACGGGTAGTCGGCCGGTACGTTGACGGTCTTGCTGATGGCCGTGTCGATGAAGGGCTGCACCGCGCCCATCATCGCCAGGTGCTCATCGCAGGACATGGCCAGCGCGGTCACCATCGAGTTGGGCAGCACCTGGCTCACGCGCAGGCGCTGGCCTTCGTGGCTGAACTCATCCTGATAGCGGCACACGGCGTCCAGCACGGCATTGCCAAAGGCCGGCTCCAGCGTGCCCAGAAAAACCCGCAGGCCGTGGTCCTCCACGGCAAAGGCCTGGGTGCCGCCTTCTGGGGTGCGCTTGTTGCGCGTGTAGGCGAGCGAGAAAGGCGGCTCGATGCCGTTGCTGGCGTTGTCGGCAAAGGCCAGGCTCACGGTGCCGGTGGGGGCGATCGACAGCAGGTGGCTGTTGCGGATGCCGTGCTCGCGGATGCGTGCCTTCAGGGCCTCGGGCAGGCGCGATGCAAAGGTACCGGGCGCCAGATAGGCCTCGGCCTGCAGGGCCGGGAACGGCCCGCGTTCGATCGCCAGGTCGATCGAGGCGGCGTAGGCCGCGTCACGCATCAACTCGGCGATGTGGGCGGCCTGACGTCGGCCGGCCTCGCTGTCGTAGCGCAGGTTCAGCATGGCCAGGGCATTGCCCATGCCGGTGAAGCCCACGCCGATGCGCCGTTTGGCCATGGCCTGTTCCTGTTGCTCTTTCAGCGGCCAGGGCGTGGCATCCAGCACGTTGTCGAGAAAGCGCACCTGCAGTCGCACCGAGGCGACGAAGCCGGCTTCATCGAAGCGCGCCGCCGGCGTGAAGGGCTGCTGCACGAAGCTCGGCAGGATGATTGGGCCCAGATCGCAACAGCCATAGGCACACAGCGGCTGTTCGCCGCAGGGATTGGTGGCGACGATCTCTTCGCAGTAGCGCAGGTTGTTGTCTTCGTTGACCCGATCGAGAAAAATGATGCCCGGCTCGGCGTAGTCGTAGGCCGAGCGCATCACGCGGTCCCACAAGGCGCTGGCACTCACCTCCTGGTACACCCACAGGCCATCGTCGCGTTGAAAGGCGCCTCGCTCGATCAGGGCCCGTGTCGGGCGCGCCTTGTGCACCAACTGCACCTGGCCTTGCGCGGCCAGTGCCTGCATGAAGGCCTTGGTCACCCCCACCGACACATTGAAGTTGTTCCAGCGCCCCTTGGTGCGCTTGGCTTCGATGAACTCCTGCACGTCGGGGTGGTCGATGTTCAGGATGCCCATCTGCGCGCCCCGCCGCGAGCCCGCCGCCATCACCGTGCGGCACGAGGCGTCGAACACATCCATGAAGGTGCAGGGGCCGGACGCGTCGGAGTTTGTGCCTTTCACCAAGGCGCCTTTCGGGCGAATCGCCGAAAAGTTGTAACCCACACCGCCACCGCGGCGCAGGGTTTCGCTGGCCTGCGACAGCGCCGTGTAGATGCCAGGCACGCCATCTTCGTCGTAGCCGACCGCCGCATCGCCCACGGGTTGCACAAAGCAGTTGATGAAGGTGGCGTTGTGGCCCGCGCCGGCCGACGCCATGATGCGCCCGGCGCCAATGGCCCCGGCCAACATGTTGAGTCGGAACTTCTCGCCCATCTCGGCGCGCAATTCGGGGGTGGGCTCGACCGAGGCCACCGCCCGCGCCACGCGCTCGAACACCTGGCCGGCCGAGGTTTCACCCAGTTCTGCCTGACAGTATTTTTCCTGCAGCACCTCGGTGGTGATGCTTTGAGGGGCGAGCGCTGCGGCGGTGGCGGTGACAGCAGTGTCCATGGGTATTCCTTGGGTGGCGGGGCACCGAAAAGAACGCAGCATAGGCCCGACTTGAGTGCTGTGCTTGACCCTGATCAGCAAGAGGTCTCGCCTCCTGTTGATCATGGGAAGCTGTGTCAGGAGACAACCCAGGCATGTGCCTTGCTTGAGATGACTGTGATGAGTGCAAATCTAAGACAATGTTTTTTAAGTGAAACGGATCCCGGTGCTTCCGCTTGGCGGGGGGCGTCGCGCACTGTTTTGGCCCTTGGGTGCACCCCGCTGGCTCGGCCTGGCGCCGAAGCGCCGCACTGAACCCGGAGACACCATGCGCATCCCGCATCTGCAAGATCCCAGTACCCCGTCGGGGGGCCGCTTCCATCCAGCCCCAGACACCGCACCCCGTCTCAAGGCCACGGTGGACGATGGCTCGATCCGGGCCACGGCCATTTTGCTGACTCAGCAAGGCCTGGCCGAAGCCCTGCAGGGCGGCGGTGACTGGGCCGAAGCCGCCCCTTTGACCCTGGTCGAGACCGAGCGCGGCGTGCTCACCCTGTGGGCCTTGGTGAAAGACGTGGTGGCCCGGCCCCAGGCCGAGGCCGTCTTGGCGTCGCTGCTCAGCCAGGCGCTGAGTCTGCGTCTGCGCGGCGTGGCCGAAGGCCTGGCCCTGCTGGGGCGGCAGGCGCTCGAACCGCTGGCGCCGTCACCGGTGCGTTGAATCGTCAGGCCTGGCCCGGTATTTCAAGCGCGGCCCATGCCACGGGCAAACCATTGGCGTGCCAGCCGGTCCCAGAACGTGGCGCCCAGCCCCAGGATGTCGTCATTGAAGTCGTAATGCGCGGCGTGCAGGTTCACACCGGTCTGGCCAATGGCTGCGTTGCCGATCCAGCCGTAGGCGCCGGGCACCTGCTCCAGCATGAAGCCGAAATCTTCGGCGGTCATTGCTGGCAGCACGTCGGTGTGGGCCTGCTGCGGGCCGACCACCTCAGCCATCACCTCGCCCATGAAGCGGGCCTCGCGGGCGTGGTTCACGGTGCAGGGGTAGCCGGGCTTGATGATCACGCGCGCGGTGCAGCCATGGGCTTCGGCCACGTGGGTGGCGATGCGTTCGATGCCCGCCACCAGCCGTTCCAGCGTCTCGGGCTGCAGGGTGCGGCAGGTGCCGTACAGGGCGGCCTCGTCGGGAATGATGTTCTCCACTGTGCCGCCTTCGATCTTGCCGACCGTGAGTACCGCACTGTCCAGCGGGTCGGTCTGGCGTGACACCAGCAACTGCAACTGGCCCACGATGGCGCAGGCCACCGGGATCGGGTCCAACGCAGCGTGCGGCTGGGCAGCGTGGCCGCCACGCCCCGTCACGCGGACCTCGAAGCGGTTGGCCGAGGCCATGATGGGCCCCACCCGCACACCCATCTGGCCGGCTGGCAGGGCGGGCCAGTTGTGCAGTGCAAACACGGCCTGCATCGGAAAGCGCTCGAACAGGCCCTCCTGCATCATGGCCCGGGCGCCGGCACCGCCTTCCTCCCCGGGCTGGAAGATGAAGTGCACGGTGCCGTCAAAGTCGGCTTGCCGTGCCAGCAAGGTGGCCGCCCCCAGCAGCATGGTGGTGTGGCCATCGTGACCACAGGCGTGCATGCGGCCCTCATGCTGGCTGGCGTGGCCGAAGGTGTTGAGCTCCTGCACCGGCAGCGCGTCCATGTCGGCGCGCAGGCCCACCGCCGGCCCTGGGTTGGCGGCGTTGCGGCCACGGCCGTGCAGCGTGGCCACCACCCCGGTCTGCGCCAGGCCCCGGTGCACCGGCAGGCCCAGGGCCTCCAGGTAGGCCGCCACACGGGCGGCGGTGCGCTGCTCTTCGTATTTCAGCTCGGGGTGGGCATGCAAGTCGCGGCGAAAGCCGATCAACTGACCCAGGTAGGGGGTGATGTCGGGGGTGAAGGGGGCGAGAGTCATGGGGTAACAGCCTGATGGAGGCCTGATTCTGCTCCGTTTGGCGCCGGGCGTCAGGGGTCATCAGGCCTCGCCCACCGGTAGCCGCACCTCCGACTTGACCTCGTTGAGCACGATGCTGGAGCGCACCTGCGACACCCCTGGCAGTCTGAAGATGGTGCCGTGCAAGAGTTGCTCGTAGTGCGCCACATCGCGCGCCATCACGGTCAGGATGTAGTCGGCCTGCCCGGTCGTGCTCAGGCAGCGCACGATGTGGGGCGAGACCGCCACCTCGCGTTCGAACTGGCGAACCGTGGTCTCGGTGTGCTGGCTCAGGTTCACCTCCACCACCACCAGCAGGTTCAGGCCCACCTTGCTGCGGTCTACCAGGGCTGTGTAGCCCCGGATCACCCCGGCCGCCTCCAGCTCCTTGATGCGCTTCCAGCACGGCGTGGTTGACAGGCCGACCTTGGTGGCGATCTGCTGCACGGTCTGGCGCGAGTCGCGTTGCAGTTCCTGCAGAATCAGCAGGCTGGCGGCATCAAGTGTGAAATTCTCATGCATGACTGATTTTAGGAATGAAATTCTCGAATCTGCGCAATTGACCAAAAACTAAGAATCAAATTCTCACGCGTCTCCGGCAAGCTCATGGCTTCCCCAAAGCCCTGCGGGGCGCGAGAAGAACATGGAGACATCCACCCCCCTGATGGCGCCGCCAGCCCCTGTGTTGCGCCCTGATTTCAAACTGTCCGACAACCTCTGGGCCGAGCGCGGGCAGGTCTTTCTCACCGGCACCCAGGCCCTGGTGCGTCTGCTGCTGATGCAGCGCAACCGCGATGCGGCCCAGGGCCTGAACACCCAGGGTTTTGTCAGTGGCTACCGTGGCTCGCCGCTGGGCATGCTCGACCAGGCGATCTGGAAAGTCGGAAAAAAATTCTCCGATCATGGCGTTCGCTTCGTGCCTGCCGTCAACGAGGAACTGGGTGCCACCCAGGTGCTCGGCACCCAGCGCGTCGAGTCTGACCCCGAGCGCACCGTCGATGCCGTCTACGCCATGTGGTACGGCAAGGGACCGGGCGTTGACCGCGCCGCCGATGCGCTCAAGCACGGCAATGCCTATGGCTCGTCACCGCGTGGCGGCGTGCTGGTGGTGGCTGGGGACGACCACGGCTGTGTGTCGTCCTCGATGCCGCACCAGAGCGATCAACTGATGCAGGCATTTCACATGCCCGTGGTCTCGCCGGCCAATGTGGCGGAATACCTGGAGTTTGGCCTGTATGGCTGGGCCCTGTCGCGCTACAGCGGTAACTGGGTCGGGCTGACCGCCTTGTCCGAGGTGGTTGAAAGCGGGGCCACGGTCAACCTCGATGAGGTCAACGCCCGCGTGGCAAAGTGGCAGGGTGCCGAGACGGTGCGCACCCTCACCGGCCACCAGCCCCCAGCCGACGGTCTGCATTACCGCTGGCCTGATCTGCCCTCGCTGCGCATCGAGTCGCGGCTGGCCGACAAGCTGGCCGCGGTGGCGGCTTTCGCCCAGGTCAACAGCATTGACCGCCACATCATCGAGTCGCCCCATGCCCAGGTCGGCATCATCACTTGTGGCAAGGCCCATTACGACCTCATGGAAGTGCTGCGCCGCCTGGAAATCAGCCCGGCCATGCTCGCGACGGCTGGTGTGCGACTGTACAAGGTGGGCTTGTCGTTTCCGATCGAGACCACCCGGGTGCGTGCCTTTGCCCAGGGCCTGCGCGAGATCCTGGTGATCGAGGAAAAAGGGGCGGTGGTCGAGCAGCAACTGCGCGAGCTGTTCTACAACGCCCCGCCCGAAACCCGCCCGGCCCTGGTCGGCAAGCACGACGCACAAGGCCGGCCCCTGGTCTCGGCCCTGGGTGAACTGCGGCCCTCGCGCCTGATCGAGCTGATGGCCGACTGGCTGCTGCGTCATTTTCCGGACAACAGCACCTTCAACGATCATCGCCGCCATGTGGTCGACTTTGTGCCCGCACCGTTGTTGGCCAACAGTGCCGACAGTGTCAAGCGCCTGCCCTACTTCTGCGCAGGCTGTCCGCACAACACCTCGACCGTGGTGCCCGAGGGATCGACCGCACGGGCCGGCATCGGCTGCCACTTCATGGCCAACTGGATGGAGCGCGACACCGCCGGCCTGATCCAGATGGGGGGCGAGGGGGTGGACTGGGTCTCGCACTCGATGTTCACGCGCACGCCTCATGTGTTCCAGAACCTGGGGGACGGTACTTACTACCACTCGGGCTATCTGGCGATCCGGCAGGCTGTGGCCGCCCAGGCCACCCTGACCTACAAGATCCTGTTCAACGATGCTGTGGCCATGACCGGAGGGCAGCCCGTGGATGGCGTGATCAGCGTCGACGCCATTGCCCGCCAGGTCGAAAGCGAGGGCGTGAAGCAGGTGGTGGTGCTGTCTGACGACATCGACAAATATGCCGCGCAGCGCGATCGGTTTCCGACCGGGACCGAGTTCCATGACCGCAGCCAGCTCGACGCGGTGCAGCGCCGCCTGCGCGAGGTGCCTGGTGTCACCGTGCTGATCTACGAGCAGACCTGCGCCGCTGAAAAGCGTCGGCGTCGCAAGAAGGGCCAACTGGCTGACCCGTCGCGTCGACTCTTCATCTATGACGCCGTCTGCGAAGGCTGTGGCGACTGCTCGGCCCAGAGCAACTGCGTGGCCGTGTTGCCCCACGAAACCTCGATGGGCCGCAAGCGCCGCATCGACCAGAGCAGCTGCAACAAGGACTATTCCTGTGCCAAGGGCTTCTGCCCCAGTTTTGTCAGCGTCAGCGGCGGCCAGCCTCGCCGCAAGATGGGGGCCTTGCAGACCGCCTCGGCAGCCTTCGAGCAGCATGTCGCCGCACTGCCGCACCCCACGGCCCATGTGTGGGAGGCCCCCTACGACCTGCTGGTCACCGGTGTGGGGGGCACGGGCGTGGTCACCGTGGGCGCCGTGATCGCCATGGCCGCCCACCTCGAGGGCAAGAGCGCCAGCGTGCTCGACTTCATGGGCTTTGCGCAGAAGGGTGGTTCGGTGCTTTCCTTTGTGCGCCTGGCCGATGTGCCCGAGCGCCTGAACCAGGTGCGCATCGATACCCAGCAGGCCGATGCCGTGCTGGCCTGCGACATCGTCGTGGCGGCCTCACCCGAAGCCTTGCAGACCGTGCGCCGCGGCCGCACCCGGCTGCTGGTCAACACCCACGAAGTGCCTGTGGCCGAATCCATTCGCAACCCCGACGCCAGCCTGCAGGTCGATCAGCTGATCGACAAGTTGGAGTTCGCGGCCGGTCCGGGCCAGCTCGAAACCTTTGACGCTCAAGCCCTGGCCGAAGATTTTCTGGGCGACACCATCGTCGCCAACATCCTGGCCATGGGCTATGCCTGGCAACGCGGGCTGGTGCCCTTGAGCCTGGCCGCCATGCTGCGCGCCATTGAGCTCAATGGCGTGGCCGTGCCCACCAACCTGCTGGCCTTCTCCTTGGGGCGCCTGGCGGCGGCCCGACCCGAGCTGTGCCAAAGCCTGCTGGAAGCCCCGGCACAGGGTTCGGCCCTGCAGGTGCCGGGCGATCTGGAGGCCTTGCGTCGGCAGGCGGGTGAGCTGCTTGGTGCCTACCAGAATGCAGCCTATGCCCGTCGGCACGATGAACTCGTGCAAGCCGTGCTGGCACGCGAGCAGGCCCTGGGCTTGTCCCCAGGCGGTGCCCTGAGCCAGACGGTGGCACGCAGCGCGCTCAAGCTCATGGCCTACAAAGACGAGTACGAAGTGGCCCGCCTTTACAGCACGCCCGCCTTTCGAGAGGCTCTGGCCCAGCAGTTCGAGGGTGAGTTGCAGCTGGCGTTCCACATGGCCCCACCGCTGCTGGCGCGGGGGCGCAACGGTCAGCCCCCGGCCAAGCTGCGACTCGGCGCCTGGATGTTGCCCGCCATGCGCCTGCTGGCGCGGGGCAAGGCTTTGCGCGGCACCCCGCTCGACGTGTTCGGGTACACAGCCGAGCGCCGCATGGAGCGCGCACTCATCCAGGCCTACGAGGCCCGGGTGCATGAACTGCTGCCCCTGATCAACGCCGAGCGACTGCCCTTGGCGCTGGAGCTGCTTGCCCTGCCGCTGTCCATGCGTGGCTTTGGCCACGTCAAGGCGCGCAATGTTGAGCGCGCCCGCCGCCGCGAGGCCGAACTGCTGCACCGCCTGGATCCACAGCGCTACCCGCGCCCGCAAGGCGGACCGCAGGCCGGCCAGTTCAAAGGCATCGAGGTGCGCGCGGCCTGACCCGCTTGACCCGCCAGCGCCTACGCTCAGCCTGCTGGCCCCGAGGGGCCAGCCGCTGGCGCATCACCATGGGGCTTTCCAAACCGAGGGCACCCGCCCTCATGCCAGGGAGCCCCCATGAAAAAGGAAGTCATTCACCAACTTCACAAGAACTTTGAGGACTGTGCGCGTCGGAAAGACGACGTGGAGTATTGGCTGGCCAGAGAGCTGCAGACCCTGCTTGGCTACAAGGAATGGCGCAATTTCGAGCTCGTGATCGACAAGGCCAAGGTGGCTTCCCAAAACGCTGGACAAGCTGTGTCCGATCATTTTGTTGACGTCAACAAGATGATCGAAGTCGGCAAGACAGCTGAGCGCGAAGTGAGTGACATCGCGCTGACCCGCTATGCCTGCTACCTCATCGCCCAGAATGGCGATCCACGCAAGGATGCTGTCGCCTTTGCCATGACCTACTTTGCGGTACAAACCCGAAAGCAGGAACTGATTGAGGTTCGAATGGCCGAATGGGAACGCCTTCGCGCCCGCGAGAAGCTGACGCTCTCGCAAAAGGAGTTGTCGGGCGTCCTGTTCGAGCGCGGCATCGACAGCCCCGGCTTCAGTCGCATTCTCAGCCGAGGCGATGCGGCCTTGTTCGGCGGCCTGAGTACCCACGACATGAAGCAGCGCTTGGCGGTGCCTGACAGCCGGCCCCTGGCCGATTTTCTCCCTACCATCACCATCAAAGCCAAGGACTTCGCCAACGAAATCACCAACACCCAGGTCAAGCAACAGGACCTGCACGGCGAGTCCGGCATCAGCCGCGAGCACATCAAGAACAACCGCGATGTGCGAAAACTGCTGACCCAGCGCGACATCGTGCCCGAGGACTTGCCGGCCGCTGAAGATGCCAAGAAGCTGGAGCGTCGCCTGAAATCCGAAGCCCAGAAGCTCCCGGGCCTGACCCCTAAGCTGGGTCGCAAGCGCCGTTGAGGCGCTGCTGAACCGCCATCACCGTTGCCGCAGTTTCGTCTGTTCCGACGATGCCAGCGCAACCGTGGCTGAACCATCATGGCGACAACAACAGCCGCCGCTGTGGCGGCAGGAGACGCACATGGCCGGTCCACTGCAAGGGCTCAAGGTGATCGAGATGGCCGGTCTGGGGCCGGGGCCTTTTTGTGCCATGTTGCTGGCCGACATGGGGGCCGAGGTGTTGCGCATCGAGCGCCCGGGCACACCACACACGCCGCACGACATCCTAGCCCGGGGCCGCACCCACCTCGCGCTGGATTTGCGCGCCGCCGGGGCGGCAGACCCAGTGCTCAGTCTGATCGAGCGGGCCGATGTGCTGATCGAGGGCTTTCGCCCGGGTGTCATGGAGCGCCTGGGCCTGGGGCCCGAGCCCTGCCTGCAACGCAACCCGCGCCTGGTCTATGGCCGCATGACCGGCTGGGGCCAGCACGGCCCACTGGCCCAGGCTGCGGGGCACGACATCAACTACATCGCCCTCAGCGGGGCCCTGCATGCCATCGGCCGCAGCGGCGAGGGGCCGGTGCCGCCGCTCAATCTGGTGGGTGATTTCGGGGGCGGTGCCATGCTGCTCGCCTTTGGCGTGCTCAGTGCGCTGTACGAGGCGCAGCGCTCGGGCCAGGGCCAGGTGATCGACGCGGCCATGACCGATGGCGCCGCCCTGCTGTCCGCCATGATGTACGGCTTCAAGGCGGCCGGTCGCTGGAGCAACCAGCGCGGCGAAAACCTGCTTGACGGGGGGGCCCACTTCTACGACACCTATGCCTGTGCCGACGGGCGCTACGTCGCCATCGGCGCCATCGAGCCGCAGTTCTATGCCCTGCTGCGCGAGCGCTGCGGCATCGCCGACGACCCGGCCTTCGATGCCCAGATGGACCCTGCGGCCTGGCCTCTGCTCAAGCTGCGGCTGGCCGATGTGTTCCGCACCCGCACGCGAGACGAGTGGTGTGCCCTGCTCGAGGGCAGCGACGCCTGCTTTGCCCCCGTGCTGGACTGGGACGAAGCCCCTCAGCACCCCCACAACCAGGCCCGCGGCACCTTTGTGACGGCCCAGGGCCTGACCCAGCCCGCACCGGCGCCACGCTTCAGCCGCAGCGTCCCCGAGCAGCCTGGCACCCGGTCGGCCCCCGCAGCCAGCGAGCTGTTGCGTCGGTGGGGCCTTGATGGGCCCGCCCTGAAGGCCGTTCTGCCCCCCGGAGGCCCCCGTGCCTGAGGCCGTTTTGCTGGTGCGCGAAGAAGGCGCCGTGGCCTGGCTCACGCTGAACCGGCCCGAGCGCCTCAACGCCCTCAACCCTGCGCTGGTGCAAGCCCTGCTGGCCTACTTTCAGGCCTTGTATCGCCGCACTGAACTGCGGGTGGTGGTGCTGCAAGGCGCTGGTACCGCCTTTTGCAGCGGCCTGGACCTGAAAGAGGCCCCCGATGCCCGTGCCCTGGGGGTGCCGGGCATGCTGGCGGTCCAGCGCGACCTGCGCGACATCATGATCGCCATGCGGCGTTGCCCGCAGCCCATCATCAGCCTGGTGCAAGGGGCGGCCAGCGGCGGCGGCTTTGCCTTGGCACTGGCCTCCGACATTCGCCTGGCCACCCCTGATGCTCGCTTCAATGCGGCCTTCATTCGCATCGGCCTGTCGGCCTGCGATGTCGGTGTCAGCTACTTTCTGCCCCGCATGGTGGGCAGTTCGGTGGCCGCGCACTACCTGCTCACCGGGCGCTTCATGGACGCGGCCCGAGCCCAGGCCCTGGGCTTGGTCAGCACTGTGGCGCCGGGGCCCGAGTTGCAGGCAGAGGCACAGGCGCTGGCCGACGACATGCTGCGTGCCAGCCCCCTGGGCCTGCGCCTGACCAAGGACGCGCTGGGGCACGCGGTGGACGCCGCCGGCCTGGACGCCGTGGTGGCGCTGGAAGACCGCAACCAGATCCTGTGCAGCCAGACCGACGACTTTCAGGAAGGCATTGCGGCCTTTCTGGGCCGACGCGCACCACGTTACAGCGAACGCTGACCCGACCCTGCCAACCCTCGGAGCCTGCTCATGACCCTGGACGACCTGATCTACCAACCTGGCCTCATGGCCGGCCAACGCATTCTCGTCAGCGGTGGCGGCACCGGCCTGGGCCGCGTCATGGCCGAGGCGCTGCTGATCCTGGGCGCCGAGCTCTACCTCTGCGGGCGCCGCGGCAGCGTACTGGAAGCCACGGCCCACGAGTTGATGGCGGCCCACGGAGGCCGTGTCGTGCCCCTGGTGTGCGACATCCGTGACGAGGCGGCCATCGCGGCCATGGTGCAGCAGATCTGGGATGACGGCGGCGCGCTCACCGGGCTGCTCAACAACGCGGCAGGCAACTTCGTCAGCCGCACCGAAGACCTGTCCCCGCGCGCCTTCGATGCCATTGCCAGCATCGTGTTCCGCGGCAGCTTCGTGCTCACGCTGGAGTGCGGCAAACGCTGGCTGGCGGCAGGGCAGAAGGCTTCGGTGCTGTCCATCCTCACCACCTGGGTCTGGAACGGATCGCCCTACACCGTGCCCTCGGCCATGGCCAAGGCCGGGATACATGCCATGACCCAATCGCTGGCGGTGGAGTGGGGCGGGCGCGGCATCCGCTTCAACGCCATCGCGCCAGGCCTGTTCCCCACCGAAGGCATGAGCGCCAGGCTCAACCCCCAGGGCGGCGAGCACCAGGCGGTGGGCAATCCCATGGGCCGCACCGGCCGCATGCCCGAGCTGGCCAATCTGGCGGTCTTCTTGCTGGGCCCGGGGTCTGAGTACCTGACGGGGCAGACGATTGCCATCGACGGCGCCCAGTTCCAGGCCACCGGCGGCAACTTTGCCCGCATGGCCAGTTGGACTGACGATGACTGGGAGCAGGCGCGCCGCAACATCCAGCAGCGCAACGCCGAAGACCGACGCCAGCGCCAGCCTGAAGATTCGGCTTGAGTGCCGCCAAGGCCACTCAGGGTGGGATCAGCTTGAGGCGCCGCGCCAAGGCCACCGCCTGCGTGCGGCTGTGCGCCCCCAGCTTGGCATTGATGCTGCGCAGGTGGGTGCGCACCGTACTGTCGGACACGAACAGCTTCTCGGCCATGGCGCTGTTCGAGTAGCCCTCCACCAGCAGTTGCAGCACGTGCAGTTCCTTGCGGGTGAGCGGCTCCACCAGGTCGCGCGCAGGGGTGTCCGGGTGCTCTGGGGTGCTGTCGGTCTCGCTGGGCTGGGGGCCAAAGGCCTGCAGCAGGCGTTGCAGGTAGTCGCCCAGAATCGGATCGCGCACCGTGCCGCTGTCGTGCAGCGCCTGGTAGCGCTGAACCAGGGGGCCCACGGCGGGGCCCTCGTCCAGGATCAGGCGCATGAAGCCCTCGGCACTGGCTTGTTGCAGCACCTGGCCGATCTGGGCCACCGCGGCCGGGGCGTCGCCGCTGCGGGCCAGGGCCAGGCTGCGCAGCACGCGCAGGCTCAGCACCCGGCGGTTGCGGGCCACGGCCTGGGCCGCCGAGATCTCGCGCTCCAGGGTCGGCAATGCCTCACCGGCCTGGCCTGCCGCGATCTGCCAGCGCAGCCGCGCCAGGCCCAGGTACTCGATGTCGTGCGCCAGCAGGCGCAGCCGCTCTTCGCGGGCCCACACGGTGGGGTCTTCGGCCCGGTGCAACTCGTCACGTGCGGCCGCCGTGTTGCCTTGCCTCAGCAGCAGTCGGGCGCGCTCCAGCTTGGCGCCCACCACCACCCTGGGCAGTTTGCGTTGGTGGCCCAGGTACTCCAGCTCGGTCAGGGCCAGCGAGGCCGCGTCCACGTCGCCGCTCACGAAGGCGATGCGCGAGCGCATCGCATGGCTCAGGATCATGTGGTCGGGCAGGCCCACATCGCGTGCCAGTGGCAGGTACACATTGAGCAGGTGATCGGCCTGGTCCAACTGATTGGTCTCGTACACCGCGCAGGCGTAAAACACGCCGGCCCAGGCATTGCCGTGGGTGTGGTTGTAGTTCACGGCGTGGGTGGCATCCACGGCCAGTCGGAAACGCGCCGTGGCCTGGCGCAGCCGGCCCTGCTGCAGGTCCATGAGGCCTTCGGTTGACTCGGTGTACATGCGGTGGAAGGTGCTGGAGCTGCCCTGCTCGCGTCGCGCCGCATCCAGCAGTTGCTGGGCCTCGCCCGGGTCGCCCATCACCGACAGGATGTGGGCCATCGCATTGAGCAGGGTGCTGTCGGCAAAGGGCAGGCCGGTGGGCAGGCGCTTCAGGCTTTCACGGCCGATTTCCAGGGCCTGTTCACTCTGATCCTGCATGGCCAGCAGCATCGGTCGCATGCAGGCGGCCTGGGCCTGCACCAGGGGGTCGTCCGGGTGGCGCTGCAGGGCCTGTTCCAATTCTTCGCCCGCAGCCCAGGGCCCGCGGGTGAAGCAGGTGGCCCACAGGGCCACCATCTCCAACGCCGGGCGCTGGTGCAGCAGGGGCGCGGGCACGGCGGCAAACCAGCGTGCCAGCAAACGCATGCGCCCGGCCCGCAGAAACGACTCGGCGTGCAGGTCCAGCAGATTCAGCGCCAGCGGGTGGTCGCCACCCTCGATGGCGTGGTCAATGGCGGGCACGGGGCGGCCCTGGGCCTCGTACCAGCCCGCCGCCGCCAGGTGCAGCCGGGCCACCTCGTCGGGCCACTCACGCTGCAGCTCCTTGCGCAGGTAATCGGCAAACAGGCTGTGGTAACGCCAAGTGCGCTGCTCACTGGACACGGGGGTCAGAAACAGGTGGGCCTCATCCAGGCGGGTCAGCAGGCGTTGGCAGTCGGCGCGCGGCATCAGGGCGGCGCACACTTCGGCATCCAACTGGCGCAGGATGCTGCTGCGCAGCAGAAAGTTGCGCACATCGGGCGGCTGCTGCTGCAGCACGTCTTCGGCCAGGTAATCAGCCACGGCCCGGTCCGAGCCCGAAAAGCGGGCCACGAACTGCTCCACCGCCTGCGCATGCTGACCTTGTCGTTCCAGCGCCAGCGAGGCCAGCCAGAGGGCGGCAATCCAGCCCTCGGTCTTCTCGTGCAGCCGGTACAGCAGATCGGCCCCCAGGCCTTGCGGCAGGCTGCGCGCCAGAAAGGCGGCGGTGTCGTCCAGGCTGAAGCGCAGGCGCTCGGCATCCACCTCGATCAACTTGCCGCGCGCCCGCAGCCGCCCCAGCCCCAGGGCGGGCAGGCTGCGCGAGCCCAGCACCAAGTGACCGCGTCGCGGCAACTGCTCGATGATCTCGCGCACCAGGCCCAGCACGGCGGGTTCGTGTACCGCCTCGAAGTCGTCCAGAAACAGGGCAAAAGGCTCGTCAAACAAGGCCAGCGCACGCAGCGCATCGAGCCTCGAACCCGTGCCGACCGCTGCGGCCCCCAGGCGCTGGATCGCCTCGTCCAGCCCGCCCAGAAAACGCGACACATCGTTGTCCGATCGGTCCAGCGTGAGCCAGGCCGTGCTCACGCCCTGGGCTTCGAATCGGGCCTGGGCCTGCACCATGGCCGTGGTCTTGCCAAAGCCCGCCGGGGCACGCACCAGCACCAGTTGGCCGGCGCCTTCGGTGATCCGCTGACAAAGGCCCTCGCGTACCACTTGGGTGGCCGTGGGGGCGGGGGGGTTCAGCTTGGTCTCGAAAGTGCGCGCCGGCGGTGCGGGCTCGGGGTGCGGGGCGAGGGGAGCGGCATCCATGAGGGGGTTCGGGTGGGCTGGGGGCGTGGGGCATTCTGCGACACAAGTCCAGCGGCGGGAGTCACCTCGGTGCCGTCAGCCGCGACAGGGGCATTTCGTCGTTTCAGACGATGCATCAGCGCCCCCG
Organism: Curvibacter sp. GW821-FHT01G03; assembly: GCF_059422285.1. Lineage (NCBI taxonomy): Bacteria > Pseudomonadati > Pseudomonadota > Betaproteobacteria > Burkholderiales > Comamonadaceae > Curvibacter > Curvibacter sp. GW821-FHT01G03. Next base: position 59,095 of record NZ_JBWKWP010000003.1, read on the forward strand.
GATTTCTAGACTTCTCTTCCATCAACCCCCTACGCCCTACTTGTCCCGGAGCCCCACCATGCAACTCGATTCCAGCATTGCCGCCGTCGTCACCGGAGGGGCCTCCGGTCTGGGCGCAGCCACCGCCCGGCGCCTGGCCAGCCATGGCGTGAAGGTCGCCCTGTTCGACCTCCATGCCGCCCAGGGCGAAGCGCTGGCCCGCGAGATCGGTGGGGTGTTCTGCCAGGTCGACGTGACCTCTGAAGAGCAGGTGATGCCGGCTTTGCCAAGGCCCGTGCTGCCCATGGCCAGGAGCGCGTGCTGGTCAACTGCGCCGGCACCGGCAATGCCGTCAAGACCGCCAGCCGCGACAAGGCCACGGGCGAGATCCGGCACTTTCCGCTGGCCAATTTCGACCGCATCATCCAGATCAACCTGGTGGGCACCTTCCGCTGCATTGCCAAGTCGGCCGCCGGCATGCTCAGCCTGGCGCCGCTGGCGGACGGTGACCGGGGTGCCATCGTCAACACCGCCTCGGTGGCCGCGCAGGACGGGCAGATGGGCCAGGCCGCCTACACCGCCTCCAAGGCGGGCATCGTGGGCATGACCTTGCCGATCGCGCGCGACCTCATGAACGAGGGCATCCGCGTCAACACCATCCTGCCCGGCATCTTCGACACTCCCTTGCTGCAAGGCGCGCCCGAGCACGTGAAGGCAGCCTTGGCCGCCTCGGTGCCCTTCCCCAAGCGCCTGGGCCAACCCGCCGAATACGCCCAACTGGCCGAAAGCCTGATCCTCAACGGCTACCTCAACGGCGAAAGCATCCGTCTCGACGGCGCGATCCGCATGGCGCCGCGCTGAGGCCTGCCCCCCCCTCAATATCGTCTGTTCCGACGACGCCCCGGCGTGTCGGGCGGGCGAACAATCCAGCCATCCCATCCCCTGTTTTTGAGGAAGCCCGCCATGTCCGAAGCCTATGTTGTTGCCGCTGTCCGCACTGCCGGGGGGCGCCGCGGTGGGCGTCTCGCCGGCTGGCACCCGGTGGAGCTGGCGGCCCAGGTGATCAATGCCGTGCTCGACCGCACCGGCATGGACCCGGCGCTGGTGGACGACGTGTTCATGGGCTGCGTCAGCCAGGTGGGTGAGCAGTCCACCAACGTGGCGCGCAATGCGGTGTTGGCCTCACGCCTGCCCGAGTCGGTGCCGGGCACCTCGATCGACCGGCAGTGCGGCTCGTCGCAGCAGGCGCTGCACTTTGCCGCTCAGGCCGTGATGTCGGGCGTGCAGGACATCGTGCTGGCCGGGGGCGTCGAGTCCATGACCCGGGTGCCCATGTTCAGCCCCTCGGCCCTGGCGCAGAAGGCGGGGCTGGGCTTCTACCAGAGCGAGAGCGTGAACCGCCGTTACCACGACGTGGCGTTCAGCCAGTTCACCGGCGCCGAGATGATGGCTCACAAGTACAACCTGCGCAAAGACGTGCTGGACCAGTTCGCTCTGCTGAGCCACCAGCGCGCCATCGCGGCCACCGAGGCCGGGGCCTTTGCCGACGAGATCGTGCCGGTGCCCGTGCGGCGGGCTGATGGCGACCAGGGTGGCGACCAGGACGGCAGCCTGCACAGCGTGGACGAAGGCATCCGCTTTGATGCCACGCTGGCCGGCATCCAGGGCGTCAAGCTGCTGCAGGAGGGCGGCGTGATCAGCGCCGCCAATGCCAGCCAGGTGTGCGACGGTGCCACCGCCGCACTGGTGGTCAACGAGCGGGGCCTCAAGACCCTGGGCCTGAAGCCCCTGGCCCGCGTGCACCACATGAGCGTGCTGGGGCACGACCCGGTGATCATGCTCGAAGCCCCGATCCCCGCCACCGAGCGGGCCCTGCGCAAGGCGGGCCTGAACATCGCCGACATCGATCTGTACGAGGTCAACGAGGCCTTTGCCTCGGTACCGCTGGCCTGGCTGAAGGCGCTGGGGGCCGACCCTGAACGCCTGAACGTGCACGGCGGGGCCATTGCCCTGGGCCACCCGCTGGGTGCCTCGGGCACCAAGCTCATGAGCACCCTGATCCATGCCCTCAAGCGGCGCGGTGGGCGCTACGGCCTGCAGACCATGTGCGAGGGCGGCGGCATGGCCAACGTCACCATCATCGAACGGCTCTGAGCCCGGCATGAGCACCGGCCAGCCCCTGCTGTCTGTCGAAGAGGTCACGGTGCGCTTCGGCGGCATCGTGGCCCTGGATGGCGTGTCCTTCGAGGTGCGGCGCGGCGAAATCTGCGCCCTGATCGGCCCCAACGGTGCCGGCAAGAGCACCTTGTTCAATTGCCTGTCGCGCCTGTATGAATGCAGCGCCGGGCGCATCTGCTTCGAGGGGCAGGACCTCAGCCGCTTGCCGCGGCACCGCATGGTGCGCCTGGGTATCGGGCGCACCTTTCAGAACCTGGCCCTGTTTCGCAGCATGACCGTGCGCGACAACGTGCTGCTGGGCTGTCACAGCCGACACCACGCGGGTCTGTGGCGCAACGCCCTGCGCTGGCCCGGGGTGGCGGCGCTGGAGTCGCGGGCGCATGAGCGGGCCCAGCAACTGATCGATTTCGTGCAACTGGGGGCCGACGCCGACCGCCCCGTGGCCGACCTGCCTTTTGGCACCCAAAAGCGCGTTGAGCTGGCGCGCGCCCTGGCGGCCGAGCCTCAATTGCTGCTGCTGGATGAGCCGGCCTGCGGCCTCAACCATGAAGAGCTGCAGGGCCTGGGCGACTTGATCCGCGACATCCGCGACCGCCTGGGCGTGACCGTGCTGCTGGTCGAGCACCACATGGGCCTGGTGATGGGTCTGTCCGACCGGGTGGTGGCGCTGAACTTCGGCCGCAAGATTGCCGAAGGCCGGCCGGCCGAAGTGCGTCAGCACCCCGAGGTGATCCGCGCCTACCTGGGCGACGAACTCGAAGACCCCCGGCAGGAGGCCGCATGACACCCCGAGCCCTCGCCCCCGCCGGCGCCGACACCCCTTTGTTGCAGGTGCGCGGCCTGCACGCCCGCTATGGCAACACCCCGGTGCTGCACGGCCTGGACCTGGACCTGCCACAGGGCCAGGTGACCGCGCTGCTGGGCGCCAACGGCGCAGGCAAGACCACCACCCTGCGGGCCTTGTGTCGCCTGTCGGTGCAGACCTCGGGGCGGGTGGCGCTGGGTGGCCAGGCCATCGAGGCCTGCAGCACCGAGCAGATCGCTCGCCTGGGCGTGGGCCATGTGCCCGACGGGCGAGGCACGTTCCTGGGCCTGAGCACCGAAGAGAACCTGCGCCTGGGCAGCCATGCCCGTGCCAGCCAGCAAGGCGCAGAGGCCGACATGGAACGCATCTATGCCTACTTTCCGCGCCTGCGTGAGCGGGCACGTCAACAGGCGGGCACCCTGTCGGGGGGCGAGCAGCAGATGCTGGCCATCGGCCGTGCGCTGATGGGCCGCCCGCGCCTGCTGTTGCTTGACGAGCCCTCGTTCGGCCTGGCGCCGCTGGTGGTGAAAGACATCTTTTCGATCATGCGGCGCATCAACCAGGAAGAGGGCGTGACCATCCTGCTGGTCGAGCAGAACGCACGCCTGGCCCTGGCCCTGGCGCACCAGGCCTACCTGCTGGAGACCGGCCGCGTGGTGCTGTCGGGCACGGCGGCCGAGCTGCGCAGCAACCCGGCCGTGCAGCGGGCCTACCTGGGCGAATGAAGCGAGGAAACCCATGAACGAGTTTCTGCACCAGATGCTGGCCGGCCTGGCCACCGGGGGCATCTACGCCAGCGTGGCACTGGCCCTGGTGATGATCTACCAGGCCACCCATCACATCAATTTCGCCCAGGGCGAAATGGCCATGTTCTCCACCTTCGTGGCCTGGGCGCTGATCGATGCGGGCCTGCCGTACTGGGGCGCCTTCGCCCTCACGGTGCTGCTGTCGTTTGTTGTGGCTGCGGCGGTCGAGTTCGTGGTCATCCGGCCCATGCACCGGGCGCCTGAGCTGTCGGTGGTAGTGGTCTTCATCGGCCTGCTGGTGATTTTCCACAGCCTGGCGGGCTGGTTGTTTGGCTACACCATCAAGCCTTTTCCGAGCCCGTTCCCGCGCGACGCCTGGTACGGCTCGACCCTGATGTCGGCGCACGAGGTGGGTGCCATCGTGGTGGCCCTGCTGATGGTGGCCTTGCTGTTCAGCCTGTTCCGCTTCACCCGTGTGGGGCTGGCGCTGCGCGCTGCGGCGCAGAACCCGGTGTCGTCGCGCCTGGTGGGCATCTCGGTGGGGCGCATGCTGATGCTGGGCTGGGGCCTGGCCGGCGCCATCGGTGCCGTCGCCGGCATGATGGTGGCGCCCGTGGTGTTCCTCGACCCGAACATGATGACCGGCGTGCTGCTGTATGCCTTCGCGGGCGCCCTGATCGGGGGCATCGACAACCCCGTGGGCGCCGTGCTGGGGGGCTTCATCGTTGGCGTGCTCGGGAACCTGATCGGCACCTACGTGGTGGGAACCGAACTCAAGCTATCAGTCGCCCTGGCCCTGATCATCGGCGTGCTCATCGTGCGCCCCCAGGGCTTGCTGGGGCGCCGTGTGGTCACCCGGGTCTGACCCCCCGCAGACTGAATCCCCGACCCTGAAAGACCCTCATGCTGAATGCGCCCAGCCCCTCCGGTTTTCTGCGCTCACGCGGGCTGTGGCTGGCCGCCTTGGCGCTGGCCCTGAGCCTGCTCTGGGTGCTCAAGGGCTACCAGTTGTTCCAGGCCACCCTGGTGCTGTCGTATGCCATGGCCTTGCTGGGCCTGAACATCCTCACCGGCTACAACGGCCAGATCTCGCTCGGCCATGGGGCCTTCTTTGCGCTCGGGGCCTATGCTGCCGGTGCGCTGATGGAGCACGCAGGCCTGCCGTACTGGGCCACCGTGCCGGCGGCCTTCTGTGTTTGCGGCGGGGCCGGCTACCTGTTCGGGCGCCCCGCGCTCAAGCTCGAAGGGTTGTACTTGGCCCTGGCCACATTTGCGCTGGGCCTGGCCATGCCCCAGTTGCTCAAGTACAAGCACCTCGAGGCCTGGACCGGCGGCGCCCAGGGCCTGGTGCTGATGAAGCCCGACGCCCCCTTCGGCCTGCCCCTGGACCCGGACCAGTGGCTGTACCTGTTTGCGCTCGCGGTGGCCCTGCTGCTGTTCTGGCTGGCCCACAACCTGCTGCGGGGCAGCTGGGGGCGCGCCTGGCGCGCCATCCGCGACCACGCCATGGCGGCCGAGGCCATGGGGGTGGACCGCAGCCATTGCAAGGCCACGGCCTTTGCGGTGTCGGCCGCCTACACCGGGGTGGGCGGGGCCCTGTCCGCGATTGCCGTGCAGTTTGTGTCGCCCGATTCGTTCTCGCTGTTCCTGTCGATCTCCCTGCTGGTGGGCATCGTGGTCGGCGGCGTGGGCACCCTCTGGGGGGCTTTGTACGGCGCGCTGTTCATCCTGTTTGTGCCCAACCTGGCCGAGAAGGTCTCCAAGGCCGCACCCTGGGCGGTGTACGGCGTGGTGCTGATCCTGCTGATGTTCGTGCTGCCAGGTGGCGTGGTCGGCGGTCTGCGCCGACTCCAGGCGCTGATGCAGCGCAAGCCTTGATGACGCCGAGCGATGCAAAGGAGACTCCATGAACACCGACCCTGATCCCGTGCTCGAAGAACGCCACGGCGCAGTGGCCCTGCTGCGGCTGAACTTGCCCCAGCGGCTGAACCCGCTGGCCTTGCCCCTGCAGTTGGCGCTGCGCGAGCACCTGGCCCGCCTGGCCGACGACCGCAGCGTGCGGGCCCTGGTGCTCACCGGGGCAGGCAAGGGCTTTTGTGTGGGCGCCGATCTGGGCAGTATGCAGGCGGCGCCTGCCGGCCAGAGCCTGGGCGAGCAGACCGCCGCCGCCATGGAGGCGCTGTCCAACCGACTGATCGAAGACCTGCGCAGCATGCCCTTCCCGGTGCTGAGCGCTGTCAACGGCCCCTGCGCGGGGGCCGGGGTGGGCCTGGCGCTGGCGGCCGATGTGGTGCTGGTGGCGCGTTCGGCCTATTTCTACCTGCCCTTCATGCCGCGGCTGGGCATCGTGCCCGATCTGGGCTGCACCTGGTTTCTGGAGCGCCTGCTGGGCCGCTCGCGGGCGGTGGCCCTGTCGCTGCTGGGCGAACGCCTGTCGGGCGAGCAGGCCGCTCAATGGGGCCTGGCCTGGGCCTGTGTGGACGATACCGACCTGGGCGAACAGGCGCTGGCCCTGGCGCAGCGCCTGGCCCGCCTGCCAGCCCATGCCGCACGCGAGATCCGCAGTGTGTACGAGCACGCCGCCAGCCACAGCCTGAACGAGCAGATGCGCCATGAGGCCGAGCGCCAGCGCGAGTTGATCGACCGGCCAGAATTCGCCGAGGGTGTTCAGGCCTTCCTGGCCAAGCGCGAGCCGGTGTTTGCCCCGCGCCGCTGAGGGCCCCGAGAGCCTCAGCCCTCGACCTGAAGCCGGTAGCCCACGGCGGTCTCGGTCAGCAGGTGGCGCGGCTGGGCCGGGTCTTGTTCGAGCTTTTGCCGCAGGTGACCCATGTAGATGCGCAGGTAGTGGCTTTGCTCGGTGTGCGAGGCCCCCCATACCTCGCGCAGCAGTTGCCGGTGGGTGAGCACGCGGCCCGCATGGGTGACCAGCACCGACAGCAGCCGGTACTCGATCGGGGTCAGGTGCACCAGCTGGCCATCGCGCCGCACCAGCCGGGCCACCCGGTCGATTTCCACGCCGCCGAAGCGGAACACCGGATCGCTGGCCTCGCCGGGCTGGCCGGCCTCGGGCGGCAGGCCGCGGGGGCGGCGCAGGTTGGCACGCACCCGGGCCATCAGCTCACCCACGCCGAAGGGCTTGGCCAGGTAGTCGTCGGCACCAGCATCCAGCGCCGCAATCTTGTCGGCCTCGTCGCTGCGCGCCGACAGCACCACGATGGGCACCTGGCTCCAGCCGCGCACATCGCGGATCAGCTCCAGCCCGTCGCCATCGGGCAGGCCCAGGTCCAGCACGATCAGATCGGGCTTGCGCGTGCCGGCCTCGATCAGGCCCCGGCGCAGGCCTTCGGCCTCGTGCACCAGCCAGCCCTCGGCCTCCAGCGCGGCGCGCACGAAGCGGCGGATCTGCGGCTCGTCCTCGATCAGGATGGCGGTGGGGCTGGGCATGGCAATCAGGTCATTGGGTGGGGTCGATGGCGGGCGGGGTGGCGCGCGGCAGGCGCAGGGTGAATTCTGCACCGCCGCCGCGCTGCGACAGATCGGTGGCGGTGATCTGGCCGTGGTGGGCCTCGACGATGGCGCGGGCAATCGCCAGGCCCAGGCCCATGCCCGGGGTGGCCGACTCGCGCTCGCCCCGGGTGAAGAGGTCGAACAGCGCGTGCTCGCGTCCGCGCATGGCCGCAGGCAGGCCGGGACCATGGTCACGCACCGTGACCCACAGCGCCTGGGGCTCGGTGCCGGCGTGGATCTCGATCGGTGGCTGGCCGTACTTGGCCGCGTTCTCCAGCAGGTTCACCAGCACCCGCTCGATCAGGGTGGCGTCAAACTCCACCAGCGGCAGTTCGGCCGGCAGCTGCACCTGCACGGGGCGGCCCGCCAGGGCCGGGCCGGCCTGGCGGATGGCCGCCCCCACCACTTCTTCGACCGATTGCCAGTCGCTGCGCAGCTTCACCGCTCCGCTTTGCAGCCGCGCCATGTCCAGCAGGTTGCTGACCAGGGTGTGCAGCTGGCGGGCTTCGTCGGTGATCGCCTGGGCCATGCGACTTTGCTCGGCATCCAGCGCGGGGCGCGAGGCCCGCAAGGATTCGGCCAGGCCGATCAGCGCGGTGAGCGGGGTGCGCACATCGTGTGAGATCGAGGCCAGCAAGGCGCTGCGCAGGCTCTCGGACTCCATCTGCACCAGGGCCTGTTGGGCCACTTCGACGTAGTGAACCCGCTCTTGCGCGATGGCGATCTGGCGCGCCAGGGTGTCGAGTTGCTGCAACTGCTCGGGGATCAGCAGCCAGCGGGCCTGTGCCGGCTGCAGGGCCAGCACGCCACGGATGCGCATCGGGGCTTTCAGCGGCAGGTAATGCCAGGCGCTGGCCGACAGCGTGCTGGTGGCCAGCCCGGCCGGCTGACCGTTGCGGAAGGCCCAGTCGGCCACGGCCAGGTCAAAGCCTGGTGGCAGCTCGGGCGGTGCCGGCAGGTGGTCGTCGGCATCGCTCAGCAGCACCCGCACCTGGCCGCCAAAACTGGCCCGCACCGCGGCCTCGCCGATGTCGGCCACCTGCTGGCTTTGCAGGGCCGACGACAGCTCGCGCGTCAGCTCGAACAGCGAGCGCGCCCGGCGTTCGCGCCCGGCCGTGATGCGCGCCTGAAAGCGCAGCCCGGCGGTCAACTGCCCGGTCAGCAGGCCCACGGCCAGCATCACGGCAAAGGTCAGCAGGTACTGCACGTCACTGACCGCAAACGAAAAGCGCGGCGGCACAAAGAAGTAGTCGAAGGCCGCCACATTGAGCACGGCCGACAGCGCTGCCGGCCCGCGCCCCAGCTTGACCGCCACCCCCACCACGCCCAGCAGGAACAGCATCACGATGTTGGCCAGGTCAAACCAGCCGATCAGGGGCGTGGCCAGCACCGCGGTGAGCACCGACACCGCCAGCGCCGTGGCGTAGCGCAGCCAGCGGCGCGGCAGCCCGGCCGGGGTCTCGTCCTCCAGTTCACGCGGCAGGGCGCTGGGCAGGCGGCGCGAGGCCGGGCTGCGGCCCACTTCCACCAGGTCCAGCTCGGGGGCGGCGTCGGCCACGCGGCGTGCCAGCGGGGCGCGCCAGCGCGGGCGGCGGCGCGGCCGGCCCAGCACCAGGGTGGCGCAGTTCTGCTGGCGCGCCAGCTTGAGCAGCTCGGCCGCGATGTCGTCGCCGGCCAGCACCGAGGTGATGGCCCCCATCTCTTCGGCCAGCTTGAGCACGGCCAGGATGCGGTCGCGCTCGGCCGAGGGCAGGCGCTGCAGGCGCGGCGTCTCGACATAGGTGGCCAGCCAGCGCGCGTTGAGCTGCCCGGCCAGCCGGGCCGCGGCGCGCACGGTCTGCTCGGCGCCCTCCAGCTCGTCCACGCCCACCAGCAGCGAACCCGAGGTGTTCCACACGGGCTGGGGCCCCTGCGACTGCTGCACCCGGTAGTGACGCACATCGTCTTCCACCCGCTCGGCCGTGCGGCGCAGGGCGATCTCGCGCAGCGCGATCAGGTTGCCTTTGCGAAAAAAGTTCTGTGCCGCCCGCTCGGCCTGTTGGGGCAGGTAGACCTTGCCGGCCTTCAGGCGCGTCAGCAGCTCGTCGGGCGTGACGTCGACCAGGATGATCTCGTCGGCCCGGTCCAGCACGGTGTCGGGCACGGTCTCGTGCACGCGCACGCCGGTGATGGCGCCCACCGTGCCATTGAGGCTTTCCAGGTGCTGCACATTGAGCGCGGTCCAGACCTCGATGCCGGCCTCCAGCAGCTCGTTCACGTCCTGCCAGCGTTTGGGGTGGCGGCTGCCTTCCACATTGGCGTGGGCCAGTTCATCCACCAGCAGGATCTGGGGCCGGCGGGCCAGCGCGGCGTCGAGGTCGAACTCGCCCAGCACGCGACCGCGGTAAGGCACTTCTTTCAGGGGCAGGCTGGGCAGGCCAGCCAGTTGGGCCGCGGTGTCGCCGCGGCCATGGGTCTCGATCACGCCCACCACGACATCGCGCCCGGCCGCCAGCTCGCGCTGGGCCGCGCTCAGCATGGCGTAGGTCTTGCCCACGCCGGCGCTGGCACCGAAATAGATGCGCAGCCGGCCTTGCGTGGCGCGCACCTCGGCACCGCGGATCTGGTCCAGCAATTGGTCGGGGTCGGGGCGACCGTCAGCGTCTAAGGCCAAGCAGAACTCCTTTGGGGGCTCATTTTGCCCGGCCGATCAGCCACCAGGCCAAGGCCATGGGCAAGGCCAGCACCGCCAGGGCCAGCAGGGCCATCGCAAGGTCTTCCAGCATGGTGCCCTCAGTGCAGCGCGTCCAGCGCCAGGTTCAGGGTCAGCACATTGACCCTGGCTTCGCCCAGGGCGCTCAGCAGGGGTTGCTCGGTGTGCTGTTCGATGAGGGCTTGCAATCGCGCCGGGTCCAGGCGGCGTGCCTTGGCCACGCGGGGCAACTGATAGGCCGCCGCCGCCGGGCTGATGTGGGGGTCCAGCCCGCTGGCCGAAGCCGTCACCAAGTCCACCGGAACCGGACTTTTCTGATCGGGGTCGGCCTCGCGCAGGGCGGCGATGCGGGCCTTCACCGCTTCCGTCAGGGCGGGGTTGAGCGGGCCCTGGTTGGCGCCGCTGGAGGCGCTGGCGTTGTAGGCCATGGGGCCGGTGGCCGAGGGGCGGCCCCAGAAGTGGGCCGGGTCGGAGAAGTTCTGCCCGATCAGGCGCGAGCCCACGGGGCGGCCCTCGCGCAGCAGCAGGCTGCCCTTGGCCTGGTCGGGGAACAGGGCCTGACCCAGGCCGGTGACGGCCAGGGGGTAGAGCACGCCGGTGAACACGCTCAGGGCGATGAAAAACACCAGGGCGGGTCGGACCAGGGGAGGCATGGAATGAGACATGGCGATTCTCGTGTCAGGGTTGGATGAGGTTCAGGCGAGGTGCAGCGCCACCAGGAGCAGGTCGATCAGCTTGATGCCGGCAAAAGGCACCACCAGACCGCCCAGGCCGTAGATCAGCAGGTTGCGGCGCAGCAGGGCGGCGGCGCCGATGGCGCGGTAGCGCACCCCTTTCAGGGCCAGTGGGATCAGGAACACGATCACCAGCGCGTTGAAGATCACCGCCGACAGAATGGCCGAGCTGGGGCTGGCCAGGGCCATGATGTTGAGTGCCCCCAGCTGCGGGTAGGTCACCACGAAGATGGCCGGGATGATGGCGAAGAACTTGGCCACATCGTTGGCAATCGAGAAGGTGGTCAGCGAGCCGCGCGTCATCAGCAGGGCCTTGCCGGTCTCCACCACCTCCAGCAACTTGGTGGGGTTGGAGTCCAGGTCGACCATGTTGGCGGCCTCTTTGGCGGCCTGGGTGCCCGAGTTCATGGCCACGGCCACATCGGCCTGGGCCAGGGCCGGCGCATCGTTGGTGCCGTCGCCGGTCATGGCCACCAGCCGGCCTTGTTGCTGGTATTGCCGGATCAGCGCCAGCTTGGCTTCAGGGGTGGCTTCGGCCAGGAAGTCGTCCACCCCGGCCTCGGCGGCGATGGCGGCCGCCGTGAGCGGGTTGTCGCCGGTGATCATCACGGTCTTGATGCCCATGCGGCGCAGGGCCTCGAAGCGTTCCTTGATGCCTGACTTGACGATGTCCTTGAGCTCGACCACGCCCACGGCCACCGCGCCGTCGGCCACCACCAGCGGCGTGCTGCCGCGGCGGGCCACTTCTTCGGCGGCGCGCACCAGCTCGGGTGGCATGCGCCCGCCCAGGGCTTCCACGTGGCGGCGCACGGCGTCCACCGCTCCCTTGCGCAGCACGCGGGTGTGGCTGCCCTCTGGCAGGTCCACGCCGCTCATGCGGGTCTGCGCGGTGAAGGGCACGGCCTCGGCCTGGCCCAGGCCGACCTGCAAGCGCTCCAGGGCCGGCGCACTCAACTTCTGCGCCGCCAGCGTCACGATGCTGCGGCCCTCGGGGGTCTCGTCAGCCTGCGAGGCCAGCCAGGCCACCTGGGCCAGGGCGGCCTCGGTGTGGCCGATGCCGGGCAGCAGGGTGGCGGCCTGCCGGTTGCCATGGGTGATGGTGCCGGTCTTGTCGAGCATCAGCACGTCCACGTCGCCCGCCGCTTCGACAGCACGGCCCGAGGTGGCGATCACGTTGGCCTGCATCATGCGGCTCATGCCGGCCACGCCAATGGCGCTCAGCAAGCCGCCGATGGTGGTCGGGATCAGGCACACCAGCAGTGCCACCAGGGCGGTCATGGTGACCGGAGCACCGCTTTGCGCCGCCTGCACGCTGAACACCGAGTACGGCAGCAGGGTCACGGTGACCACCAGGAACACGATGGTCAGCGCGGCCAGCAGGATGTTGAGCGCGATCTCGTTGGGGGTCTTCTGGCGCTTGGCGCCTTCCACCATGCTGATCATGCGGTCGATGAAGCTTTCGCCCGGGTTGACGCCGATGCGCACCACCAGCCAGTCGGAAAGCACCCGGGTGCCCCCTGTGACGGCCGAGAAGTCGCCGCCCGATTCGCGGATCACGGGGGCGGATTCGCCGGTGATGGCCGACTCGTCCACCGAGGCCACGCCTTCGATCACCTCACCGTCGAGCGGGATCACATCACCGGCTTCCACCAGCACCACGTCCCCCTTGCGCAGCAGCGGCGACTCCAGCGGCAGCCAGGGGCTGCCATGCCGCGGGTGCTGCAGCTTCTTGGCCCAGCCGGTCTGCTGGATATTGCGCAGCGAGGCGGCCTGCGCCTTGCTGCGCCCCTCGGCCAGGGCTTCGGCGAAATTGGCGAACAGCACGGTGAACCACAACCACACTGCCACGCTGAAGATGAACAGGGGCGAGGCCTCACCGTGACCGCCCAGGGCCTGCAGGCCCAGCACGGTGGTGAACAGGCTGCCCACGTAGACCACGAACATCACCGGGTTGCGCCATTGCACGCGCGGATTGAGTTTGGCAAAGGCCTGCCCGATGGCGGGCTTGACCAGCGCCGGGTCGAAGAGTGCGAAGCCGTTGGATTGACTCATGATTTTGGTTCCTTCTTGGGCGGATTCAATGGGTGGGCCAGAGCATGAAGTGCTCGACCACCGGGCCCAGTGCCAGTGCGGGCACATAGTTCAGCAAGCCCACCAGCAGCACCGTTCCGACCAGCAGGACGACGAACAAGGGCCCGTGGGTGGGCAAGGTACCGGCACTGGCCGGCAGGCGCTGCTTGCGGGCCAGCGCACCGGCCATGGCCAGCACCGGCACGATCACGCCAAAGCGCCCCAGCCACATCGCCAGGCCCAGCGTCAGGTTGTAGAACGGGGTGTTGGCCGACAGCCCGGCAAAGGCGCTGCCGTTGTTGTTGGCCGCCGAGGTGAAGGCGTACAGGATCTCGCTGAAGCCGTGGGCACCCGGGTTGGCCACGCCAGCCCGGCCAGCCTCGGCCAGCACGGCCACGGCGGTGCCCGCCAGCACCACGATGGGCGTGACCAGGATGGCGATCGAGGTCATCTTCATCTCGTAGGCCTCGATCTTCTTGCCCAGGTACTCGGGCGTGCGGCCGATCATCAGGCCGGCGATGAACACCGCCAGCACCGCGAACACCAGCATGCCGTAAAGGCCTGTGCCCACGCCGCCGAAGACCACCTCGCCGAGCTGCATCATCACCAGCGGCACCATGCCGCCCAGGGGGGTGAGCGAGTCATGCATGGTGTTCACCGCGCCGCAAGAGGCGGCGGTGGTGATGACCGCGAACAGCGCACTGGCGTTGACGCCGAAGCGCGTCTCCTTGCCTTCCATGTTGCCGCCAGCCTGTTGTGCGCTGGCCAATTGGTCGACCCCCAGGGCGCTCAACTGGGGGTTGCCGGCCTGCTCCGCGGGGGTGATCACCAGCACGGCGGCCACAAACATCAGCGTCATGGCGGCCAGCACGGCCAGACCCTGACGCCGGTCACCCACCTCGATGCCAAAGGCCAGGCACAGGGCCGCCGGGATCAGGAAGATGGCCAGCATCTGCAGCAGGTTGCTGAAGGCGCTCGGGTTTTCGTAGGGGTGGGCCGAGTTGGCGTTGAAGAAGCCGCCCCCATTGGTGCCCAGCATCTTGATGGCCTCTTGCGAGGCCACGGGGCCCATGGGCAGCAGTTGGGTGTCGGTGCTCTGGGCTTCTTGCACCGGCTGGCCCTGGGCGTCGAGCACGGGCTGGCCATCGGCCCCCAGCTTGGGCTGGGTGTAGGCCTGGGTTTCCAGGGTGTGCACTTCCTGGTAGGGGCTGAAGTTCTGGATCACGCCCTGGCCCACCATCACCAGCGCCAGCAGCAGTGACAGGGGCAGCAGCAGCCACACGGTGGCGCGCATCAGGTCGACCCAGAAGTTGCCGATGGCCTGGACCGAGCGTGCAGCAAAGCCCCTGATCAGTGCAAACACCACCGCGATGCCGGTGGCGGCCGAGACAAAGTTCTGCACCGTCAGCGCCAGCATCTGTGTCAGGTAACTCATGGTCGATTCACCCGAGTAACCCTGCCAGTTGGTGTTGGTGACGAAGGAAATGGCGGTGTTGAAGGCCGAGTCGGGCGACACGGCGGCAAAGCCCTGCGGGTTCAGCGGCATCCCGCCCTGCAGGCGCTGCAGGGCATACACCGCGAAAACGCCCAGCAGGTTGAAGGCCAGCAAGGCGTAGGCGTAGTGGGTCCAGCGCATCGGTGCGTCGCTGTCCCGGCCACCCAGTCGCAGCAGCGCGGCTTCGGTGCGCAGCATCCAGGCGGGCAGGCGCCCGGCACACAGGGCGGCGAGGTAGCGTCCCAGCGGCCAGGCCAAGGCCAGCAGCAGTACCAGGTACAGGGCCAGCAGGCCCCAGGCGGATGACGTCATGCCCATTCAGAACTCCTCGGCGCGGATCAGCGCCCAGATGAGGTAGGCCAGCAGGCCGACAGCGAGCACGGCGCCCAGGCCGTAAAGCCCTTCGGCGGCGCTCATGACGGTGCTCCCGTGCGGGGTTCGAGGGCTTGCAGGCCCCGGGTGAGGGCGGCCATCAGGCCTCCCAGCAAGGCTGCGCAGGCGAGCCAGGCGATGTCCATGTCGACGCTCCATCGAGGTGAATAACGATGGGCCAAGCGTAGGATTTCAGCCGTAAAAAGCGGGTTGAATTGCGTCTGGGGGCCGTATAAAAAGCGTAAAAATCCAGCCGTTGAGCGCCTGAACCTCGCACCGGTACAAGCCGCCGTGAGTCGAACGTGAGCAGGTCGCGGCCCTGAATGGGGGCCTGACAGACGACGGGCTCTGTACAAACAAGGCTGCTTCGCGCCATGATCATGGAGCCCCCCAGCCAGCCCCCCTTGCTGAGAGGGGCAGGGAGCCGTCACTTGTCCTACCTTTCCACCACATCCTGGCCCGCGGGTCAGGCGCAGTCGCCTCCTCGGGCCTCAGAGCCGGTCCCCGGACCGGCGCGGGACGCCCGTCGCATCCGGTACTGGCAATTGCAGGCCGTGGCCGCGCTGCTCTGCCAGATCGGCGGGATCCTGTTCATGGTCATTGCGGCCCGCCTGGGTCATGCCGCCTGGGCCTTTGTGCTGGTGTGGGCGCCGTTGTCGATGGCGCTCACCCTGTGGGTGCTGCTGGGCCTGTCGCTGGGGTTCGGACTGCGCTGGCGCGACCCCACCCTGACCGTGCCGCAGATCGCCTACTCGTCGGTATCGGCTGTGGCCTGCTATGCCGCCGTGGGTCCGATGCGAGGCCCCTCGCTGGCCATGGCCTGCCTGGCACTGGTGTTCAGCATCTTTGCCCTGTCGGCGCGCCAGGTGCGCTGGTTGACCGCCTTCGTGGTGTCGCTCTATGCCGTGGCCATGGCCCTTCTGCCTCACTGGCAGCCCAGTCGCTACCCGGCCGGCGAAGAGCTGGCCAACTTCATCATCGTGTTGACCGTGCTGCCTGCCTTTGCCTTGCTGGCGGGGCGCCAAAGCACCTTGCGTGCCCAGCTCAGCCAGCAGAAGTCCGAATTGCAGCGTGCCCTGGCGCGGCTGGACGAGCAGGCCGGCCAGGACGAACTGACCGGCCTGATGAACCGTCGCCGTGCCGCGGAAAAGCTGCAGGAGCGCTGCGCCCAGGCCCGTCGGGGGGGCGGCTTTTGCGTGGCGCTGGCCGATCTCGACCACTTCAAGGCGGTCAACGACCGGTGTGGCCATGCGGTCGGCGATCTGGTGCTGCGCCGTTTCGCCTCCGAGCTGGTGCCGTTGCTGCGCGAGGGCGATGTGCTGGCGCGCTGGGGAGGCGAGGAATTCCTGCTCTTGCTGGGCGTGTCCGATGCGGTGCAAGCCAGTCAGGCCCTGGAGCGCCTGCGCCAGCATGTCGAGTCTCTGACCGTGCCTTTGCCGGACGGCCAGACGCTGCGCTTCACGGTGTCTTTTGGCCTGACCGAATACCGCCCGCCCGAGGAAGGCAGTGAAGCCGTGGCGCGGGCCGACACCGCCCTGTACCAGGCCAAGGCCCAGGGGCGAAACCGGGTGGTGATGGCCGATCCGGGGGGGCCGGCCGCTGCGGCCATCCCGGAGGCTTGAGCATCCGGGGCCTGATGCCTTTGCGGTTGCTTGCGCCGAGGCGGCGGTCGCTCCGGGCCAGCGTTGGGCTGCGTGGTCCTGGATACCGACGCAGCGGTGTCAGCGCTCGGCGATGTAGTGCGACATGTGCACGCTTTCGCCCGGCGCCAGGTGCTGGCGCACCTCGGCCTCCAGGGCCTGGTCGGCCAGTGTGGAGCGGGCGCGTTGGTGCAGGTAGTCGGCCCAGGAGCTGACGATGAATCGCTCCACATAGCGCGAGGGTTCACCCAGGTCCTTGTAGACCCGCCAGAAGGTGGCGCCGTCGCGCTTGCGATGGGCCTTGAGTTGGGCCGCGGCGTCCAGAAAGGCCCGATCCTGGCCGGGCAGGATGCGATAGCCCAGCTCCACCGCCACCGGGCCGGCATTGGCCTCGGGTTCATGGGCCACGAACAAGTCTTCCCAGGGCGTGGCCTGGGTCACCTCATGCTGCTCTCCCATGCGCAGCGGCATCGGCCGTGCCAGCAGCACGCTGGCCGCCATGGCCACCGCCGCGGCCGTGAGCGCTGCATTGAGCCCGGCCATCTCTGCCGCGGCCCCCCAGAAAGCCGAACCGATGGCAAACGCCCCCAGTGAGGCCACGATGTGCAGGGCCACCGCCCGCGAACGGACCCAGGGCGGTGCGCTGGCCTGGGTGGCGCTGTTGAAGGTGGACAGGGCGGCCATCCAGGCGGCCCCGCCAAACGCCATGGCGATGTACACCACGGCCGACTGGCGCACCCAGGCCGCCAGCAGCATGGCCGCGGCGAACACCGCGCTGCTCAGCGCAATCAGGGGGTCCAGGCCGAAGCGGGCTCGCACCCGCCCGATCACCAGCCCGATCAGCACCGCCCCTGTGCCCATGCAGCCCATCAGCAGGCCAAACCCCTGAGCGCCGGTGCCCAGCTGGCGCTGGGCAATCACGGGCAGCAGTGCCCACAGGGCCGAGCCGGCCGCGCTGTAGGCCATCACCCGCACCAACTGGGCCAGCACCATGCGCGAATGCCAGGCAAAGCGCAGCCCGCTCAAGGTGCCGCCCCACAGCCGTTCGGGCGGCAGGCGGGAGGGGGGATGCTGGCGTGGCGGCCAACGCCGGATCGACTCCCACATCACCGCCGTGCAGGCGACCGTGAACACAAACACCCAGCCGGCACCCAGCTGCGTGAACACCAGGCCGGCCAACGTGGGCCCGATGGCGCGTGCCGCGTTGTAGGCGATGCTGATGGCGGTGATGGCCTGCGGCCACTCCTCGCGCGGGACCGGGTCGATCACCGAGGAGTTCCAGGCCGGCGTCAACACCGCCAGGCAGCAGCCACAGACCAGAATCAGCAGCAGCACCGAGTGGGGGCCACCCCAACCGCCCAGCACCAGCATCGCCAGCAGCGCCGAGGCGGCGGCCAGCGCGATCAGTGAACCCGAAATCAGGCGCTGGCGGTCGGTGGTGTCGGCCAGCACGCCGGCCGGCAAGGCCAGCAAAAACATGGGCAGGAACACGGCGGTCTGCACCAGCGCGGCCAGAAATGACGAGCCGGTCAGCTCGACCATCAACCAGGCCGCGGCCATGGACTGCATGCCGCTGCCAATGAAGAAGATGCCGCCACACAGGCACAGGCCTCTGAACGCGGGTTGGCGCAGAGGCGCCCAGATCGAAGTGGAGGCAGCAGCAGTCATCCGGGTCATTATTCCCCAGCATGGCGTTTTCTGTGCAGTGTGGGCCGCGCGTGTGAGCCCCTGTCTTGGGGCCGGCACCGCGGCCCGGGGGCCCTTGGCAATATCGTCAGTTCCGACGATGTGAGTGCTTGAGCCGGCTTCTACGATGCCCGCAGACTGTCCGCAGGGCGCCCTGGCCCCGGCCTGCCCACAACACCTCGGAGACACCTCATGCTCACTCGCTTCCAAGCCGGCCTGCGTCGGCATTTCAAGCTGGCCGCCGCAGGCGTGCTGCTGGCCTGTGCCTTGCCCCTGGTGGCGCAGGCGCAGAAGAAATACGACCCCGGCGCCAGCGACACTGAGATCAAGATCGGCAGTCTGTCGCCCTATTCGGGGCCGGCCTCGGCCTATGGCACCGCCGGCAAGGCCATGGCCGCCTATTTCGATCGGCTCAACGCGGCCGGCGGCATCAACGGACGCAAGATCAACTTTCTGGCCCAGGACGATGCCTACAACCCGGCCAAGTCGGTCGAGCAGACGCGCAAGCTGGTCGAGCAGGACGAGGTGCTGCTCATGTTCGCCTCGCTGGGCACGGCGCAGAACATGGCGGTGCAGCGCTACCTGACGGCCAAGAAGATCCCTCAGCTGTTTGTGAACACCGGCGCCACGCGCTTTGGCGATCCGAAGAACTTCCCCTGGACCATGGGCTGGCAGCCCACCTACCAGGCCGAGGCTCGCGCCTACGCGCAGCACATCCTGGCCACCAAGCCCAATGCCCGCATTGCCGTGCTGATGCAGAACGACGACTTCGGCAAGGACTTCATGAAGGGCTTCACCGAGGCCCTCGGCGACAAGGCCAAGACCTTGATCGTGCAACACCTGACTTACGAGGTGACCGATCCCACCATCGACAGCCAGATGGTCACCTTCAAGTCATCCGGGGCCGACGTGTTCTTCAACATCAGCACGCCCAAGTTCGCGGCCCAGGCCATCCGCAAGGCCGCCGAACTGGGCTGGAAGCCCACGCAGTACCTGGTCAGCGTGTCGCAGTCCCTGAGTTCGGTGCTCAAGCCGGCGGGCCTGGACAACGCCACCGGCGTGATTTCGTCTACCTATCTGCTGGCCCCCTCCGACCCGGCGGCCAAGGGCGTGAAGGAGGTGGCCGAGTACGTGGCGGTGATGAAGCAGTACTACCCGGCGGGCGACCCCGACGACACCCTCAATGTGCTGGGCTATTCGGTGGCCGCCACGATGGCCCAGGTGTTGCGCCAGGCCGGCGACAACCTGACGCGCGAAAACATCATGAAGCAGGCCGCCAGCCTCCGCTTCACCCCGCCGGGCCTGTATCCCGGCATCGAGGTCAAGACCGGCCCCGATGACTTCTACCCGATCGAGAAGAAGGTGTTGCAGCGTTTCAACGGCAAGGAATATGAAGCCTTTGGCGGCCTGTACGGCGGTTGAAGCAGCGAACCCGGAGGATCCCCCATGCAAGGACTGATGCAAGACCGCCCGTTGCTGATCTCGTCACTGATCGAGCACGCCGCCACCTTCCACCCCGACACCGAGATCGTCTCGCGCCTGCCCGAGGGGCCCACCCACCGCACCACCTGGCGTGGTCTGCGGGATCGCGCCCGCCAGGTGGCCCAGGCCATGGAGGCGCTGGACATCCGCCCGGGTGACCGGGTGGGCACGCTGGCCTGGAACTCGCACCGGCACCTGGCGCTGTATTACGGGGTGTCGGGCATGGGGGCGGTGTTGCACACCGTCAACCCACGCCTGTTCCCCGAGCAGATCGACTACATCATCAACCACGCCGAAGACCAGGTGCTGTTCTTCGACATCGGCTTTGCGCCCCTGGTGGCGCAACTGGCGCCCCGGCTCCCATCGGTTCGTGCCTTTGTCGCCATGACCGACCGGGCCCACATGCCCGCGATCGAGGTACCCCATCTGCTGTGCTTCGAAGACCTGCTCGATGCCCAGAGCGGCGACTACGTCTGGCCTGAGTTCGACGAGAAGTCGGCCTCCTCGCTGTGCTACACCTCGGGCACCACCGGCAACCCCAAGGGGGTGCTGTATTCGCACCGATCCACCGTGCTGCACACGCTGATGGAGCTGGCGCCCGACACCTTCGGCATCAGCTCGTCCGAAACGCTGCTGCTCATCGTGCCCATGTTCCATGCCAATGCCTGGGGCACGCCCTACGCCGCGGCCATGGTGGGTGCCAAGCTGGTGCTGCCCGGGCCGCACCTGGACGGGCAGAGCGTCTACACCCTGATGCGCGACGAGCGCTGTACCTTCTCGCAAGGCGTGCCCACGGTGTGGCTGATGCTGTTCCAGTACCTGGACGCCAACCCGCAGATCAAGCCACGCGAGCTGGGGGTCAAGCGCATCGGCATCGGCGGGGCGGCGGTGTCCCGTGCGGTGCTGGAGCGCTTCGAGAACGACTTTGGGGCCGAGGTGGTGCAGGGCTGGGGCATGACCGAGACCAGCCCCATCGGCGTGATCAGCAAGCTGCTGCCCAAGCATGCCGAGCTGGACCCCGATGCATTGCTCAAGGTCAAGCTCAAGCAGGGCCGGGGCGTCTGGGGGGTGGATCTGAAAATCGTCGACTCGGCCGGCCAGACCCTGCCCTGGGATGGCGTGGCCTACGGCCACCTGCATGTGCGCGGCCCCTGGATCTGCAGCGGCTACTTTCGTGGCGAGGGCGGCGAGGTGCTGGATGCCGAGGGTTACTTCCCGACCGGCGACGTCGCCACCATCGACCCCGATGGCTACCTGCAACTGGTGGACCGCGCCAAGGACGTGATCAAGTCGGGGGGCGAGTGGATCTCGTCCATCGATGTGGAAAACGCGGCCTGCTCGCACCCGGGCCTGCTGGAGGCCGCGGTGATCGGCCTGCCGCACCCCAAGTGGCAGGAGCGCCCTCTGCTGGTGGCCGTCAAACGCCCCGGCGCCGAGGTCGATGCCGCGTCGGTGCTGGCGCACCTGGGCGAGCGCATCGCCAAATGGTGGCTGCCCGACGACGTGGTGTTTGTCGACAGCCTGCCGCACACGGCCACCGGCAAGCTGCTGAAGACCCGATTGCGCGAGCAGTTCAAGGACCATCGCCTGCCCACGGCCTGAGCGGCCGGACCCGGTCAGCCGCCGCGGCTCAGAAGCCGATGAACTCGACCACCTCGGACAGAGGTGCGCGCGCGGTCTGCAGGCGGTTCACGGGGTGTTCCGGATTGGCGTAGCCGATGGCCATGCCGGCGAACAACAGGCGCTCGGGCGGCAGCTTCAGGGTCTGAGCCACGGTCTGGGGGTAGCGCGCCCAGCATTCCTGGGCACAGCTGTCCAGGCCTTCCGCGCGCAGCAGCAGCATCACGGTCTGCAGCAGCATGCCCAGATCGGACCACTGCGGCGGGCCCATGCGACGGTCCACGCTGCAGAACAAGGCCAGCGGGGCCCCGAAGAAGGCGTAGTTGCGGGCAAACCAGCGCAGCCGGCCGGCCTTGTCCTCACGCGGGATGCCCAGCTCGGCATACATGGCCTCGCCCACCTGGAAGCGGCGCTCGCGGTAGGGCGAGACGAGATCGGGCGGGTACACGGTGTACTCGCCAGGCTCGGGCGCAGCCGTGCCCGCGGCCTCGTCTTGCAGGCGCTGCTGCATCTTGGCCTTGAAGTTCGCGAGCGGCTCGCCTGTGAGCACATGCAGGTGCCAGGGTTGGAGGTTGCCGCCCGACGGGGCGCGCAAGGCGTGCTCCAGCACGCGGCGGATCAGCGCTTCGGGGACGGGGGTGTCCAGAAAATCGCGCACCGAACGGCGCGTGGCGATGGCGTCATGCAGGTTCATGGGATCTGTGGGGCAGGTTGGGGGTGGAGTGGGGTGGCATCCATCATCGAGGATCGGCCCCCAGCGTGCCTGTCCTGCGCACGACTTTCAATCGTCGGAAGTGACGATGTGGGCGCTTTGAGGGCGGCCACCCCGGTGCCGGTGCGACACAATCGGGCCTCATTCAAAAAGCAGCAGCAGCCTTCAGGAGGAAATCACCATGGCCTTGGAAATCGAGCGCAAATTCAAACTCAGGACCCCGGCGATCCTGGAGGGCCTCAGCGGCTCCCATTTTCTGCAGGCCTACCTGGCCAAGGGCGCGGTGCTGGTGCGGGTGCGGGTATCTCAGGACCGGGCCTGGCTCACACTCAAGAGTGCACCGCTGAGTGCCGCCACCCGGCACGAATGGGAGTATGAGATCCCGGTGGCCGATGCCCAGCAGATGGCGCGCCAACCCGGCGCCTATGCCCTGGAGAAGACGCGCTTCTTCATTGAGCACCAAGGCCACACTTTCGAGGTGGACCGCTACCACGGCGGTCTCGAGGGCCTGTACACGGTGGAGGTGGAGTTGCCCAGCGAACAGACGGCCGTCGACCTGCCCGACTGGGTGGGCGAAGAGCTGACGGGGCGCAAGGGTTGGGACAACGAGTCGTTGGCAAGGGTGGGGTGGCCTGAATAAATGGCCCCCACGGTCGTGCACTGCGTGTCACTCCCACGTGCGGCCGCGAGACGCGGACGCTCTTCGCCCTGTCCAGCCCTGCGCAGGCAGGCCTGGAGCCGCAGGACTCAGCCCCCCAGGGGGGCCGCAGCCCGCCTTCGGGCGGCCGGGCGGCGGGCTGACCTCTTCGTTTGAGGTCTGCTGGATGAAGAGAGGGGCCTTGAGGGCCCCCTTGTTCACTTTTTTCCTGTCATTGCCGCTGCCTCGGATGGCTTGGCACCGGCTTGATGGCGTCGTTGCAGGCCTGCTGATTGAAGAACGGGCCTTGTTGCCCCCTCGTTTTTGGTTCCTGGCCCTTTTTGAGGGGCGTTCATGGGGTGTCTTCGGGGGTATGGCAGGCGACGGCGAGTTTGTTGCCGTCGGGGTCTTTGAAGTAGGCGCCGTAGTAGTGGGCGTGGTAGTGCGGGCGGGGGCCGGGGGGGCCGTCGCAGGTGCCGCCGTGGGCCAGGGCGGCGGCGTGGGCGGCGTGGACTGCGGCGCGTGTGGGTGCCAGGAAGGCGGTCATCTGGCCGTTGCCGGGGGTGGGGGGCTGGCCGTCGTGGGGGCGGGCGATCACGAACAGGGGGCGTTGGCCGCCGGCGCTGTGCCAGCCGGCCCAGGGGCGCTCGGGTTCGCAGAAGCGTTCTTCGATGCCGAGGCTGGCCAGCACAGGGCGGTAAAAGCGCAGTGCGCGTTCGAAGTCGGTGATGCCGATGAAGATGTGGGACAGCATGCAGGTCTCCAGAGAGGCTCGGGGTGTCAAAGGTGTTGCCAGGCCTGGGCCTGCAGCCATCCGGCGCACCAGCCGGGCAGGTTCTGGGCGGGCATCGGGCGGGCGATGCCATAGCCTTGTACGCAGTGGCAGCCCAGCTGGCGCAGCCGGGCGCCATGCTCCAGGGTTTCCACGCCTTCGGCGATCACCTGTCGGTGAAACACCCCGGCCAGCTGGATGACGCTTTGCACGATGCGCAGGTCGTCGGGGTCGGTGAGCATGTCGCGTACAAAACTCTGGTCGATCTTCAGCGTGTCCACGGGCAACTGGCGCAGGTAGGTGAGCGAGGAGTAGCCGGTGCCGAAATCGTCGAGTGAAAAATGCACGCCCAGCGCGCGGCAGTTGCGCAGAATGTCGACAGCCTGGCCCATGTCGGCGATGGCGGCACTTTCCAGCACCTCCAGTTCCAGGTGGGCTGGGGGCACTTCGGGGTGGCGGGCCAGGGCCTCGCCCAAGCGGGCGCAGAACTCGGGCCTCAGCAGGTGGTTGGCGCTGATGTTGACGCTCACCTTCATGTTCAGCCCCTGGCTGTGCCAGCGGCTGAGTTGCGCCAGGGCGCTGGCGATGACCCATTCGCCCAGTGAGGGTTCCAGCGTGCTGCCATGGACCAGGGGCAGGAACTCGCCTGGGGGCAGCAGGCCGCGCTCGGGGTGCTGCCATCGGATCAGCGCTTCGGCGCCGATGACCTCGCCCCCGTCAAGGTCCACCTTGGGTTGGTAATGCAGCACGAACTCGCCCTGGGCCAGGGCCCGCTCCAGGGTCTCCAGGCTTTGCCGGTGGGCCTGGGCCAGGCGATCGCTTTCAGGGTCGAACAACTGATAGCGATTCTTGCCGGCCTGCTTGGCCAGGTACATGGCCTGGTCGGCATGGCGCAGCAGGGTGTCGGGGTCGGCGTTGTCCGCGGGGTACAGGCTCACGCCAATGCTGGCGCTCACGCTCAGAGACAGTTCGGGGGGCAGTACAAAGGGCTGGCGCACCGCCAGCAGCAGGCGGTCAAGGATCAGCGTGCACTCTTCGGTGGACCCGACCTCGGACAGCACCAGCACAAATTCGTCGCCCCCTGTGCGGGCCAGCGTGTCCTCGGCCCGCAGCACCTGTTGCAGGCGGGTGCTCAGCCCGATCAGCAATTGGTCACCCACCGTGTGACCATGCCGATCATTGATGTGTTTGAAGCCATCGAGGTCCAGCACACACACCGCGCTGGGATGCCCGCTGCGCTGCGAGCGCCGGATCGACTGGCTCATGCGGTCAGACAGCAGGTGCCGGTTGGGCAACCCGGTGAGCAGGTCGTAATGCGCCACCCGGTCCAGTTCGGCCTCGTGCGCCTTGAGCTGGCTGATGTCGGAAAACACGCCGATGTAGTGCAGCACCTTGCCTTGAGGGTCGCGCACCACCGAGATCGTCTCCTGGGCCACGTACAACTCACCGTTCTTGCGCCGGTTGCAGATCTCGCCGCGCCAGAAATCGTGTTGATGCAGCGAGCGCCAAAGCTCTTGGTAGAACGGCTCGCCATGCTGACCCGAGGCCAGCAAGCGGGGCGAGCGGCCGCTGACCTCGGCCTCTGAGAAGCCTGTGATGCGTGTGAAGGCCGGATTCACCTTGGTGATCAGCCCGTTCGGGTTGACCATCATGATGCCCTCGTGGCTGCTCTCGAACACCACGCTGGCCTCGCGCAGCGCCCGTTCGGATTGCTTGCGCTCGGTGATGTCGGTGTGAGTGCCCGCCATGATCAGGGGCTGCCCCGACTCGCTGCGTTGCACGATGCTGCCGCGCGACAGGATCCAGCGCCAGTCACCTTGCTTGGTGCGGCAGCGGATCTCCACCACATGGGCGTCGCTCTCGCCTTGCAGATGGCGTTCGATCGAGCTCATGGCGGTCGGCAGGTCTTCCGGGTGCACGATGTCGGGCCATCGGTGGGTGCTGACGTCCATCTCGCCCGGCTCGAAGCCCAACATGGTCTCCCAGCGCGCACTCACCACGAAGCTGTTGCTGGGCAGGTGCCAGTCCCAGTAACCCTGATCGGAGCCCTGCAGCACCCGGGCCAGTTGCTGTTCGCGCTCGCGCAGGGCGGCTTCGCTCGTCTGCAGGCGTTCCTGGTCGGCTTTCAGGTGGGTGATGTCGCGCGCAATGCCGAACAGCCCGCTGACCGAGCCAGCCTCGTCGACCACGGGGCCCTTGGTGACCATGAACACCCGCTGCTGGCCGTCCAGCGTGGTCAGGCCTTCCTCGTGTGTCTGCACCAGGGCGCTTTGCATCACCTGCTGGTCGAGTTCACGCAGGTGTTTGGTCGATGCCGTGTCGAAAAGCTGTGCATCGGTCACCCCCAACATGCTGGCCGGCGCCCGGTGGACAAAGGCCCCGGCGGCGGCATTGGCCAGCAGGTAGTGCCCCTGGCGATCTTTCACGAACACGGCATCCGACGTGCCGGTGACGACCGAGTTGAGCAGCTGGCTGCTGCGTTGCAAGCGCAGGTTGGCGCGCCGCAGGCGATCACTGAGCAGGCTCAGCACCAGGCCGTTGACCAGCAGCAGGCTCCAGCGAAACTGGTCCTGGGGCGAGGCGGCCAGGCTGTGCAGCGCGGGTTGTGACATCAGGTCAGTGCCGACCAGCGCCACCAGGGTGGCCATCAGCCCCGGACCGAGGCCGCCCACCAGCGCGCTCAGGGCGATGGGCAGCACGAACAGAATGAATTGGGGGTGACCCGGGTCCATGGGCTTCATGGCCTGGTGCACCAGCAGCATGCACCCGGTGATCAGCAAGGCAAACCCGTAGCTGGGCCAGCGCTGGCGCAGCCTGGCCTGGGTTGCGGGATCGGGCAGCCCGGCAGCGTTGACCGCTGCCTTGTCCCCCGGTACGGAGCGCAGCGCCATGAACAAGGCCGCCGCTGAGGCCAGTACGAAAAAGATGCCCTTGGCGGCCGAAAGTGCGGCCAGATCAAGCGGGTCGGTCAGCGCCAGCAACACCCGGTCCGACAGCACGATCCATCCCAGCCCGAAGAGCAGGTAAAACGCGGTTGCCCGCAGGATGTAGCCGCTGCGGCTGGGCTCACTCATTCGTCTCCTTCTGCGGGCCGAGAGGCCTGCCTGGACCAATTTGACCTGCGATGGCTTGCTCGGAAATGACGGGTTGGACGCCAGTCCATTGTCAGCACCTCAATCATCGGTGATCGTATGACCTTGATGCGGAGCGGGGCTTCGTTGCAGTGGTGGTGCTTCACTCAGCCGGTCCTGACGTGCGCATTCTGTCTGGAGCTTGTTCAGGGCCTCGTAAAGCCCTTGTCGTTCGCTCGGGCTGAGCACACGCAACATGGCGGCTTGGCGCTCGCGCGCGATGCGGATCATCTGATCGTGCAGGTCCAGGCCGGCGGGGCTGAGGCGGCACAACAGTTGGCGGGCCCGACCGCGGCCGCTGGCCTGCAGCAGTGCCAAGCCACGTTGTTCCAGCAGCTTGAGTGTGCGGCTCACCAGGGCTTTGTCGGTGCTGGAGCGCTGGGCCAGTTGAGACAGCGACAGCCGCCCTTCGTGGGCGATGAAGGCCATCATGCGCCATTCGGCCACGCTGACCCCAAAGGGCTCGGCATAGCTCAGCGTCAGGGTGCGGCGCAGCGCGTGGCTGATTTGGTTCATCCAGGAGGTGATGAAGTTGTCAACGGACAGCCCGCTGCCGTGCTCGTCCAGATCGACCCAGGGACTGGCGAGATCCGCGGTTTGAGGTTGTTTTGCAGAGGGCGTGAGGGGGCGATGACGGGGCACGTGGCTGGACACAGGCGGCGACAAAAGCCTGATTCTTTCACAGGCCAGGAATGCCTTGGGCGCAAAAAAGCCTGCCGGACCCGGGGGGAAACCCCGGGCCATGGCAGGCCAAGTCAACCTAGGAGAAACCTCGGATCAGAAGAAGTGGCGCATGCCCACTTCGTAGCCACTGGAGGTACCGCCCAGCGAGGTGCCGGCGGCGCCCAGGCCCTGGATGTTGATGGCGCGCTGGGCGCCGGCCTTGTTGCTGATGTGGCCGTAGCTGGTGTAAAGCTGGGTGCGCTTGGACAGGTTGTAGCCATAGCCCAGGGACAGCTTGGTCCAGTCGGCGTTGTTGCCCGACGTGTCGTAGCGGCCCACCGAGGCGCGCAGTTCGCTGGCGCCGATCGGGGCGCTGGCGCCGATCTGGAAGGCCGTGATCTTGGCGGCCGCGGTCTTTTCGCTGGCCCAGATGAACGAGGGCTTGACCACGCCGAAGTCATACCAGCCGGCGATGTTGTTGGCGGTCACGTCGGCGGCGGCGGTGGCGCCCTTGAGCTTGCCGGTGGCCAGTGCCACATGGATCGGGCCCTGGCGATAGCCCCCGCGCAGGCCGCGGTAGTCACCCAGGTTGGGGGTGCTCGAGTTGGAGGCCTGGCCGCCAAAAGCCACCTGGGCCTGGCCATAGAAGCCGCCCAGGTTGGCCGGCAGGAAGTAGCTGACCGCATTGCTGATCTGGATCGGGGCACCATTCATGACAAAGGTGCCGGTGCCGCCCACGCCGTTGGTCAGGAAGGGGTCGAAGATCAGGGTGTTCAGGAAGGTGGCCGAGTCGTCGCGACCGATGCGCACCTCGCCGAAGGCGCCCATCAGGCTGGCGGTGGCGCGGCGGTTGAAGCTGAAGGCGCCGCTGCTCTTGCCCGCGCCGGTGTTCACGTCCAGGCCGCCTTCGAGCCAGAAGCCGGCGGCCAGGCCGCCGCCCAGGTCTTCGGTGCCCCGAAAGCCGATGCGGCTGATGTTGGCGCCGCTGGTGGACAGGCCGGTGCGGGTCAGGGTGTCGCCCGAGACGCGGGCCAGGCCCACGTCAATGGTGCCGAACAGGGTGACCGACGAGCTGGGTGCCGTCTGGGCCGAAGCGCTGCCAGCGGCAGCCAGGGCCGCCAGAACGATGAGGGATTTTTTCATGGGCTTCTCCTCCAAGAGATGTGCCGATTGATGGAACGAAGCGCTGCTTCGTCGTGGGGAGGTCCGGCCAGGGCGGCCCTGGCCGGGCGGGGGAACCAGCGTGGGGCAGGGCTCAATCGGCCTGGATGCCGAAGTCCTTCACCACCTTGCCGAAACGGGCCAGGTCGGCTGCGTTGCTCTTTTCGAGGCGGGCCGGCTCGCCGCCCAGTGGCAGGCCGCCAAAGGTGCCGACTTTGCTGACCACATCGGGCATCTTCAGGATGTCGTTCATGTGGATGTTGAGCGTCTTCACGATGTCGGCGGGCAGGCCTTTGGGGCCGAACAGGCCTTGCCAGGCCGTGAGTTCGATGTCCTTGTAGCCCTGTTCGGCCAGGGTGGGCACGTCGGGGGCCAGGGTGGAGCGGTGGGTGTCGGCCACGCCCAGCAGCTTGACTTTGCCCGTGCTCAGGTGCGGCGCGACGGGGCCCAGGGTCATGAAGGTCAGGGGCACATGGCCACCCAGCACATCGTTCACGGCCGGGGCCACGCCGCGGTAGGGCACGTGGGCCAGGTCGGCGCCGCTGGCCTTGGTGAACATGGCGGCCAGGATGTGCATGGGCGAGCCGCTGCCCGGGGTGGCATAGGTCAGGGGCTTGGCCTTGGACTGGGCCACCAGTTCCTTGATGTCCTTGATGCCGCTGGCGCCCGAGGCGGCCACGAACATGGGCATGGTGACGGTCTGGATGATGGGCGTGAAGCCGTTGAGCACGTCATAGCCCGAGCCTGGGCCGGTCTTCATCACCAACTGCGCGATCGAGAAGGTGCTGGGCGCCAGCAGCAGGGTGTAGCCATCGGCCGGCGCCTTGGACACGAAGGCGCTGCCGATGATGCCGCTGGCGCCGGGGCGGTTGTCGACCACCACGGGCTGGCCCAGGCGGCCTTGGAGCTTCTCGGCGAACAGGCGCGCCATGGCATCGGTATCGCCACCGGCCGGGTAGGCCACCACCAGGGTGATGGGCTTGTTGGGGTAAGAGCCCTGGGCCAGGGCCGGCTGGGTGGCGGCGCACAGACCGAGCGCGGCGGCGGCCAGGGCCAGGGTGTGGCGGCGGGTGAGGGCGATGCGGGGGAGGGCAAAACGGGGGGACGTGGGCGCGGGCATGGGATGGGTCCTAGGGGATGTTGTGGGGGTGGGTCGGGGAGGGGGCTTGGTGAGGACGGCCTGTCACTGGGCTTCGATCTTTCGGCTCTTGATGACGGGCAACCAGGTGGCTGTCTCTTTTCGGATGACGTCGCCAAAGGCGGCGCCTGTGGTGATCCACACAAGCAGGCCCTGTTTTTCGAGCTGGGCTTTGTTGCTTGGGCTGTTCAGAATCTGGCTGATGTCGCTGGCCAGTTGGGTGCGAACGGCTTCGGGCGTGCCTTTGGGAGCCATCACGCCGTACCACGAGGTGACGGCCACGCCACTCACGCCGGCTTCGGCCAGGGTAGGCACGTCCGGCAGCAGCGGGGCACGCACCGGGTCGGTCACGGCCAGGGCGCGCAGCTTGCCTTGCTGGATGTGCGGCAGCAGCGTGGGCAGGTTGCCCACGATCACGGGCACGGTGCCGCCCAGCACATCGTTGAGCGCGGGGGGCGAGCCTTTGTAGGCCACATGCAGCAAATCGGCGCCGCTTTGCTGCTTGAACAGTTCGCCAGCCAGGTGCAGGCCCGAGCCCACCCCCGGGGTGGCGTAACTCAGGGTGCCCGGGTGGGCCTGGCTGAGCGTGATCAGTTCGCGGACGGTGCGCGCCGGCACCGCCGGGTTCACCGCCAGCACGTTGGGGGCCTTGGCCAGCGAGGCCACCGGGCTGAAGTCGGTCTCCACGTCATAGCCCAGGCGGGGCATCAGCGTGGGGTTGATGGTCAGGTTGCCGGCCGGCACCACCAGCAGGGTGTGGCCCGTGGGGGCGGCGCGCTTGACCGCTTCGATCCCGATGTTGCCGTTGGCGCCGGTGCGGTTGTCCACGATCGCGGGTTGTTTGTAGCGCTCGGACAAGCCGTTGGCCAGCATGCGGGCCAGTGTGTCCACCGGGCCCCCGGCCGGGAATGGCGCCACCAGCGTGAAGGGCGCTGTCGCCAGACTGCGCTGGGCCTCCAGCGACTCGCCCTGGGCCGCGTGGCACAGACTGGATGTGCCCAGCACGGTAAGGCATGCCCCTGTCCAACGACGGGCCAGCGCCAGGATGGGGTGCCTCATGCCAAACCCCTGCCGCAGCGGGAGCGCGGGCGAAAGAGAGCAACAGATCCGTGGGTGAACATGACTGCCTTTCGTTTTATATACGAAACAGTGATCAATAGATGAAACTATTTGAGTGAGAATACGGAGTACCCCCTGTTTTTCAAATAAGTAAAAATACGTATTCATGGGGTCGTCATGCCTGTGGTGTTGATCTGGCGCATGGACAAATGCCCCTGGCGGAAGGCAGCAAAGGCAGGTTTTGAAGTCCCGATGGGTGTTTCAAAAACCCTGTGAGATAGTCGGGATAAGGGCTGGATTGTGGGTTGGTGACACAATTACGATTCAAATACGAATCAACGTTTCATAAGTGAGACCAAAAAGAGCCGAGCAAAAGCCCGATCACCAGGATGGGGCGGTGCACGGCAGACACAGGAATCGAAGCATGAATCAGACCAGCGTTCCCACTCTCGAAGGCCGCCGCATCCTCATCACGGGCGGTGCCCGTGGCTTGGGCGAGGCCTTTGCCCGCGCCTGTGTGGCCGCCGGTGCCCGGGTCGCCCTGACCGATGTGCTGCATGAACGGGGCGAGGCCCTGGCGGCCGCGCTGAACCAGGGCCTGGCCCAGCCCGTGGCGCATTACCTGCCCATGGATGTGTCGGACCCGCAAGCCATCGAGCAGGCCACTGCCACGGCGGCTGAACGCCTGGGTGGCCTGGATGGCTTGGTGAACAACGCCGCCATCACCAATTCGGGCGGCAAGGACATGGGCGACATCACGGTGGACACCTGGGACCGGGTGATGGCCGTCAATGTGCGCGGCCCTTGGCTGGTGACGGTGGCGGCGCAGCGCTGGCTGCAGGCCTCGGGTCGGGGCCGGGTGGTGAACATCGCCTCCGACACCGCGCTGTGGGGCGCGCCCCGTCTGATGGCCTACGTGGCCAGCAAGGGCGCCGTGATGTCCATGACGCGCTCGATGGCCCGCGAACTTGGCGCCCACGGCGTGACCGTCAATGCAGTGGCGCCGGGGCTGACCCTGGTCGAGGCCACCGAGTACGTGCCCGAGGCGCGCCACCGCCTGTACAGCGAAGGCCGGGCCATCAGCCGGGCCCAGGTGCCTGACGACGTGGTCGCCACCGTGCTGTTCCTGCTCTCCGACGGCAGCGGCTATGTGACCGGCCAGGTGCTGCCGGTCAATGGCGGCTTCGTCATGAACTGACCCCCCCTCCCATCCCATCGCCCTGTTTTGCAAGGAGTCCCCATGAGCGCACCCCACACCCCTGCGGCCAATGAGCCGGTGTTCAACGAACGTGGCCTGCAGGATGCCCGCATCCCGCCCGAGGCTGAAATCCAGCAGGCCATGATGCAGGCCCCGGGCCAGAGCTTTGCCGAGTGGATGGAGTCGCGCGTGGCCCGCCGCTCCACCCGCCGCTACGACTGGGATGCCCTGAAGTTCCAGGCCGATTTCGACCCCAAGTACCGTCGCGCCCAGATGCGTTACGTGGGCACCGGTGGCACCGGCGTGTCCAGTGACAACAACACCGTGCCCTCGGCCCACTTCACGTTCTCGACCATGGTCATCCCGGCGGGCAACATCGGCCCCTCGCACATCCATTACGACGTGGAAGAAATCTTCTTTGTGATGCGTGGCGCCATGAAGGTGATCTGCGAAAAGGACGGCCAACGCTGGGAGACCGTGGTCGGTGAACGTGACCTGATCTCGGTGCCCCCGGGGGTGTACCGCGAGGAGCACAACATCGGCGACGAAGATGCCCTGATGTGCGTGATGCTGGGCTCGCCCAAGCCGATCACCCCGGTCTACCCGCCTGATTCGCCCCTGGCCAAGATCAAGCGCGATCTGGGTCGCTGAAGCAGGCGCCAAGAACATGACCTTGCAAGAAATGGCTCAGCAGTGGCCTGTCCAAGTCGTCTCGACCGCCGGGGGCGATATCGCCTACCGTCGGGCGGGCCAAGGCCCCTTGCTGGTGCTGTTGCACGGCATTGGGTCGGGCTCGGGCAGTTGGCTGCGCCAATTGCAAGGCCTGCAGCGTCGCTTCACCGTGCTGGCCTGGGACGCCCCAGGCTATGGCCAGAGCACCCCGATCGAGGCCGACTGGCCGACGGCCGCCGACTACGGCTCGCGGGTCTGGCAATGGCTTCAGGCCCTGGGCCTGGCGCAGCAGCCGATCCGTCTGGCCGGCCACTCCCTGGGCTGCCTGATGGCCGCTGCGGCAGTGGCACAAGGCCCGGATTCGGTCGAGCGCCTGACCCTGCTCTCACCAGCCCTGGGCTATGGCCTGGCCGATCCCGCCGTGCGCGACAGCAAGCTGCGCGATCGGCTGGCCAACCTGGCGCGCCTGGGCCCGGCCGGCATGGCCGAGCACCGGGGGGCCGCCATGCTGTCGGCCCAGGCCGATGCGTCGCTGGTGGCTTACGTGAAATCGATCATGGCGGCCATCAACCCCGCCGGCTACACCCAGGCCGCGCGACTGCTCGCCCAGGCCGACCTCGACACCCTGCTGGCTGCGGTAACCTGTCCGGTCACCGTGGCCAGTGGCAGCGCTGACACCATCACCCCGGCGGCCGCCTGCGAAGGCCTGGCCAATCGGGTCGGTGCTCCCTATCTCTCACTGGGCCCGGTGGGCCATGCCTGCGCGCTGGAGGCCGCCGATGCGGTCAATGCCTTGCTGCAGGCCACCCCCTGAACACAGATCGAGAGACCAGGAGAACCAACACATGAACAACGCAAGCGACCGCTACCTCGTCCCGGGCCTGGCCCGTGGCCTGCAATTGCTGGGCTGCTTCACCCGTCAGGAGCCGCAGCTCACCGGCGCCGAGCTGTCGCGCCGCCTGGACGTGCCGCGGGCCTCGGTGTTCCGCCTGCTGCAGACCCTGGAGCAGATGGGCTTTGTCGAACGTGTCAGTGACAGCCCCAACTACAAGCTGAGCATCGGGGTGCTGCGCCTGGGCTTTGAGTACCTGGCCTCGATGGAGCTGACCGAGCATGGCATTCCGATCATCGAGGGCCTGCGCGACCAGAGTGGCTATTCGGCCCACCTGGTGGTGCGCGACGGGCGCGAGGTGGTGTTCGTCGCCAAGGCCATGGGCCGCCAATCGGTGTTCCATTCGATCCAGGTCGGCGCGCGCTTGCCGGCCCACGCCACCGTGCTGGGTCGCCTGCTGCTGTCCAACCTCGACATGGCCGGCCTGTCCCAGCTCTACCCCGAGCCCGAACTGCACGCCTACACACCCAAGACGCCGACCACCCTGGTGCAGCTCAAGGCCCTGATCGACCAGGACATGGCCAACGGCTATGGCATCAGCCAGGGCGGCTTCGAAACCGGTATCTCCACCATTGCTGCCCCCGTTTTCAATGACCGCCACCAGGTGGTGGCCGCGGTCAGCATGACCGTGCCGGCGCAGCAGATCGAGGCCGATCAGGCGCGCACCCTGGTCCAACTGGTGCAGCAAGCCGCTGCCCAGGTCACCCAACGCATCAGCCATCTGCCCCAGCGCAGCGGTTGACCGTCAACCCCGTCCCACCCCCCACACCATGACCACAGCAGCCCCTCATCGCATCACCGTTGGCGAACTTGCCGCCCGATTCCTAGAGCAATGTGGTGTTCGCGCCGCCTTTGGCGTGATCTCGATCCACAACATGCCCATCCTCGACGCCTTCCACCGGCGTCAGAAGATCCGATTCGTGTCGGCACGGGGCGAGGCCGGCGCCTGCAACATGGCCGATGCCTACGCCCGGGTCAGCGGCGCCCTGGGGGTGTGCGTGACCAGCACCGGCACCGGCGCGGGCAATGCCGCCGGCGCCATGATCGAGGCCCTCACGGCCGGCACCCCGATGCTGCACCTGACCGGGCAGATCGAGTCGCCCTACCTGGACCGCGACCTCGGCTACATCCACGAAGCGCCGGCCCAACTGGCCATGCTGCAGTCGGTGGGCAAGGCGGCTTTCCGCATCCGCAACGCCGAAACTGCCCTGGCCACCCTGCGCGAGGCGGCCCGCCTGGCCTTCACCCCGCCCTGCGGGCCCGTGAGCATCGAAATCCCCATCGATGTGCAGGCCACCCTGCTCGACCTGCCGGCCGACCTGCGTCCGCTGCCGCTGCGCCCGGTGCTGCCCGAAGCCGAGAGCGTGCAGGCCCTGGCCGATGCCCTGGCTGGCGCCAAGCGCCCCCTGCTGTGGCTGGGCGGCGGCGCACGCGGCGCCAGTGCCGCCGTGGCCCGCCTGGTGAAGATGGGCTGGGGCGTGGTGACCTCCGTGCAGGGCCGCGGCATCCTGGCCGAGGACCACCCGGCCAGCCTGGGTTCCTACAACCTGCAAAAGGCCGCCGAAGACCTGTACCAGACCTGCGACGCCCTGCTGGTGGTGGGCTCACGCCTGCGCAGCAACGAAACCCTGCGCTACAAGCTCAAGCTGCCGGCATCGATCTACCGCATCGACGCCAATGCCCTGGCGCACAACCGCGGCTACAACAGCCAGTACTTTGTGCAGGGCGATGCCGAGCTCACGCTGAACGCACTGGCCGACCTGTTGGAAGGCCGCATGCAGGTCGACCCGCAGTTGGTGCCCGATGTGCAAAAGGCACGGGCCGCCGCCGCCGCCCATGTGGACGACACCCTGGGCGCCTATGTCGAACTCAAGAACCAGGTGGGCGCCGCGGTTGGCAAGCAGCTCTGGTGGGTGCGCGACATCACCTTGTCCAACAGCATGTGGGGCAACCGGGCTCCGGTGCTGGACCACCCCCGCGCCGGCGTGCACGCCCTGGGCGGGGGCATCGGCCAAGGCCTGGCCATGGCGATCGGTACCTCTGTTGCCAACACCGAGCACCAGTTGGGCCGCAAGACGGTGGCCCTGGTGGGCGACGGTGGCTTCATGCTCAATGTGGGCGAACTCGCCTGCGCCGTGCAGGAGAACGCCGACCTGGTGGTGCTGCTGATGAATGACAGCCGCTATGGCGTGATCAAGAACATCCAGGACGACATCTATGGCAGCCGCCATTGCTACGTCGAGCTGCACACCCCCGATTTTGCGAACTTCTGCGCCAGCCTCAAGGCCCGCCATTTCCTGCTCGACAGCCCGGCGCGCGCCGCCGAGGTGCTGGGCCAGGCACTGGCCGCCAAGGGCCCGGTGGTGGTCGAGGTCGACATGAAGGCCTGGGGCCCGTTCGCCGCCAAGTTCGCCGGCCCCATCCTCAAGAAGGAGGCTGCATGAGCCAAGCCACCACCCAAGCGATCACCCAGGCCCACCCCGGGCGGGAGACCCAGCCTGTCACCCTGATCGGCTTTGGCGCGATCGGACGATCCATCTTTCAGCGCCTGGCCGGCCACACCGGCGTGCGCATCACCCACATCGTGGTCCAGGCTGCCGGCCTGGATGAGGCGCGTGCCGTGGTGGGCGATGCCGCCACCGTGACCACCAGCGTGCCCGCCGAGGCCACGCTGGTGCTGGAATGCGCCGGACACGCGGCGCTCATCGAGCATGTGGTGCCTGCATTGCAGCGTGGCGTGGAATGCGCTGTGCTGTCGATTGGCGCCTTGTCGGGCCCGGGCATGGCCGAGCAACTGGCCGCGGCTGCCGAGCAGGGCGCCACCCAGCTGCACCTGCTGTCGGGTGCCATAGGCGGCGTGGACGCCATTGCCGCCGCGCGCCTGGCCGGCCTCAGCGAGGTGCGCTACACCGGGCGCAAACCGCCTTCAGGCTGGCGCGGCACCCCGGCCGAAGACGTTTGCGATCTGTCCGCCATCACCGAGCCCACCGTGATTCTGGAAGCCACGGCCCGTGAGGCCGCCCAGCTGTATCCCAAGAACGCCAATGTGGCCGCCACCCTCTCGCTGGCGGGCCTGGGCCTGGATGCCACCCGGGTGTGCCTGATCGCCGACCCCACCGTGAGCGAGAACATCCATCAGATCAGCGTGCGCGGCGAGTTCGGCGAGATGGAGCTGACCATGCGCGGCAAGCCTCTGGCCGACAACCCCAAGACCTCGGCACTGACCGTGCTGTCCGGGCTTCGTTTCCTGCACAACCGCGGCGCCGCCGTCACTGTCTGAGACCCTCCATGACCGAAAAACTGCAAACCCTGCTGGCCGGGCGTTGGCGCGATGCCTCCGGCCCCGAGTACGCCACCGAATACCCGCACGACGGCAGCACCGTCGCCACCCTGCATGCGGCCACCGCCGCCGATGTGGACGAGGCGGTCCAGTACGCCGAGCGTGCCCGTCAGCAACCCGCCTGGGCGGGGCTCAAGCGGCATGAACGGGCGGCCATCCTGCACCGCATCGCGGCCGGTATCCGTGAGCGCGGTGAAGAGCTGGCCCAACTGCAGCGCCTGGACAACGGCAAGCCGATCAAGGAAACCCGAGCCCTGGTGGCCAGCGCGGCAGGCACCTTCCAGTTCTTTGCGGCGGCTTGCGAAACCTGGGAGGACCAGCTCACCCCGGCGCGTGGCGACTACTTCACCCTGAGCGCGCACGAGCCTCTGGGCGTGGTCGGGGCCATCACCCCCTGGAACTCCCCCATCGCCAGCGAGGCCCAGAAGCTGGCCCCGGCGCTGGCAGCCGGTTGTGCCGTGGTGTTCAAGCCCGCCGAGATCACCCCGCGCATGGCCATCGAGCTGGCCCGCATCGCTGAGCAGGCCGGTGTGCCCGAGGGCATCATCAGCGTGCTGCCGGGCAAGGGCTCGATCGTGGGCGATGCCCTGGTCAAGCACCCGCTGATCAAGCGCATCGCCTTCACCGGCGGCACCACCGTCGGCCTGGGCATTGCCCGCCTGGCGGCTGAAAAGCTCATGCCCACCTCGCTGGAGCTGGGGGGCAAGTCGCCCACCATCGTGTGCGCCGACGCCGATCTGGACCACGCCGTGGCCGGGGTGCTGTATGGCATCTTCAGCTCTTCGGGCGAGTCCTGCATTGCCGGCTCACGCGCCTTTGTGCATGAAAGCGTCTACGCCGAGTTCAAGGCCCGCCTGCTGGCCGGCGTGAAGGCGCTGCGTGTGGGCGATCCCTCCAGCGAAAGCACCCAGATGGGTCCCCTGGTCAACCAGGGGCACCGTGCCTCGGTCGAATGCTACGTGCAACTGGGCCTGGACGAAGGCGGCCAGTTGCTGGCCGGCGGCGTGCGGCCCGAGGGCGCTTTGTTCGAGCGCGGCAGCTACTACACCCCCACCGTGATCGAAGGCCTGCCCAACAGCGCCCGCATGTGCCAGGAAGAAATCTTCGGCCCGGTGCTGGCCCTGCTGCCCTGGCGTGACGAGGCCGACCTGGTGGCCCAGTGCAATGACAACGTGTTCGGCCTGGCCTCAGGCATCTGGACGCGCGACTACAAGACCGCCTGGCGCCTGGGCCAGGCCCTGCAGACCGGTACCGTCTGGGTCAATACCTACAAGGTGTTCTCGGTCAGCACGCCCTTCGGTGGCGTCAAGATGAGCGGCACCGGGCGCGAAAAAGGCCGCCTCGGCATCCTGGAGTACACGACCCAGAAGAGCTGGTACTGGGGCCTGAACGAGTCGCCCATGCCCTGGGCCACGGCCTGAAGCAGCCACCACGCTAAGCAAGGAGTAGCGAGTCATGGATCTGGGAATTTCGGGCCGCAAGGCCCTGGTGTGCGGCGCCAGTTCAGGCCTGGGCCTGGCCTGTGCCGCCGCGCTGGTGCGCGAAGGTGTGCAGGTGGTCATCGTGGCCCGCACCGAAGGGCCCCTGCGCGAAGCGGCCGAGCGTCTGAACGCCCTCGGGCCCGGCCGGGCCGACTGGGTGGCGGCCGACGTGGCCAGCGCCGAAGGGCGCGCCCGCATCTTTGCAGCGCACCCCGACTTCGACATCGTGGTCACCAACGCAGGCGGCCCACCGCCAGGCGACTTCCGCCAGTGGCAGCGCGAGGACTGGATCAAGGCCCTGGACGCCAACATGCTGGCGCCCATCGAGCTGATCAAGGCCACGCTGGACGGCATGATGGCGCGCGGCTTTGGCCGCATCGTCAACATCACCTCCAGCGCCGTGAAAGCCCCGGTGGATGGGCTGGGCCTGTCCAATGGCGCCCGCAGCGGCCTGACCGGCTTTGTGGCCGGGCTGGCGCGCAGCACCGTGGCCCGCGGCGTCACCATCAACAACGTGCTGCCCGGCACCTTCGACACCGCCCGCCTGGCCGGCAACTTCGAAGCCCAGGCGCGGCGTGAAGGCAGCACCGCCGAGGCCGTGCGCGCCGCCCGCATCGCTCGCCACCCGGCGCGTCGGCTGGGTCAGCCCGACGAGCTTGGCAACACCTGCGCCTACCTGTGCAGCGTGCATGCGGGCTACATCAATGGGCAGAACGTGCTGTTGGATGGGGGGTCTTACCCGGGGACGTTCTGAGTTGCTTGCTGTGGCGCCAGCTTCAGGTATTCGATGCCCAGGGTCAGGATCTGGGTGTAGTGAAGGACAAACAGATCCCCCTCCTGAACTTCTGCTAGGCGTTCCTGTGAGGTGGGGTCAACGCTGGGCGAGTCTTTCGGCGTCTGGCTCAAAGGCCGACGCAAGGCTTGCTCCAGCATCAGCCGGTCCAGCGTGCCATCGGGCAGGCACTCGTAGCTGTCCAGAATGCCGGTGAACAAAAAGGTGTCGCTGCCCAGCGCCACCGTGGCGCTGATCGAGATGATGTCGGGCATGTCCGCGGCCTCGAAGTCGGCGCCGCTCAACAGGTAGTACCACGGGGCGTCCGAGAACCGGCACCAGGGGCTGATGAGGCCGCCTTCGCGGTCCAAGCGCCAGTGTGTGATGGCCCATCGCAAGAGCGAGGGCAGGACATAGGCCAGCAGCGTCAGCGAGCCCAGATAGGCTGTGACGTCTGGCGCCTGGTTGGCCAGCGTGTCCAGCGCCTGGGCCTGGCGTTTGGCATCGGATGAGAACAAGCCCACGGCCAAGGCCGGGTTGAACTGCAGGCCGGTGATGATTTTGCAGACCTGCAGCCAGGCCACGTGCAGCAGGCAGGCCCAGACCAGGGCTTCGGTGACGATCTGCCCGAACGGGGCGTAATCCAGTTGGCGCCGCTCGGTGCGCTTGAGGCGGGAGCGTGCCACAAAGCCGGGCAGCATCAGGATGAAGACGACCACCGCCGGCAGCGCAAAGTTCATGGCGGTGGCGCTTCAGCCCGCTTTCGGAACCCGGGTTACCTGATAGCGCACGGTGCGTGCGCCGTCTTGCCATTCAAGGGTGCTGATCTGGGGTGGGGGCTGATCCCCGCTTGCCTCGCTGCCGGTACGAGCAACATAGCGCCGCAGTTGGGCGCTGGCGGCACGGTTGGCCAGCAGTTGTTTGGCCAGGGGGCTTTTGAGGGCTTTCATGGGCGATAGCATGCCCGCCCGGCGCTGCGTTGAACAGCCGACAGCCGCAGTAACAGCTGCCGTCTGTCGGATCGACTCAGGCGTCGGCGCTCAAAGATCCAGCACCAGGCGCTCGCTCTTGCAGCCCGACACGCAGATCATCATCACCTTGTTGGCCGCGCGTTCCGCGGTGCTGAGCACCGAGTCGCGGTGGTCGGGCTGGCCCTCCAGCACGCGGGTTTCGCAGGCGCCGCAGATGCCTTCTTCGCAGCTGGTCACGCAATTGATCTTGGCGGCGTTCAGGGCCTGCAGCAGGCTTTGGCCGGCCTCGACGGTGATCGACTTGCCCGAGCGCTTGAGCTCGACCGTGAAGCTTTGGCGCGCATCGGAGGCGGCGGCCACCTCGACGGCAGTGAAGCGTTCGATGTGGGCGTTGGCGTAGCCCAGCTCGGCGCAGAACTTTTCAAAGGCGTCGAGCATCACGGCGGGGCCGCAGGCGTAATAGTGGGTGTCCGCCTGGGCGGGCCGGGCGGCCAGCAGGGCTTTCAGGTCAGGAGGGCCGCTCTGTTCGTCGTCGAAGTGCAGGTGCAGCGGTGCGCCCAGGGCCTGCAGCTCGGCGATGAAGGCCGCGCTCTTGCGCGAGCGGGCAAAGTACAGCACTTCGAATGAGCGACCCAACTGCTTCAGCCGGGTGGCCATGCACAGGATGGGCGTCACACCGATGCCGCCCGCCACCAGCACCGAGTGGCCTGCGTCTTCGTGCAGCGCGAAGTTGTTGCGCGGTTCGCTGATGGCGATGGTCTGGCCCACGCGCAGGGCTTCGTGCACACAGCGGGAGCCGCCGCGGCT
Source organism: Curvibacter sp. GW821-FHT01G03 (assembly GCF_059422285.1). Classification (NCBI taxonomy): domain Bacteria; kingdom Pseudomonadati; phylum Pseudomonadota; class Betaproteobacteria; order Burkholderiales; family Comamonadaceae; genus Curvibacter; species Curvibacter sp. GW821-FHT01G03. Next base: position 99,507 of record NZ_JBWKWP010000003.1, read on the forward strand.
GCGCCGGTCTTTCAGCACGCCCAGCACATAGCGGTGGCGCTCACCGGCGGCGTTGAGCAGCGAGTAGCTGCGCACCAGCCCGTTGGGCAGGTGCAGGTCGATGTGGGAGCCGGCGGCGAACTCGGGCAGTTCACCTCCGCCGGCGCGCCGCAGTTCGACGCTGTGGATGTCCTCGGCCTCGTAACGAAGCGCGTGGATGTAGGCATTGAGTAGATTCGACATGGCCGTGACGGGGGCTGTGGGTGGGGTCGGGAGGGCTTGAGTTTAATGTCGGTCACAGAGCGTTGCGCCCCCGAGGCAAGCTGGTAGCCAGGGCTTGCCAGGTGCGGTCGGGGGCGCTTGTCAGTCGCTTTGAGGCCGCTTTGAGAGCGTGCCGGGCGGTTCAGGCCGCTTGCGCTCAGGCCGGGGTGGCGGTGCGGTCGATCTGGGCCTGGGCCAGGCCCTTCAGGTGACGGCGCAGGCGCACGATGCCCATGTCGTGGGCGTACAGGAACTCGCGCTGGTTGGCATCGGGCTCCATGGTCTCGACGGCCACACGGTCTTGCTCCAGCACATTCCAGTGGCGTTGCTCCAGGCGGTTTTTGTACAGGAAGCGCCAGGTGTCGCGCTGCCAGCCGTCCACCTTGCGGCAGCGCCAGTGGAACACGCCCGAAGCCTGGCGGCTGATGGGGGTGTAGCTGCCGATGATGGCAAAGTTGCCGCCAGGGCCGCCGGTCTTCGGGTACGGGATCTCGAGGCGCATCAGGTGGATGCCGGTGTCGATCCACTCGGTCCAGTCGAAGTTGACGTTGCGCTGGCCCTTTTTCTCGAACACGAAGCCGGTGTCGGTGTCGCGGATGTGGAATTCGGCCGTCACATCGCCTTCGTACATGGTGTGCGACTGCTTGTGCAGGAAGGTGCCGTGCATGGGGTCGATCACGTTGTCGATCACGTAGCGGTAGTCGCAGCCCCACTCGGTGTAGCAGAGGAACGAGGACCACTCGGGCGAGGTCAGCTCTTCAGGCAGGCGCAGCGGCGGCGGGGTGTCGATTTGCGGCTCGGTCGAGTTGAACAGGAAGATCGCGCCATTGCTTTCGACCGCATGGAACATGCGGGTGGTGCGCGAGCCTTCCAGCTTGCAGCCGGGCATGGCGGGCACGCTGGTCACGGTGCCGTCATGGCTCACTTCCACGCCGTGGTAGGGGCAGGCGATGCGATCACCCAGGATCACGCCCAGCGACAGCGGGGCGCCGCGGTGCGGGCAGTGGTCTTCGAGCGCGTGGACCTTGCCTTCATGGTCGCGCCACAGCGCGATCTTGTAGCCCATGCGGCGCAGCGAGATCGGGTCGTTCTTGAGGAAGGACGAGGGGCAGATCGGGAACCACAGGTCTTTCAGGCCCACGGCCAGGGCGGCGTCGACCGGGTTTTGCTGGAAATAGACGTTGGACGTTTGCATCTTGAGGTGCTCCAGGGTGAGGGGGGGTCAGGCGCCGAGGCGGGCCATTTCGGCCTTGAAGGTCTCAACCGTCCAGGGCTGGCTGTTGGGGCCGGCGGGGCCGGCCTTGTTCAGGTAGTCGATCAGGGCTTCGATTTCGTGCAGGCCTTGCGCGAAAGCACGTTCGATCGAGTCGCCCAGCAGGGTCTCGTAGGCCGTGGGCGGCGCTTCGCGGTGCTGGTGGGTTTCGTTGTAGAGAGGGGGGGTGGCGCTCATCAATAACCTCCGGAGGGTTCGTGGGGTGATCTGAGGGAATCAGTCTTTGGGGCGATCGGTCATGAAGCGACCGCTCGGTGCATCGGCGTTGACCTGGCGTCGTGTCTGGCCGTCGATGCCCCCCTTGATGGCCCATTCCGCAAACACGGTGGGGCCGGGGGTGAAATCGCGGGCCTGCCAGTCGGCGGTCAGCTCGTCTTCGTCGGTGTAGTACTCAACCAGGGCACCGGCCGGGCTGATGAAGTACCAGAACAAGGCCGACGAAATCGGATGCCGGCCCGGGCCGAGCTCGGTGCTCCAGCCGCAGCGCGACATGTGCATGCCGCCGCCAATCACTTCGTGCAGGTCACGCACGGTGAAGGCCACGTGGTTCAGGCCGGCGCGGGGCTCGGGCAGTTGCAGCAGGAACAGGTCGTGGTGGCCGCCCTCGGGGGCGCAGCGCATGAAGTGGCCGCGACCGGGGTAGCGGTCGGACACCACGAAGCCCAGGTGTTGTTCATAGAAGGCGGTGGTGGCTGCGAGGTCTTTCACGAAGAACACCACGTGGCCCACTTCGACCGGCGTGGCGCGGTCGTAGGCCGGGCTGGGCTGGTTCACCCGGCCGCGTGTGGCCCAGGTGTTGGTCTGCGCGCAGGGCAGGTCCAGCACGCGCTTGCGCGTCACCTGCACCCGCACGGCCAGGCCGTTGGGGTCGGTGCAGCCGATGCGCTGGCCATCGTCGACGTAGCCGGGCTGGCCGGCCAGGCGCGAGCGCAGCACGTCCAGTTCGGCGTTCGAGCCCACGGCCCATACCACTTCACGCAGCGTGGGGTCGGCCTCGATGCCGGCGGGCAGGCCAGGCTTGTCGGAATGGGCCACCTTCACGCGGCAGCCGTTGAGCGACTCGAACACCAGCTCTTGCGGCTCCTCGGACACCAGGTGAAGGCCCCAGTCGCTGAAGAATTGGCGGCACTTGGCCAGGTCCGCCGCACCGAAGGTGATTTCGTCAATGCCCTGAACACTCATGTTGTTTCCTCGTGGGTGGCTGGCCAGGGGCTCAGCGCTTGACCTTGGCCAAGGGGTGGCTGGGCGGGTAGGTGGGGGTCACCGGCTTGGGGTTGCCGATCATCACGCACATCAGGGCTTCTTCGTCACCGATGTTGATCACGCCGCGGTACACGCCCACCGGCCAGGAGATCAGGTCGCGCTCGCCGGCTTCCATTTCCCAGGTTTCGCCGTTCAGTTCGGCAATCAGCTTCACGCGGCCGCGCATCACGAAGAACACTTCTTCGGCATCGGTGTGAATGTGCAGCGGGCCTTCGGCGCCGGCCGGCAGGATCATGGTGGAGAAGGTGAAGTGCTCGGCCACCACCGTGTTCTCGTCGCTGTCCACGCCGGTGGCACCGGTGCCGATGTAGCGCATCTGGGCACGGGCGTACTTGGGGTCGAAATCAGCCTGGAACTTCAGGGCCTCCCAGTCGTAGCGGCGGGTGGCGCGCGTGGCCACACGCGACTTCAGCCATTGCCCCAGATCCATGCCCTCAGGCGGTTGGTACGCGGTTTGCACGCCTTCGGCGGCCGCAGATGCACTCATGACGTTCTCCAATCCGGTTCGTTTCTTAGGTAAAACATAGTTTCGTGATTGAAACGAGCCAAGTCTATAGCAGAGTGGCCGAAATTCAAAGAATTTCAGATCAATGCTTGAGTGGAAAACTCGGGGCCTGGGCCGCGCAGCTGGCGGGCGGGCTCAGGCCTGTCGGGGGGAGCGACAGGAGGTGGGCGCGTGGCGCCCGGGGCGGCTCAGCCCTGTCGGGCCGCTGCGGCAATCTCCAGCGAGCGCAGGCGCAGGGTGGGATCGAACACGTCGCTGACGAGCATGAATTCGTCGGCCTGGGTCAGGTCGGCCAGCCGCGCCAGGCCCTCACGCACGGTGCCAGGTCCGCCCACCACGGCGGCGGCCAGAAAGTCGTCGACCGCGGCGCGTTCTTGGGGTGCCAGCTGGGCACGGAAATGCGGCAGCGGGGGCTGAAGGCGGCGCCGGTCACCGGTCAGGATGCCCAGCACCCTTTGGTAGGTGCTGCTGGCGAGGAATTCGGCCTCTTCATCGGTCGGGGCTGCAATCAGCGGCACGCCAATCACCACATACGGCTTTTCAAGCGTGGCCGAGGGCTTGAACAGGCGCCGGTACAGGTCCACCGCCTGCAGCAGCAGGCGCGGCGCAAAGTGCGAGGCAAAGGCATAGGGCAGACCGCGCTCGGCCGCCAGCTGGGCCGAAAACAGGCTGGAGCCCAGCAACCAGATCGGCACCTGGGTGCCGGCGCCCGGCATGGCGATCAGGCGCTGGCCGGGCTGCACCGGGCCCAGCAGGCGCTGCAGTTCGGCCACATCGCGTGGAAAGTCTTCTTCGGTCTCCACCCGGTCCCGGCGCAGCGCCCGCATGGTCAGCCCGTCGGTGCCCGGTGCGCGGCCCAGGCCCAGGTCGATCCGGCCCGGGTAAAGCTCGGCCAGGGTGCCGAAGGCCTCGGCCACCACCAGCGGTGCATGGTTGGGCAGCATCACGCCGCCCGAGCCCACGCGGATGCGCTCGGTACCGCCAGCGATGTGGCCCACCAGCACGGCGGTGGCCGAGCTGGCGATGCCACTCATGTTGTGGTGCTCGGCCAGCCAGTAACGCTTGAAGCCCAGCTTTTCGGCGTGCTGGGCGGTGCGCAGGGCGATGGACAGCGCGTCGGCCACGGTGCCGCCTTCGCGAACCGCCACCAGATCGAGCATGGACAGGGCAATGTCTTGCAGTGATTTCATGCCGTCCATTGTGCGACGCTCGCATGACCTGCGCACGGAAGGTGAATTGCCTGGTGATTTGTTCATTCAAATCGAATAAATATGGATAAACATTCGGCGTTAAGGCTTGGAAGATAGCGCAATTCACCGAATCCAAGGAGCCTCGCCATGTCAGTCCGTCCGCCCCTCAGTGCCGATGCCGACACCTGCATCCCATTCCAGCCGTTCACGCCAGGCCTGCTGTCAGCAGACCCGCTGCGGGCTGCCATCACCGCAGCCTGGCGCCGGCCCGAGACCGAGGTGGTGCCCGAGTTGCTCAAGCAAGCCCGCCTGCCCCAGCCCTTGGCCGACGCCACCCAGCTACTGGCTCAGCGTCTGGCCCGCCATCTGCGCGAGCGCAAGAGTGTCGGCGGCCGGGCCGGCCTGGTGCAGGGCCTGCTGCAGGAGTACGCGCTGTCGTCCCAGGAGGGGGTGGCCTTGATGTGCTTGGCCGAAGCCTTGCTGCGCATCCCCGATGCCGCCACCCGCGATGCCCTGATCCGGGACAAGATCGCCCATGGCGAATGGGCACGCCACCTGGGCAAGAGCCCTTCGTTGTTCGTCAACGCAGCCACCTGGGGCCTGCTGCTGACGGGCAAGCTGGTTTCCACCCACAGCGAAAGTGGCTTGGGGGCGGCGCTGGGGCGGCTGACCGCGCGCGGCGGCGAGCCCCTGATCCGCAAAGGGGTGGACATGGCCATGCGCATGATGGGCGAGCAGTTCGTGACGGGCGAAACCATCGCCCAGGCCCTGCGCCATGCCGCCACCCTGGAGCCCCAGGGCTTTCGCTACTCCTACGACATGCTGGGCGAGGCCGCACTCACCACCGCCGATGCCCAGCGCTACCTGCGTGACTACCAGCAGGCCATCGAAGCCATCGGCCGGGCCTCGGCCGGGCGCGGCGTGTATGAAGGCCCCGGCATCTCGATCAAGTTGTCGGCGCTGCACCCGCGCTACAGCCGGGCCCAGCACGACCGCGTCCATGCCGAGCTGTACCCCGTGCTGCGCCAGTTGGCGCTGCAGGCGCGTGGCCAGAACATCGGTCTGAACATCGACGCCGAAGAAGCCGACCGCCTGGAGCTGTCGCTGGAGTTGCTTGAGCGCCTTTGCTTCGAGCCTGCTCTGGCGGGCTGGAACGGCATCGGTTTCGTGATCCAGGCCTACCAGAAGCGCTGCCCGCAAGTGATCGACTGCGTGATCGACCTGGCCCGGCGCAGTGCTCACCGCCTGATGGTGCGCCTGGTCAAGGGCGCCTACTGGGACAGCGAAATCAAGCGTGCCCAGCTCGATGGCCTGAGCGACTACCCCGTGTACACCCGCAAGGCCTATACCGACGTGTCCTACCTGGCCTGCGCCCGCCGCCTGCTGGCTGCGCCCGAGGCCATCTACCCCCAGTTCGCCACCCACAACGCCCACACCCTGGCCGCCATCTACCAGTTGGCCGACCCGGCCCGCTACCAGCCCGGTCAGTACGAGTTCCAGTGTCTGCACGGCATGGGCGAACCCCTGTACGAGCAGGTGGTGGGCCCGGAAACGGCGGGCCGTCTGAACCGGCCCTGCCGCATTTATGCGCCCGTGGGCAACCACGAAACCCTGCTCGCCTACCTGGTGCGCCGCCTGTTGGAGAACGGTGCCAACACCTCGTTCGTGAACCGCATTGCCGACACCAGTCTGCCGCTGGACGAACTGGTCCAAGACCCGGTGCAGACCGTCGAGCAGATGGCGCTGCGCGAAGGCACGCTGGGGCTGTCCCACCCATCGATCGGTACACCGCCCGAGTTGTACGGCGCGGCCCGCCGCAACTCCAAGGGCGTGGACCTGGCGTGCGACACCGCGCTGCAGGCCCTGCAGGCCGACCTGTTGCGCAGCGCCCACGTCGAATGGCAGGCCCAGCCGCTGCTGGCCGGACCTGAGGCACAGGCCGAGTGGGCCGAACCGGCCCAGCCGGTGCTCAACCCGGCTGATCTGCGCGACCCCGTTGGCCGGGTGCAGGAAACCACCCTGGCCGGCGTCGAATGGGCGCTGCAGGCGGCCACCGAGGCCGCACCCGGCTGGGCCGCCACGGCCCCGGCTCGGCGGGCCCTGGCCCTGGAGCAGGCCGCTGACCTGATGGAGCAACAGCTGGGCGTGCTGATGGGCCTGCTGGTGCGCGAAGCGGGCAAGACCTGCGCCAATGCCGTGGCCGAGGTGCGCGAGGCGGTCGATTTCCTGCGCTATTACGCCGCCCAGGCGCGCCGCGATCTGGCCGATCTGCCGCACCGTCCGCTGGGCCCCGTGGTCTGCATCAGCCCCTGGAACTTTCCGCTGGCCATCTTCACCGGCCAGGTGGCCGCCGCCCTGGCCGCCGGCAACCCGGTGCTGGCCAAGCCGGCCGAGCAGACCCCTTTGCTGGCCGCGCAGGCCGTGCGCCTGCTGCGCCAGGCCGGCGTGCCCGACGCCGTGCTGCAACTGCTGCCCGGCCGCGGTGAAACCGTGGGGGCCACCCTGGTGGCCGACGAGCGGGTGCAAGGGGTGATGTTCACGGGCTCCACCGAGGTGGCGCGCCTGCTGCAACGTCAATTGGCCGGCCGCCTGAGCCCGAGCGGACGCACGATCCCGCTGATCGCAGAGACCGGCGGTCAGAACGCCATGATCGTGGACTCGTCCGCCCTGGTCGAGCAGGTGGTAGCCGATGTGCTGGCCTCGGCCTTCGACAGTGCGGGCCAGCGCTGCTCGGCCCTGCGCGTGTTGTGCGTGCAGGAAGAGGCCGCCGACCGCGTGTTGCAGATGCTGACCGGCGCCATGGCCGAGTTGCGCCTGGGCCGCCCCGATCAGCTGCACACCGATGTGGGCCCGGTGATCGATGCCGAAGCCCGGGCCGGCCTGCTGCGCCACATCGATGCCCTGCGTGCCCAGGGCCGCCGGGTGCAGCAGCCCCTGGGTCGGGGCGGGTTGGACGACACCCGGCACGGCCATTTCGTGCCGCCCACCGTGATCGAACTGAACAGCCTCAGCGAACTGCAGCGCGAGGTGTTCGGCCCCGTGCTGCACGTGCTGCGCTACCGCCGCGAAGCCCTGCCCGAGTTGCTCGACCAGATCAATGCCACCGGCTACGGGCTGACCCTGGGCCTGCACACCCGCATCGATGAAACCATCGAGCGCGTGGTCGCCGGGGCCCATGCCGGCAACGTGTATGTGAACCGCAACATGGTGGGCGCGGTGGTGGGCGTCCAGCCCTTCGGTGGCGAAGGCCTGTCGGGCACCGGGCCCAAGGCAGGCGGTCCGCTGTACCTGTACCGCCTGCTGGCCCAGCGCCCTGAGGCGGCTCTGGCGCGCAGCCTTGACGACGAGGGCGCCACGGTGTCGGCGGACCCCGCGTCGGCTGCACTGTTGGCGCCTCTGCAAGCCTTGGCCGAGTGGGCCGAACGCAACGCCCAGCCGGCCGTGGCGGCGGCCTGCGCGCAATGGGGGGCGCAGGGCCAGACCCGCCGTGCGCGTTGCCTGTGTGGCCCGACCGGCGAGCGCAATGTCTACAGCCTGTTGCCGCGTGAGTCCGTGCTGTGCCTGGCCGATCAGGACAGCGACCGCCTGTGTCAACTGGCTGCCGTGCTGGCCGTGGGCAGCCAGGCGGTCTGGCCTGACAGCGCTCAGGCTCTGTTGCAACGCCTGCCCGAAGAGGTGCAAGGCCGGATCGTGCTGTGCAGTGACTGGACCCGCCCGGAAACCCACTTTGATGCCGTGCTGCACCACGGTGAGCCCGCTGCCCTGCGCCAGGTGGGCTTGCGAGTGGCCCAGCGCCCGGGCCCTATCGTGGGCATCACCGGTCTGCTGCCGGGCGAGGCCGCGATCCCCCTGGAGCGGCTGTGGGTCGAGCGAGCCCTCAGCGTCAACACCGCGGCGGCCGGCGGTAACGCCAGTCTGATGACGCTGGCCTGAGCCCCCGGAGGGGAAGGCCCTCGGGCGCCTCCCCTTGACCCTTGGAGTCGCCGGGCGGGCTTGCGGATTTCGTATCGGATTGTTACATTCGAAGGGCTTTTCGGCTCATTTGTCGCCAAGCCGTCTCAGACGGTAGATCCGGCCGCTGAAGGGCTGACAAGCATGCAGGGAAGAATGTGGGCGCCGATGGGCCGCCCCGGGTCGTCGTCCGGAGTCGCGCCAGCGAATCTTCGCTGTCCGGAATGACCGATCCTGGGGTGACACCGGTCTGCTGCGGCAGGGCGGTCAAAGCCCCTCAGGCGTTGGATGCTGGTTGATTGTTACGCAATACCTTTTCAACTCCAGTTTGGAAAACCCGGCAGCCGCCGGGTTTTTTTTCGCCTGTGCACTGGGCTGCAGCCTTCTGGGGCCCCACGCCCCCGATCGGTGCATGGGACCTCGCCCCGCCCCATTGGCCCCCCGGGAAGAACCCCATGCGGCAGGCCTGTAAATTGCTTTACAGTATTTCGGTTCTCTGAAAACTTTTTTACAAACCTCGCCTTCCACCATGTCCCGTGACCTCGCCCATGCTGATTGGACTGGCCGTTTTGCCGGCCTGCCCGTGCTGCAGCATGTGGCCAGCCAGGCGCCGGCCCTGCCGGCGGCACTGCAACGCATGGCGCGGGCCGTGTTGGCGCACCCTTTCCGGGCCGCCACGCTGAGCATCGAGGAATTTGCGCGCGAGACCGAGGTCTCTGTAGCCAGCGCCAACCGGCTGGCCCGGGCACTGGGGTTTGCCGGCTACCCGCAATTCCGGGCCGAGCTGGCCCGCGGCTTCGAATCGGTGCTGGCACCCGTTGAGAGCTTGCGCAGCAACCTGCAGCAGCCTGCCGGCACGGTGCAGACCATGGCGGCCTCCTTGCAGGAAACGCGCGACAACCTGGACCGCACGCTGCAAGCCCTGCAGGACCAACCTTGTGAGCAGGCCGTCGAACTGCTGCTGCAAGCCGATCAGGTCATGACCCTGGGTTGGGGCAGCAGCGCCTTCCTGGCCGGCCTGCTGCAGCACGAACTCGAACCTTATTGCAGCGGCGTGAGCTGCCTGGCCCAGGCCGGCGGCCCTTCGCATGCCGCGCGCCAACTGTTCCGGCGCGGGCCACGCGACCTGCTGATCACGCTGGCCTTTCCGCGCTACGTCAGTGACACCGTTGAGCTGACCCGGCTCGCGCGTGAGCGCGGTGTGCGCATCCTGGCCCTGACCGACAAGCCCGCCTCGCCTCTGGTGGCGCTGGCCGACTGCACCTTGTACGCCCACATCCAGCGTCAGGTGGCCGCCACCTCGAACGCTACCGCGTTGGCGCTGATCGAGGCCCTGGTGGCGGCCGTGGCGCGGCGCAGCGATGCGGCGGTGCAGCGCCAGCATGAGCTGACCCAAAGCGTCATGCCCTGGCTGCACCTTGACGCTCTTGCCGAAGGGCGTGACCGGCCCCGCGGGCCCGCCCGCCCTGGCACGCCGAACGACTGACTTAACGACCGACCGACGGAGCAGACCCTCGCCCATGCTGTCCACAGCCCACCCCACTTCTTCCCGCCCGACCCCCGTGCTGGTGCTGCACGGCGGCGCGGGCACGCTGACCCGTGGCGCCATCACGCCCGAGCAGCAGACCCGCTACCGCAGCGCGCTGAACGACATTCTGTTGGCCGGCCAGGCCCTGCTGGCCCAGGGTGCCGACGCGCTCGATGTGGTGACCGAAACCGTGCGCCTGCTGGAGGAGTGCCCTTTGTTCAACGCCGGGCGCGGCGCGGTCTATACCGCCGATGCGCGCCATGAGCTGGACGCTTGCGTGATGCGTGGCAGCGATCTGGCCGCCGGTGCGGTGGCGGGTGTGCGCCGTCTGCGCAATCCGGTGCTGGCGGCGCGCGCCGTGCTGGCCTCGGCCAGCCCGGTCCTGCTGATCGGTGAGGGGGCCGAGCGCTTTGCCATCGAGCGGGGGTGTGAAACCGTGGCGCCCGACTGGTTCGACACGCCGGAGCGCCTGGCCCAGTTGCGCAGTGTGCAGGCGGCGCCTGGTGGAACAGCGGCACTCGACCACGATGCCCAGAACCTGCTGGCGGCCAAGGCGCCGTTGGACGAGCGCGCCAAGATGGGGACGGTGGGCGCGGTCGCCCTGGATGCGCAGGGCCACCTGGCCGCGGCCACGAGCACCGGCGGTGTCACCAACAAATTGCCTGGCCGGGTGGGCGATTCGCCCCTGGTGGGCGCAGGCAACTATGCCAACGACCGCACCGTGGCCGTGTCGTGCACCGGCATGGGCGAGGCCTTCATCCGGGGCATGGCCGCCTATGATGTGTCGGCCCTGATCGAGTACGCCGGCCTCGGCCTGGCCGAAGCCTGCCGTCGCGTGGTGCACGACAAGCTGCCGCCCATGGGCGGGCGCGGTGGTCTGATCGCGGTGGACGCGCAAGGGCAGGTGGCCTTGCCCTTCAACACCGAGGGGATGTACCGCGGCTGGGTCCGTCCGGGCCAGCCTCCGGTGGTGGCCATCTACGCTGACGAAGACGACCGGAGTCCTGCATGAGTGCAATGCCCATCCCCCCCGCCGAGAGCGCACGTCGCGTGCTGGAGGTGCAGGACCTGCGCGTCAGCTTCAGCACCGAGCAAGGCCGCCTGCAGGCCGTCAAGGGCCTGAACTTCCACGTCGATGCGGGTGAGACCCTGGCCATCGTGGGCGAGTCGGGCTCGGGCAAGTCGGTGTCTTCGCTGGCGCTGATGCGCCTGATCGAGCAGGGCGGTGGCGTCATCGACAGCGGTCGCATGTGGCTCACGCGCCGCAACGGCGAGCGCGTGGACCTGGCCCAGGCTGGCGCCCGCCAGATGCGCAGCCTGCGCGGCGCCGACCTGGCCATGGTGTTCCAGGAGCCCATGACCAGCCTGAATCCGGTGTTCACCGTGGGCGAGCAGATCGCCGAGTCGATCCGGCTGCACCAGGGGCTGGGGCGCAGCGCGGCGCTGGCCGAGGCCCTGCGCATGCTGGATCTGGTGCGCATTCCCGAGGCGCGCAATGTGCTCACGCGGCACCCGCACCAGCTTTCGGGCGGCATGCGTCAACGCGTGATGATCGCCATGGCCCTGGCCTGCAAGCCCGCCTTGCTGATTGCCGACGAGCCCACCACGGCGCTCGATGTGACCATCCAGGCCCAGATCCTCACGCTGATCCAGCAGCTGCAGCGCGACCTGGCCATGGGCGTGATCTTCATCACCCACGACATGGGCGTGGTGGCCGAGGTGGCCGACCGCGTGCTGGTGATGTTCCGAGGTGACAAGGTCGAGGAGGGCGCCTGCCAGCCGCTGTTCGCCCAGCCCCAGCAGCCCTACACCCGGGCCCTGATGGCGGCTGTGCCGCGCCTGGGCGCCATGCAGGGGCACGCCCTGCCGGCCCGCTTTGCCCTGCCGGGCCAGGAGGCCAGCGACAGCGTGGCCAGCCTGACGGCGGTCGACACGGTGCGCCGCGACCAGCCCCCGGTGCTGCAGGTCGAAGGCCTGGTCACGCACTTTCCCTTGCGCGGCGGCTGGCTGGGCCGGGTCACGCGCCGGGTCCATGCTGTGGAGCAACTGAGCTTCAGCCTGCAGCCGGGCGAGACCCTGTCGCTGGTGGGCGAGTCGGGCTGTGGCAAGTCGACCACGGGCCGCTCGCTGGCGCGCCTGCTTGAGTTCAGCGCCGGCCGTGTGCAGGTGGCCGGGCGCGACATCGCCGGCCTGCAGGGGGCCGATCTGCGCGCGCTGCGGCGCGACATCCAGTTCGTGTTCCAAGACCCCTTTGCCTCGCTGGACCCGCGCCTGACCGTGGGCTTCTCGGTCATGGAGCCCTTGCTGCTGCACGGCCTGGCCACCCGCGCCGAGGCCGAGCAGCGGGTTCAGTGGCTGCTGCAGAAAGTGGGCCTGCCGCCGGAGGCGGCGCACCGCTACCCGCACGAGTTCTCGGGCGGGCAGCGCCAGCGCATCGCGATTGCGCGCGCCCTGGCGCTCAACCCCAAGGTGGTGATCGCCGACGAGGCGGTGTCGGCGCTCGATGTGTCGATCCGCGCCCAGATCATCAACCTGATGCTCGACCTGCAGGCCGAGTTCGGCATTGCCTTCCTGTTCATCTCGCACGACATGGCGGTGGTCGAACGCATCAGCCACCGCGTGGCCGTGATGTACCTGGGCCAGATTGTCGAGATCGGGCCGCGCCGCGCCGTGTTCGAGAACCCGCAGCACGCCTACACGCGCCGCCTGATGAGCGCCGTGCCCATTGCCGACCCCAGCCGCCGCCCCGTGCGCGAATTGTTGTCGGACGACATTCCCAGCCCCATCCGGGCGCTGGACAATCCGCCCGAGGTGGCCCCGCTGCACGAGGTGGCGCCTGGCCACTTCGTGGCCCGCCACCGTGTCGGCGGCGCCTACTGAGGTGTTGCGTGTTCAGCGCCTTGCCACCCCTTTTTTGTTTTCTTCTTCAACCCCGGAGTGACTTCACCATGAAACTGAAACTGAATCACCTTGCCGCCGCCCTGGTGCTGGCCGGCCTGTCGGTCTCGTCGGCCCATGCCTCCAAAGACGTGGTGGTGGCGCTGTACTCGAGCTTCACCACCACCGACCCCTATGACGCCAACGACACCGTGTCGCAGGCGGTGGCCAAGTCCTTCTACCAAGGGCTGTACAGCTTCGACAAGGACATGAAGATGGTGCCAGTGCTGGCCGAGAGCAACACCGTCAGCAAGGACGGCCTGGTCTACACCGTCAAGCTCAAGAAGGGCATCAAGTTCCATGACGGCACCGACTTCAATGCCGAGGCCGTCAAGGTCACCTTCGACCGCGTGACCAACCCCGACAACAAGCTCAAGCGCTACAACCTGTACAAGAACATCGCCAAGACCGAGGTGGTGGACCCGTCCACGGTGCGCTTCACCCTCAAAGAGCCCTTCTCGCCCTTCATCAACACCCTGGCCCACCCCTCGGGCGTGATCATCTCGCCCGCGGCCCTGGCCAAGTACGGCAACAAGGGCATTGCGCAGAACCCGGTGGGCACCGGCCCCTTCAAGTTCGTCGAGTGGAAAGCCACCGACTACATGAAGGTCGCCAAGTTCGATGGCTACTGGAAGAAGGGCTACCCCAAGGTGGACACCATCACCTGGCGCCCGGTGGTGGACAACAACACCCGTGCCGCCATGATGCAGACCAATGAGGCGCACTTCGCCTTCACGCTGCCGCCTGAAGCGGTCGAGAACCTGAGCAAGAAGCCCAGCCTGGAAGTGACCCAGGGGCCCTCGATCGTGCAGCGCTACATCTCGTTCAACATGCAGCAAAAGCCCTTCGACAACCCGAAGGTGCGCCAGGCCATCAACTACGCCATCAACAAGGAAGCCCTGGCCAAGGTGGCCTTCTCGGGCTTTGCCGACCCGATGGACTCGGTGGCGCCCAAGGGCGTGGACTACTCGGTCAAGTTCGGCCCCTGGCCCTATGACCCCAAGAAGGCGCGTGAACTGCTGAAAGAGGCGGGCTACCCCAACGGCTTCGAAAGCACGCTGTGGAGCGCCTACAACCACACCACGGCGCAAAAGGTGATCCAGTTCGTGCAGCAGCAACTGGCCCAGGTGGGCATCAAGGTGCAGGTGCAGGCCCTGGAGGCCGGCCAGCGCGTCGAGCGCGTGGAAAGCGCACAAGACCCGGCCACCGCCCCGGTGCGCATGTACTACGTGGGCTGGTCGTCGTCGACCGGCGAAGCCGACTGGGCGCTGCGCCCGTTGCTGGCCTCTGAGTCCTTCCCGCCTCGCCTGTTCAACACTGCGTACTACAAGAACGACGTGGTGGACCACAACATCGCCAAGGCCCTGAACACCACGGACCGCGCCGAGAAGACCCGCCTCTACACCGAAGCCCAGCAGCAGATCTGGAAGGACGCGCCCTGGGCCTTCCTGGTGACCGAGCGCTCGCTGTCGGTGCGCGCACGCAACCTGGCCGGTTTCTATGTGATGCCGGACTGGAATTTCAACTTCGACGAAATTGAATTGAAATAACCCCCCCCTGAGTCGCCTTCGGCGCCATCCCCCCAGGGGGACGACACCCCTGGCCGGGCAAAGCCCGCTCCACGGTGTCTGCTGGCATGGCTTGCTCCGCAGCCTTCTGAACGGTGAGGGCGTTGGGACGCCTAGTGCTGTGCGCCGGGCGTACTCTGTGTGAGGTCCTGATGTCAGACCGATAGCCATCACGATGGGGCCTTGGTCGCCCAGGATTTTTTTGATTGAGCTTGAGATCCATGATCCATTACCTTTTCAGGCGCCTGCTGGGGCTGTTGCCGACGCTGCTGATCGTGGCGGTGCTGGTGTTTTCGTTTGTGCACCTGTTGCCGGGTGATCCGGCACGGCTGGCCGCGGGGCCGGAGGCGGGGCCTGAGACGGTGGAGCTGGTGCGGCAGGACCTGGGGCTGGATCTGCCGCTGCACCAGCAGTTTCTGCGCTTTTTCAGCCATGCCCTGCAAGGCGACTTCGGTACCTCGATCCGCAGCAAGCGGCCGGTGTCCACCGAGATCGCCGAGCGCTTTGCGCCCACACTGTGGCTCACGGTGGCGGCCATGGTGTGGTCGGTGCTGCTGGGTGGGGTGCTGGGCATGGTCTCGGCGGTGTGGCGCAACCGCTGGCCCGACCGCCTGGGCATGACGCTGGCGGTGTCGGGCATCTCGTTTCCGTCGTTTGCACTGGGCATGCTGCTGATGCAGCTGTTCTCGGTGCAACTGGGCTGGCTGCCCACCGTGGGGGCCGACAGCTGGCGCCACTACATCCTGCCTTCGCTCACCCTGGGCGCGGGCGTGGCGGCCGTGATGGCGCGCTTCACGCGCAGCTCCTTCATCGACATCCTCAAAGAGGACTACGTGCGCACGGCCCGCGCCAAGGGCCTGTCAGAGACCGTGGTGGTGGTCAAGCACGGGCTGCGCAATGCGCTGATCCCGGTGGTCACCATGATGGGCTTGCAGTTCGGCTTTTTGCTGGGCGGCTCCATCGTGGTCGAGGTGGTCTTCAACTGGCCCGGCATGGGCCGCCTGCTGGTCGATGCGGTGGACATGCGTGACTACCCCGTGATCCAGGCCCTGGTGTTGCTGTTTTCGCTCGAATTCATCCTGATCAACCTGGTGGTCGATCTGTTGTACGCCCTGATCAACCCGACCATCCGATTCAAGTAAATGACCGAACAAACCACCCCCGCCAGCCCCGTGGCTGCTCCGCAGGTCCGCACCCCGGCGGCTGAGTTCTGGCGCCAGTTCAAGCGCCAGCGTGTGGCCCTGTGGGCCGGCGGCTTTGTGCTGCTGCTGGTGGCCATCGCGGTGCTGGCGCCCTGGCTGGCGCCTTACGACGCCGAAAACTACTTCGATTACGACGCGCTCAACACGCCACCCAGCGCGGCGCACTGGTTTGGCGTGGATGCCCTGGGGCGCGACATCTTCAGCCGCATCCTGCTGGGCACGCGCATCTCGCTGGCCGCCGGCTTCATCTCGGTGGCGGTGGGCGCTGTGATCGGCACCGGCCTGGGCCTGCTGGCCGGGTACTACGAAGGCTGGTGGGACCGCATCGTGATGCGCATGTCCGACGTGCTGTTTGCCTTCCCCGGCATCCTGCTGGCCATCGGCATCGTGGCCATTCTGGGCAACGGCATGATCAATGTGATCGTGGCGGTGGCCGTGTTCAGCGTGCCGGCCTTTGCCCGCCTGGTGCGCGGCAATGTGCTGGCCCTCAAGCACCAGACCTACATCGAGGCAGTGCGCTCCATTGGCGCCACCGATGCCGTCATCATGCTGCGTCACCTGCTGCCGGGCACGGTGTCGTCGGTGGTGGTGTACCTCACCATGCGCATCGGCACCTCCATCATCACCGCGGCCAGCCTGTCCTTTCTGGGGTTGGGCGCGCAGCCGCCCACCCCCGAGTGGGGCGCCATGCTCAACGAGGCACGGGCCGACATGCTCAATGCCCCGCACATCGCGCTGTTCCCCAGCCTGGCGATCTTCGTCACTGTGCTGGCCTTCAACCTGCTGGGCGACGGCCTGCGCGACGCGCTCGACCCCAAGCTGGACCGGAACTGAACCATGCAACGCACCTTCCTGGGCGCACCCCAAGCCGGCACCCTGGGCAGCGGTCCGCTGGACGCCATCACCGACGTGGCCGGCGTTTCGCTGGGCCACGTCACCTTGTCCGAGGGCTCCGTGCAGACCGGCGCGACGGTGCTGCTGCCGGCCCCGGGTGACTTGTTTCTGCACAAGCTGCCGGCAGGCCTGGCCGTCATCAATGGCTTTGGCAAAAGCGCCGGCCTCATGCAGGTGCAGGAGCTGGGGCAGATCGAATCGCCCATCGCCCTGGTCAGCACCTTCGGCGTGGGCGCGGCCAGCAACGCGCTGATCCGCGATGCGATCGCCCACCAGCCCGAGCTGGCGCGCAGCCTGCCCACCCTGAACCCCCTGGTTTTCGAGTGCAACGACGGTTGGCTCAATGACGCCCAGGCCCTGGCGCTGCAGGAGTCGCATGTGCTGCAGGCGTTGCAGACCGCGCGCGAGGCGGGGGCCGGTGCCTGCTTCGCGCAGGGCGCGGTGGGCGCCGGGCGGGGCATGTCTTGCCACGGACTCAAGGGCGGCATCGGCACGGCCTCGCGCCAGCTCGACTGGCAGGGGCGCCGCTACACCCTGGGTGCCCTGGTGCTGGCCAACCAGGGGCGTCCCGAGGCCCTGACCCTGGCGGGCTGCTGCATCGGGCCCGTGTTGCAGCAGCGCATCGTCGGCGCCGAGGCGCCCGGGCCCGAGCGCGGCTCCATCATCATCGTGCTGGCCACCGATGCCCCGCTGGATGCCCGGCAGCTGCAGCGCGTGGCCCGGCGCTCGGCGGCCGGCCTGGCGCGCACCGGTTCTGACTATGGCCACGGCAGCGGCGATGTGGCCCTGGCCTTCACCACCGCCTACCGCCTGCCGCAGCGCGCCGACCAGGCCATGCCCAGCGTCACCCTGTTGCATGAAAGCGCACTGGACCTGTTCTTCCAGGCGGCTGCCGAGGCCACCGAACAGGCCATCGTGCACGCGCTGTGGGCCGCCGTGCCCCTGACCGGGCGCGACGGTCACCACCGCCCTGCGCTCACCGCCGTGGCGCCTGAATTGCTGACCCAAGCGCCCTGGGCGCTGCTCCACCCGAAAGACTGAGGCCATGCCTGCACCCAAGATCCTGATCTCCATGGACATCGAAGGCGTGGCCGGCGTCTGGCGTCCCGAGCAGACCCAGGCCGCCAACGGCGAGTACGAACGCGCCCGCCGCTGGATGACCGAAGAAGCCAATGCCGCCGTGCGCGGCGCCCTGGCGGGTGGTGCCGGCGAGGTGCTGGTGAACGACTCGCACGGCCACTTCGGCAACCTGCTGGCCGACCTGCTGGACCCGCGGGCCCAACTGATCCAGGGCAAGCCGCGCACCCTGGGCATGATGGCGGGGGTGGAACAGGACGTGGACGGCGTGCTCATGATCGGCTGGCACGCCCGGGCCAAGACCCGTGGCGTGCTGGCCCACACCACCAACAGCTTTGCCTTTGCCCGCGTCTGGCTGGGCGGGCGCGAGCTGGGCGAGGTGGGCCTGTACGCGGCGCTGGCCGGCGAGCTGGGCGTGCCGGTGCTGCTGGTCAGCGGCTGCGACGTGCTGGCCGACGAGGTGGCGGCCCTGCTGCCCCCGACCGACATGAGCGTGGTCAAGTGGTCGGATGGCGCGCGCAGCGGTCGCTCGCTGTCGCCCCAGGCTGCCTGCGCCCAGATCGAGCAGGCCAGCCATCAGGCCGTGCTGCGCCTGCAGGGCGAGGGCGCCCCGCCGGCCTGGACCCTGCCCACGCCGCTGACCTTGCGCGTGCAATGCCAGACCCCGGCCCTGGCCGATGTCTTCAGCCTCTGGCCCGCGGTGCAGCGCGAAGACGGCGACACCCTCAGCCTGCCCTGCGCCAGCGTGCAGGACGCGGTGCGCAGCCTGAATGCGCTGGCGGCGATGTCGAGTGTGCTGCGTTGAACTTCGTTTCAGGCTGACGGGTAATCGTCCTCTCTTTGGTGGCGGATGGCTGCCACGATCACGGTGGCCGGCTCTGTGATCTCGAACAAGGCCACGTAGCCTGTGGCGCCGTGAGAGATCACCAACTCGCGCAGAGCGGGATCGCCATCCGCCTTGCGGCAGGTGTGGGGAAAGCGTTCCAGGCGCTTCAGACCTGCAGCAATGGTTTCCAGCGCTTCTTCCGCAGCTTCCAGGCGCCCACTGGCGCGGCGCAACTCACGTTCAATAACAAAATCGAACAGGCGTTGGATATCCTGCCGCGCGGCCTCTGTCAGGAAGACGGAGAAATTCACCGCAAGGTCTGCTGGGCGCGTGCCAGGCGGTCACGCATCTCCTGGATCACCTGGTCTGCGGTGATCAAAGGCTCCCCCATTCGTGCTGCGGCCAGTGATGCCCGGCCTCGTGCAAGGAAGCCTGTCTGTGTGTCATCGGGGGTGTTCTGTTCAACCGGGGCCTTCTCGGTGCTTGCAGGCCTCATGCGTCCGTCCGGGTACAGCGATGGCGCCAGTTCCTCGCACAGAACGGCGGGGTGGGCGGTCGAGGAGCCGTCGGTGGTTTTCATGGCCCGAATGTAGCGCTTTCCAAGGGCGTGTGAATTGCTTTTGCTCGGCTAGCTGACCAACGTTTGCCCCAACGGCTTGACAGCACGGGGGCCCAAGCCGACGATGGGGCGTCAATTTTTGCCCATTTCACATGTCCACCTTCCAGGTCAATCTGCGCGACGTCATCTATTCGCTGTCGGATGCCCTTGACCTGGTGGGGGTGACCCACATCCACCACGGCAAGCGGGTGGCCTACATGGCGGTGGAGTGCGCCAAGGTGCTGGGCTGGGCACCCGAGCGCCTGGACCGTCTGTTCCAGGCCGGCATGCTGCATGACAGCGGGGTGTCGCGCACCTATATTCACCGCCGCCTGACCCAGTTCGAATGGGAGGGCGAGGCCGAGCACTGCCGCATCGGCGCCGAGCTGCTGCGCAGCTGCCCTTCATTGGCCCCGCTGGCCGACATCGTGCTGCACCACCACACCCACTGGAGCACCTTGCAGGGGCTTCCCCTCAGCGACGAGGTCAAGCTGGCGGCCAATTGCATCTACCTGGTGGACCGCACCGACATCCTGACCCTGGCCGCGCTCAAGGACCAGTCCAACATCCTGTACGGGCGCGAGGACACGCGCCAGGCCATCGCGGCCCGGCGGGGTGACTGGTTCTGCCCCGAGCTGGTGGATGCCTTTTTGCAGGCCTCGGCCAGTGAGGCCTTCTGGTTCAGCCTGGAGAGCGAGCAGGTGCGCGGCTACGCTCACGAATGGATCGCCCACGACCGGGTGCGCGACGTCCCCTTTGCCGAGCTGCGCAGCCTGGTGCGCATCTTCTCGGTCATCGTCGACGCCAAGAGCCCCTTCACGCGCGAGCACTCCGAGGGCGTGGCCCGGTTGTCGCGCGCCCTGGGTGAGCGCCTGGGCCTGTCGGAGCGTCGTTGCGAGATGCTGGAGCTGGCCGGTCTGCTGCACGACCTGGGCAAGCTGCGTGTGCCCGATGAACTGCTCGACAAGCCGGGCCGCCTCACCCCCGAGGAGTACGCGGTCATGAAGCGGCACAGCTTTGACACCTACAGCATCTTGCGCACCATCCATGGTCTGGAGGACGTTGCCCTGTGGGCGGCCCAACACCATGAGCGCGTCGACGGCTCGGGCTACCCCTACCACCTGGGCGGCGAGCTGTCGATCGAGGCCCGCATCGTGGCCGTGGCCGACGTGTTCCAGGCCCTGGTGCAGACCCGGCCCTACCGCGCGGGCCTGTCGCCTGACCAAGTGATGGAGATCGTGCACGAACAT
The DNA here is from genome assembly GCF_059422285.1 of Curvibacter sp. GW821-FHT01G03. Taxonomy (NCBI): domain Bacteria; kingdom Pseudomonadati; phylum Pseudomonadota; class Betaproteobacteria; order Burkholderiales; family Comamonadaceae; genus Curvibacter; species Curvibacter sp. GW821-FHT01G03. Next base: position 119,809 of record NZ_JBWKWP010000003.1, read on the forward strand.
GCCGACCACGGCGCACTGGACGCCGCGGTGGTGGCCGTGCTCGATGCCCAACTGAGCGTGTTCTGGGCCCTGGCGACGCCGGCCGTCACCCGGGGTTCAAGCCTGAAGTAGCTTCAAGAAGTGATCGATCACCCCAAAGTGGTCGTCAAAGAACTGTTCTTCCAGGCCTGCCAGATCCTGCTGGGCCACCCACAAGGCTTCGCGGGCATCGTCGTCGCCGGTCACCGCGGGCAGAGGACGTTGGCCCAGGTCGAAAAAGTGCGCATGGGTGATGGTGCGCCCGCGCTGGCTGCGGCCCGGGGCATCGAACACGGCCACGCCCTGCAGGGCGGCGCGCCACTCGGCCGGCGGCAAGGCCAGCCGGGTTTCCTCCTGCACCTCGCGCAGGGCTGATTCGAGCAGGGTGTCCTGCTGCTCCAGAAAACCGCCGGGCAGGGCCAGCAGGCCCGCTCCCGGGTGGCGATCGCGCCGGATCAGCAACACATGGCCGGCGCAGCGCACCAGCGCATCCACCGTCACGAACACCGGTGGGTAGGGCGCCACGGCCCAGGCCTCGCGCTGCTGGCGCAGCGTGCGCCATTCGGCGCGCAAGGCCTCGTAGCGCGCGGTGTCGACCAGATCGCCCAGCGCCTTCAGGGTGTCGGGTGCCAGGTGCGGGCTCAGGCGGGCCAGCCCGCGCGAAGGGCTGTCGGCGTTGAACCACAGATCTCGCAGCGCGCCCTCATCGGGCCAGGGGCTGCCTTCGGGGGCACTGGCCTGCAGCACCGGGGCGCCTGCCATGGCCTGCCACCCACTGGCCTCGGGCTGCCCCGCGGGCAGCACGCGCAGCAGCGTGTCTGGCGCCTCGCCGCTGAGGCGGGCCACACCCTCGCGCAGCGCCTGGGCATTGCGCCCGGCCTCGCCCAGCTCGCGCAGTGGCAGAAAGCGCAGGCGCTCGGCATCGCGTGGTGGCAGCGAGGCGCGGATCAGGTCGGCCCGCTCGCCCCAGCTCAGGGGGTGGGCCGGGCTGCGCGCCAGCCAGGCCCCGGCCAGCACCACCACCACGCGCTGGGCATGGCGCAGTGCAGTCTGGATCAAGGCCAGGTCATGGCGGTGCAGCGGCTGGAAGTGGCCGGCACAGACAGCCCAGGCCTGGCGGGCAGGGGGCATCGCGGGGTAAGGGGCAGCGTTCGGCATGGTGCCCCGAGCGTAGCGTGCCCTGGCCCCGCCAGGGCTGTGACACAATCCCGGCCTTCGATTTTTTTGTTCTCGGCGGGCCTGTGGGGCGGCCGGGGCGTTCAGGCATTTCATGGCAAGCACACTTCCCGGCACGCTGGGCATCGACTTCGGAACCTCCAATTCGGCCGCTTCCTGGGCCCAGCCAGGGCAGGACGCCCGCCTCATGGTGCTGGAGGGGCAGGCCACCACCCTGCCCACCACCCTGTTCTTCAATGCCGAAGACAAGACCGTGCATTACGGGCGTGACGCCCTGGCCTGCTACCTGAGCGAGACCGAAGGCCGGCTGATGCGCTCGCTCAAAAGCCTGCTGGGCAGCCCGCTGCTGCTTGAGAAGACGGCGGTGAACGACCAGCAGATCAGCTTCCAGGAGATCATCTCGATGTTCCTCGGCGAGCTGGTGCGCCGCGCCGAAGCCCAGTTGGGCGGCCTGCCGCGCCACCTGGTGCTGGGCCGCCCGGTGCACTTCGTGGACGACGACGCCGAGCGCGACCAACTGGCGCAGGACATGCTGCTGCAGGCCGCTGCCGGCTGTGGCTTCAGCGAAGTGGGCTTCCAGCTCGAACCCATCGCTGCCGCGCTGGACTACGAGCGCCGCCTGAGCGCCGAGACCCTGGTGCTGGTGGTCGACATCGGGGGCGGTACCTCCGACTTCACCGTGGTGCGCCTGGGCCCGCAACGCATCGCCCAGGCCGACCGCAAGGCCGACATCCTGGCCACCTCGGGCGTGCACATCGGCGGCACCGACTACGACCAGCGCCTGAACCTGGAGCAGGTCATGCCCCTGCTGGGCTACCGCCACCTGGGCCCCAAGGGGCGCGAGGTGCCCAGCCGGGTGTTCTTCGACCTGGCCACCTGGCACCTGATCCATTGGCAGCAGACGCCCAAGGCGGTGCGTGAGGCGGCCGAACTCAAGATCGATTACAGCGACCTGCGCCTGCACGAGCGGCTGATGACCGTGCTGCGCGAGCGCCATGGCCACCGCCTGGCCAACAGCGTCGAGCAGGCCAAGATCGGCTGCTCCTCCGGCCAGGGGCCGCAGACCATCGACCTGTCACTGATCGAAGCCGGCCTGCAGGCCAGCCTGAGCCCCGAGGACCTGGCCCGCCATCTGGACCACCTGCTGCAGCAGGTGGTGGCCTGCGCACTGCAGTGCGTGAGCGCGGCCGGGCTGCAGCCGCAGCAGCTGGGTGCCGTGTACCTCACCGGCGGTTCCTCGGCCCTGCGCCCGTTCCAGCAGGCCCTGGCCCAGGCCTTCCCGGGCGTGCCCCTGGTCGAGGGGGATCTGTTCGGCGGCGTGGCTTCGGGGCTGGCTTACGGGCACATGGGCTGAGGGAGCCCACGGCGCGCTGTGTGGCCCCCTCAATGGGCACATTTGGCACAATGGGCCCGCTGAGCCAGTGGGAAATCCCGGGTTCTGGCGTCCAACCGAATTTCGTTGTGGGAGCGTGTATGAAGCCCTCCGTTGCTCTGGCCTTGAACCGTTCCGAAATCCGGCGCGTGGTGGCTTTGCATCGTGCCTGCAATGCGCGCGTGTTCGGTTCGGTGCTGCACGGGGTGGACACCGACGGCAGTGATCTGGACCTCCTGATTGACCCGACACCTGAGACGACCTTGATGGATGTGGCGGCGATCCAGGTCGAGTTGCAGCAATTGTTGGGTGTGTCGGTCGATGTGTTGACCCCGAAGGCGCTTCCTGAGAAATTCCGCGGTGCCGTGCTCGCCGAGGCCGTTCCGGTATGAACAAGGCCCTGCGTGTGCCTGACTATCTGGAGCACATGCTCCAGGCCCTCGAACGTATCGCGCGGTATACGGCAGGCATGGATGAGCAGGCGTTTATGAGCAGCGAACTCGTTCAGGACGCCGTGCTGCGCAACATCGAGATTCTTGGCGAGGCATCCAAACACATCCAGCGTGTGGCCCCCGGGTTTGCCGCTCGCCATGCCGATGTTCCCTGGCAGGTGATGTACACGATGCGCAACCGGGTGTCTCATGGCTATGACACGGTGGACCTGGAGATCGTCTGGAAGTCGATCCAGGGCGATCTACCTCTGTTGTTCAAGCAGGTGCAGGCTCTGGTGGCAGCTGACCCATCCCCTGGGCCTGCTCAGGCATGAAAAAGCCCGGTCAAGCCGGGCTGTTCGGGGCGTGAGGCCTGTGCGCTGATCAGTTGGCCGGCAGCAGGATCACTTCCACGCGGCGGGCTTCGGCCTCGCTGCCGGTGCCGGTGCTGACTTCGGGCTTGCGCAGCTCGATGGCTTCTTCGCTGGCGCCGAGGGCTTTCAGCACTTCGCGCACGGCGATGGCGCGTTGCTTGGCCAGTTCGGCGTTCTGCTCGACCGAGCCGGTGGCGTCATGGAAACCCGAGATGGCGGCCTTGCGGCCGGCAGCCAGGCCTTGGGCCACTTCGGCCAGGGCTTGCTGCGCACCTTCGGCCACGTCGGCGCTGTTGGTGGCAAAGAAGAACTTGACCACACCGTCCTCAACCTTGACCGAGGCCACTTCCACCACGGCGTCGACGGCGGCAGCAGGTGCTTCGGCGGCGGCGGGGGCCGGGTGGCGGACGCCGAACTTGCCGACCACGATGCCCACCACCGAGCCCACCACCAGCAGGATCAGGACGGCGAGAAAACCGAGGGCAAATCGTTGTTGGCTGTCGTTGTCTTGGCTGCTGGACATGGGGTCTCCTGGGTGGGGGATCCGGTTCGGATCCGGGTTGAATGGATGACAGGCTGAAATTCAGAGCCCTGGGCGGCCATGGCACGCCGGGCGCAACCCGCGATCATAAACAAGCCAGGCGGCGGTCGTGCGTCACAGGCCCAGCGGCAGATCGGCTTTCTTGAGCGTGCGCAACACAAAACGCGACTGACTGTGACGAATGCCCTTGATCTGGTACAGGCGCTCGCGCAGAAAGCGCTCGTAGTCGCGCGTGTCGCGCACTGCCACCTTGAGCAGGTAGTCGTACTCGCCCGACACCAGCAGGGCCTCCACCACCTCGGGGATGGCGGCCAGGGTTTCGCCGAACTTTTCCAGCGTGTTGTCCGAGTGGCTGTCCAGGGTGACCTGCACCAGCACGGTCTCGTTCAGGCCCAGGGCCTGGGGGTTCAGGCGCACGGTGTAGCCCTCGATCACGCCGGCCTCTTCGAGCTTGCGGATGCGTCCCCAGCAGGGTGAGGGGCTCAGGCCCACGGCCTGCCCGATGTCTTGCAGGCTGGTGCGGGCATCCGCCTGCAGCACCTGAAGGATTTTTCGGTCTATTCTGTCCATTCGGAAAATTCTAGGGTGATTCGTGAAATAACAGAAGATTTTTCTGTTTCAAGATCAATCTTTGCGAAAAACAGAATGTGAATCGGCTGCCCCGCAGGCAAACTTGTGGTCATGGCGAAGGGCTGACCGGCCCGGCTGCCTCAGGGGGAGCCCTGCCGGTGACCGCCGGCATGGGGACCTGCGCTGCAATTCACCGGCCAACCTGGGTTGAAGGCCTGTCATTTAACGGGCCCGAAGGGGGCGGTTTCAGAAATAATGAGCGTTTTGCTACGTCAACCATTTCTGGAGCCGCCCCATGGACCGCCTGCAGTCAATGAAGGTTTTTCAGGCCGTCGTGAACGAAGGCGGCTTTGCCGCCGCCGCCCGCCGCATGGACCTCTCACCCGCCGTGGTGACGCGCCTGGTGGACGATCTGGAGCAGCACCTGGGCACACGGCTGTTGCAACGCACCACCCGCAAGAATGCGCTCACCGAGGCCGGCCAGGCCTACCTGACCCGCTTGCGGCTGATCTTGAGCGACATCGAAGAGGCCGAGGCCTCGATGCGCGAGCACACCCAGGAGGTGGCGGGCCTGTTGCGCATCCAGGCCCAGCCTGTGATGGCGGTGCACATCCTGGCCCCCCAGGTGGCCGAGTTTCGCCGCCTGCATCCGCGGGTCTCGCTGGACATCCACACCGCCTCAGCCAGCGAGTTGGCCATCGAAGATTTCGACCTCACCCTGTTGGGCGCGGGCAGCGAGTACGACGCGAACGTGATTGCCCGGCCCATCGTGTCGAGCGTGGGCATTGTCTGCGCTTCGCCGCGCTACCTGCGCGCGGCGGGTACGCCGCGTCAGCCCGAAGACCTGCGCAACCACGCCTGTCTGCGCCTGCGTCTGCCCAGCATGCGCCCTGGCGTGTGGCGCCTGATGAATCCTGATGACGGCGATCGCGTGCTGGACGTGCAGGTCGACCCCGTGATGGTGGCCGATCACACCGACACCGTGCTGCAGGCGGCCCTCAATGGCGCGGGCGTGTGTGCCCTGCCCATGGACCTGGCTGCGCCTTACCTGCGAATCGGGCAGCTGCGCCGTGTGCTGGCACCGTGGATCACGGCCCGCTTCACGCTGTATGCCGCCATGCCCAGCCGCAAATTTGTGCCGGCGCGCACTCGGGCGTTCCTGGACTTTTTGATTGAACGCACCCGCTGGATGCTGGCCGAGGCTGAACGCACCTGGCCCACCAGTTCGCTGGTGCCGCAGATCGTGCCTGGGGCCTTGTCTCCCTGCCCGCCTGGCGCGCCGGGATCGGCCGAAGTCGATCCCCTGACTTGCGAGGAGCTGCAGCCCTTGCCGTGCGCGGAGGTGTCCGCCGAGGCCGGCGGTGGTGCTGACGCTGGAGTCGGCCCGGTGGCGCCAGAGGCCCCGCGCAAGCCCGGGCGCAAAAAATCCCTGCCCGGCATGCCGGGCTGAGCCTCAATCCTCGGAGGGCAGGCCTTTCTTGAGCTCCAGGGCCTCCTGGTAGAGCGCGTTTTTCGAGCCGCCGGTGATCTCGGCGCACAGCCGTGCGGCGGTCTTCAGGGGCAGCTCGGCCAGCAGCAGCTTGAGCACGCGCAGCTCGTCACCACGGTCCTGCACCACGGCTTCGGGGGGGTGGATCAGCACGGCAAACTCGCCTCGGGTGCGCTGCGGCTGGGCAGCCAGCCAGGCGCTCAGGCCTTCGGCGGGCAGGGTGGCCACCTCTTCGAACTGTTTGGTCAGCTCACGCCCCAGGGTGACGCGACGCGGCCCCAGCACGGCCAGGGCGCGTGCCAGGTCTTCGATGCGGTGCGGGGCCTCCAGCACCACCACGGCCCGCGCTTCAGCGGCCAGGGCCTGCACGGCGTGGTCGCGCTCACCGGACTTGGTGGGCAGAAAGCCGGCAAACACAAATCCGCTGGCCTGTTGCGCCTGGGCCGCCACACCGGCCACCGACAGCAGCGTGGTCACGCTGCTGGCCCCGGGCAGGGGCACGGTGCGCAGGCCGGCGGCCTGCACGGCCTGGACCAGGCGGGCGCCCGGGTCGCTGACGGCCGGGGTGCCGGCATCGCTGGCGTAGGCGATGCGCTCGCCACGCTGCAGGCGCTCGATCACCCCCTGGGCCGCCTCGGCCTCGTTGTGCTGGTGCACGGCCAGCAACTGGGCGCCAGGCCGGTCGATGCCATAGGCCCGCAGCAGGGCCTGGGTGTGGCGGGTGTCTTCGCAGGCCACGGCGTCGACCAACTGCAACACATGCAGTGCACGCAAGGTCATGTCGGCCAGATTGCCGATCGGCGTCGCCACCACGTAAAGGGTACCCTGGGGGTAATGCTGCGGGGCTGCCGCCTCGCGGGCGGCACTCAGGGCAGAAGCAAAAGATGCGCTCAATGGGATTCCTTGGAAAGAAGCCGGCTGCGCCGGCCCGCCCGACCACGCGGGCGCTGGGCGAACATGCCGAACAGCAGGCCTTGCAGCATCTGCAGGCGGCGGGCTTGCGCCTGCTGCAGCGCAATTATCGAACGCCCGGGCGCGGTGGCGGCGAGATCGACCTGATCATGCGCGCCCGCGATGGCACGGTGGTCTTCGTCGAGGTGCGGCACCGGCGGGCCAACACCCATGGCGGCGCGGCCGCCAGCGTGGGGGTGACCAAGCAGGCCCGCATCGTGCTGGCGGCGCGGCACTACCTGATGCGCCTGGCCACGCCGCCACCCTGTCGTTTCGACGTGGTCTCGGTCGAGGGCGATGCGCCGGGCACCGTGCATTGGCTGCAGGCGGCGTTCGATGCCTCGTGATCCCGCCGCCTTGGGGCGCCTTGCCACTTGACCCGCCCGACAACCCTGGTTTCAGCCCTCTGGCCGTCATGGTGCGGGGGTATCATCGGCGCCCATGCTCGAGCAACGCATCCAACAGCACTTCATCGACAGTGCCGACCTGAAATACCAGTCGGCGCAGATCCTCAGCAAGCCCATTGCCGACGCCGTGCAGGCGATCATGACCTGCGTCACCAGCGGCTGCAAGGTCCTGGTCTGCGGCAATGGCGCCTCCTCGGCGCTGGCCCAGCACGCGGCCGCCAGTTTTGTGGGCCAGTTCGAACGCGAACGCCCCGAGCTGGCTGCGCTGGCGCTGGGCACCGACGCGGCCGCCCTCAGCGCCCAGGCCGAGCAGGATTACCGCCAGGTATTTGCGCGCCAGGTGCGCGCCCTGGGCCTGGCCGGCGATGTGCTGCTGGCCCTGTCGGCCGACGGCCAGTCGCCCAGTGTGCAGGCCGCCGTCGAGGCCGCCCATGAACGCGACATGACCGTGGTCGCCCTGACGGGCCGCAGTGGCGGTGCGCTGGGTGCGGGTCTGCGTGAAACCGATGTCCATATCTGCGTCCCGCACGAGCGCGTGGCGCGCATCCAGGAGGTCCACCTGCTGGTGCTGCATTGCATCTGCGACGGGGTGGACGCCCAATTACTTGGTGAACAGGAGCTTCCAACATGAATCAACGTTTGACACGGGTGGCCTTGGCCGCCCTGGCCGGCGCCGCCCTGGTGAGTCAACTCACGGCCTGCTTCCCGCTGGTGGCCGGGGGGGCCGTCATGACCGGCATGGTCGCCACCGATCGTCGCACCTCCGGCGCGCAGGTGGAAGATGAAGGCATCGAGCTGCGCTCGGTCAACCGCCTGCATGAGGCGTTGGGCGACGGTCTGCATGTCAATGTCACCAGCTACAACCGCCAGGTGCTGCTGACCGGCGAGGCCACCACGGCCGAAGCCAAGCAGAAGGCCGAGCAGATCGTGCTGCGCGTCGAGAACGTGCGCGGCGTCTACAACGAACTGGTGGTCGGCATTGCGAGCCCCCTGAGCGATCGTTCGCGCGATGCCCTGATCTCGGGCAAGGTGAAGGCCAGCCTGGTCGATGCGCGCGACCTGATCTCGAATTCGTTCAAGGTGGTGACCGAACGCCAGGTGGTCTATCTGATGGGTCGCGTGACCCAGCGCGAAGCCAACCGGGCCACCGAGATCGCCCGCGGCGTCGACGGGGTGCAGAAGGTGGTGCGTCTGTTCGAGATCATCTCCGAGGAAGAGCTCAAGAACCAGATGCCCACCCCGCCCAAGAACGCCGAGCCGGCCAAGACGGGCGGCTGATCGGTACCGGGCAGCGCTGCTTTCAGGCCAGCCAGGCCGGCTGCCGGGCCCCAGGGGCCCGGGGCCGGCTTTTTTGCTTCAGCGCAGGCGCTTGATCAGGCTGGAGGTGTCCCAGCGCCGGCCCCCCATCTGCTGCACATCGGCGTAGAACTGATCCACCAGCGCCGTCACCGGCAGGCGGGCGCCGTTGCGCTTGGCCTCGTCCAACACCAGGCCCAGGTCCTTGCGCATCCAGTCGACGGCAAAGCCGAACTCGAACTGGTCGGCCACCATGGTCTTGCCGCGGTTGTCCAGCTGCCAGCTCTGGGCCGCGCCCTTGCCGATCACGTCCAGCACCTGGGGCATGTCCAGCCCGGCCTTCTGGCCGAAGGCGATGGCCTCGGACAGGCCTTGCACCAGCCCGGCGATGCAGATCTGGTTGACCATCTTGGCCAACTGGCCGGCGCCGCTTTCGCCCAGCAGCGTGAAAGCGCGAGAGAAGGCCATGCCCACCGGACGGGCTGCCTCGAAGGCGGCGGGTTCACCACCGCACATCACGGTCAGCAGCCCGTTCTGGGCACCGGCCTGGCCACCCGACACCGGGGCATCGACAAAACGCAGGCCGATCTGGCGGGCGGCTTGGGCCAGCTCGCGGGCCACTTCGGCCGAGGCCGTGGTGTGGTCGATGAACACGGCGCCCGGCTTCATGCCGGCGAAGGCGCCGTCGGCCCCCAGGGTGACCGAGCGCAGGTCGTCGTCGTTGCCCACGCAGCAGAACACCAGGTCGGCGTCCTGCGCGGCCAGGCGGGGGGTGGCTGCCGCACGGGGGGCGGCAGTGGCCGCAAACTCCTTCACCCAGGCCTCGGCCTTGGCGGGTGTGCGGTTGTACACCGTGACCTGGTGACCGGCCAGGGCCAGGTGGCCGGCCATGGGGTAGCCCATCACGCCCAGGCCGAGAAAGGCGACCTTGAGCGAGGGGGTGGCTTCGTAAGTGCGTGCGTTGGTGCTGGACATGTTGATCAGTGCGAGTGGATGGGGTTTGGCAAAAGAAAAGCCGCCGGCCCCCGGCATGGGGACCGGCGGCGCGGGGTTCAGACGATGGCGAAGTGCTCGGTGCCGGCGGACAGGTCCTGGTTGCGGGCGCGCTGGCTGTTGAGCTTGATCTGCAGGCGCAGGTCGTTCAGCGAGTCGGCGTTGCGCAATGCATCTTCGTAGGTGATGACGTTGCTCTCGTACAGGTCGAACAGCGACTGGTCGAAGGTTTGCATGCCCAGGTTGCGGCTCTTCTTCATGATCTCCTTGATCTCGGAGACCTCGCCCTTGAAGATCAGGTCGGAGATCAGCGGGGTGTTGAGCATCACCTCGACCGCGGCGGCCCGGCCCTTGCCGTCCTGTTTGGGGATCAGGCGCTGCGAGATCATGCCGCGCAGGTTCAGCGACAGGTCCATCAGCAACTGGTCGCGCCGCTCTTCGGGGAAGAAGTTCACGATGCGGTCGAGCGCCTGGTTGGCGCTGTTGGCGTGCAGGGTGGCCAGGCACAGGTGGCCGGTCTCGGCGAACACCACGGCGTGTTCCATGGTTTCGCGGTCGCGGATTTCACCCATCAGGATCACATCGGGCGCCTGGCGCAGGGTGTTCTTGAGTGCGGCCTCCCAACTGTCGGTGTCCAAGCCCACCTCTCGGTGGGTGACCACGCAGTTCTTGTGCGGGTGGACGAACTCGACCGGGTCTTCGACCGTGATGATGTGCCCGTAGGAGTTCTCGTTGCGCCAGTCCACCATCGAGGCCAGCGTGGTCGACTTGCCCGAGCCGGTGGCGCCCACCATGATGCACAGGCCGCGCTTGGTCATCGCCACTTCCTTGAGCACCTGGGGCAGGCCCAGGTCGTCGATGGTGGGCAAGGTCATCGGGATCACCCGCAACACCATGCCGACCTTGCCCTGTTGCAGGAAGGCATTGACGCGGAAGCGCCCGATGCCGGCCGGCGAGATCGCGAAGTTGCATTCCTTGGTTCGTTCGAACTCGGCCGACTGCTTGTCGTTCATGATCGAGCGGGCCAGCGCCACCGTGTGCACGGAGGTCAGCGGCTGAGGCGAGACCTTGGTGATGCGTCCGTCCACCTTGATGGCCGGTGGAAACTCGGCGGTGATGAACAGGTCGCTGCCGTTTCTGCTCACCATGAGCTTGAGCAGATCGTTGATGAATTTGCTCGCCTGATCGCGTTCCATGTGGAGATGTCCTGCTGTGGGGGCTGTGTCTATTTCTGGTGGTCGCTGAGCCGGGCGCTCACCACGCGCAGGCGCAGTGAGAGCTTGCGGGCCAGCAGGGCGACCAGGCTGGCGGCCAGTTGAGGGGCCTGGGTCATCATTTCGTCGAGGGTGTCGGCACTGAGCACCGCCACGTCGCAGGGCGTCAGGGTGGTGCAGGCCGAGAACCGGATGCCGCTGTCGAGCAGCGACATCTCGCCCAGGATGTCGCCGGGCCGGGTCTCGGCCAGGCGCAGGTGCTCGCCCCAGGGCTGCACCCGGTCCACCGCGATGGTGCCGTTGAGCAACACCACCATGAAGTTGCCGTACTCGTCCTGCAGGATCAGGTCGCGGTTGGCCGGCACGGTGGCAAAGTCGAAGAAACGCTCCATCCGCTCGATGCCGTCGGCCGGCAACTGCGCCATGTACTTGTCGCGCGCCCACAGGCCCTGCAGCATCTTGCTGCCCTGGGCGGCCGAGAGGCGCTTGGCGCCCACCTCGACCGCGCGGGCCTCCCAGGGCACCAGCATGGCCGAGTCGACGCCCTGGCCGGCAAAGGCGGTCGAGAACAGAACCGAGTCCTGCGGGTCATCCGGGCGGGGTGCGGTCTTCTGTCTGAGCAGTCCGAGGATGCCTTTCATGGGTGACTCCCTTGCTTTTGTTTTGTGGTGTTGTTCTGGGCGTGAAGAGCGTCAGCCCGGGAAGTTTTCCGGCGTCTTGGCCTTGCTGCGGGCTTCGGAGGCACTGATCACATTGCGCCGCACCAGATCGGTCAGGCACTGGTCCAGGGTCTGCATGCCCACGCTGTTGCCGGTCTGGATGGCCGAGTACATCTGCGCCACCTTGGCCTCGCGGATCAGGTTGCGGATGGCGCTGGTGCCGACCATGATCTCGTGCGCCGCCACGCGGCCCTGGCCGTCCTTGGTCTTGCACAGGGTCTGCGAGATCACCGCCTGCAGCGACTCGGACAACATGGCGCGCACCATTTCCTTCTCTTCGGCCGGAAACACGTCGATGATCCGGTCGATGGTCTTGGCCGCACTCGAGGTGTGCAGGGTGCCGAACACCAGGTGGCCGGTCTCGGCCGCCGTCATGGCCAGTCGGATGGTCTCCAGATCGCGCATTTCACCGACCAGGATGGCGTCCGGGTCTTCACGCAGGGCCGATTTCAGGGCCGCGTTGAAGCTCAGGGTGTGCGGGCCCACCTCGCGCTGGTTGACCAGGCATTTCTTGGATTCGTGCACGAACTCGATCGGGTCTTCCACCGTCAGGATGTGGCCGTATTCGCTCTCGTTGAGGAAGTTGACCATGGCCGCCAGCGTGGTCGACTTGCCCGAGCCGGTCGGTCCGGTCACCAGCACCAGCCCGCGCGGCTTGAGCGACAGGTCGGCAAAAATCTTGGGTGCGTTGAGTTGCTCCAGCGTCAGGATCTTGGACGGAATGGTCCGGAACACCGCGCCAGAGCCACGCTGGTGGTTGAAGGCATTGACCCGGAAGCGGGCCAGGCCTTCGATTTCGAACGAGAAGTCGACCTCCAGGAACTCTTCGTAAGCCTTGCGCTGCGAATCGTTCATGATGTCGTACACCATGGCGTGCACCGTCTTGTGGTCAAGTGCATCCACATTGATGCGGCGCACATCCCCGTGGACCCGGATCATCGGTGGCAGGCCGGCCGACAGGTGCAGGTCGGAGGCTTTGTTCTTGACGCTGAATGCCAGCAACTGGGTGATGTCCACGGAATCCCTCTTTCCACTTGATAGTTTGCTACGCTCGCAGGTAATTATGACGATGATTGGTAACAACCTCCAAGCTGTGCAGGAGCGCATCCGCCGTGCCTGCGAGACAGCCGGGCGCGCGCCGGGCAGCGTGCGCCTGCTGGCCGTGTCCAAGACCTTTGGCCCCGACGCGGTGCGCGAGGCCGCCGCCGCCGGCCAACACGCCTTTGGCGAGAACTACCTGCAAGAAGGCGTGGCCAAGATCGAGTCCCTGGACGCCCCGCCCGAGCCCCTGCGCCCTCGCCCCGAGTGGCATTGCATCGGGCCGGTGCAATCCAACAAGACCCGCCTGGTGGCGGCCCATTTCGACTGGCTGCACTCGGTGGACCGGCTGAAGATCGCCCAGCGCCTGAGTGAGCAGCGCGGGGCCGACCAGCCCCCGCTGCAGATCTGCCTGCAGGTCAACATCGACGGCGGGGCCAGCAAGTCGGGCGTGGCGCCCGATGAGGTGCTGGCCCTGGCCCGCGAGGTGGCGCTGCTGCCGCGCCTGTGCCTGCGCGGGCTGATGACCATTCCCGAGCCACAGGCCGATTTCGAGGCCCAAAAGCAGGTGCATCTGCGCGCCCGGGCCCTGTTCGATGCGGTGCGTGCGGCGGGTCTGCCCGGGGCGGCCCAATTCGACACCCTGTCCATGGGCATGACCGGTGACCTGGAGGCCGCCATCCACGCCGGCAGCACGATGGTGCGCGTGGGCACGGCCATCTTCGGCGGGCGCAGCTACCCCGTGGCCTGAGCCCCGGCCGGGCCACGGCCTGTGGACACCGCGCTTCGGCGCGCGCTCATTCTCATGGGCTGATCGGCGCATCCCTCTGCACAAAGTACCGGCGATGCGCCATGGCGGCGCGCTCGGCGGGTGTGGGCGCGCGCAGCCGGTCGAGTGCGCTGGGCAGAGACATGATCTTCGGCTGGCTCCATCGCGGAGCACCAATGCTCCAGAAAGCATGGCGGGCGCCCCCAGCGTGGCCGGTCATCCCCACTTCTGAGGCGCTGGTGCCGCGAGCGGACTTGCGACACACCACCCAGGAGACACCATGCTTGCCACCGCACTGCCCGCACTGTTCATCAGCTTGTGGGCGTTTTCTGCCCTGGCCCAGGAAGACGCCCGCCCGCACACGGAGGCCGTGAAGCGTGTCGACGAAGCCTTCATTCGCGCCAACCAACTCAAGACACCCGACTGGCCCTCCACCGGTGTCGACTACGCCGAGACCCGTTACAGCCGACTGGACCAGATCCATGCCGGCAACGCCCGGCAACTGGGTCTGGTCTGGTCGTACAACCTGCAGTCCACGCGCGGCGTGGAGGCCACACCGGTTGTCGTCGACGGCGTGATGTACCAGACCGCGTCGTGGAGCGTGGTGCACGCCATCGACGCGCGCACAGGGCGGAAAATCTGGAGCTACGACCCCAAGATCGATCCCGCTCGGGGCAAGAATGGGTGCTGTGACGTGGTCAACCGCGGTGTGGCGCTCTGGAAAGGCAAGGTCTACGTGGGCGCCTTTGACGGACGTTTGATCGCGCTCGACGCCACCACCGGTGCGGTGGTGTGGGAGAAAAACACCCTGGAGGGTCACCCCGGGCCCTACACGATCACGGGCGCACCGCGTGTGTTCAAGGGCAAGGTCATCATCGGTAACGGCGGCGCCGAATTCGGTGTGCGCGGCTTCATCACCGCCTATGACGCCGAGACGGGCGAGCAGCGCTGGCGCTGGTACAGCGTGCCGGGCGACCCGGCCCAGCCCTACGAGACGCCTGAGTTGAAGGCGGCCGCCAAAACCTGGGACCCGAGTGGCGAGTACTGGAAGGCGGGCGGCGGTGGCACCCTGTGGGACAGCATGGTCTTCGACCCCGAGTTGAACACGATGTACGTCGGTGTTGGCAATGGCTCGCCGTGGTCGGCCAAGGTGCGCAGCCCCAAAGGGGGCGACAACCTGTACCTGGGCTCCATCGTGGCGCTGGACCCGGACACCGGGAAGTACAAATGGCATTACCAGGAGACGCCTTCGGACAACTGGGACTACACCTCTACCCAGCCCATGATCCTGGCGGACATCCTGCTGGGCGGCAAACGGCGCAAGGTCATCCTGCACGCGCCCAAGAACGGCTTCTTCTTTGTGGTGGATCGCACCAATGGCCAGTTCATCTCCGCCAAGAACTTCGTGCCGGTGACCTGGGCCAAGGGCTACGACAAGAACGGCCGCCCCATTGGCATTGCGGCGGCGCGCGATGGACGCGACCCCGACGCCGTGCCGGGCCCCAACGGCGCACACAACTGGCACCCCATGTCTTACAACCCCCAAACCGGCTTGGTGTACCTGCCCGCGCAGCACATTCCTGCGGCGCTGGTGGATGATCCAGGCTGGAAGTTCAATCAACTGCGGCCCATGGCCCTGGGATCGGGCACGGGCTGGAACACCGCCAAGATCATTCCCGCCGAGCCGCCCAAGAGCCAACCCATGGGCCGTCTGCTCGCCTGGGACCCCGTGCGCCAGAAAGAAGTCTGGCGCGTGGAGCACATCTCACCCTGGAACGGTGGCACGTTGACCACGGCCGGCAATCTGGTGTTCCAGGGCACGGCCGATGGGCGCTTTGTGGCGTATGACGCCACCAGCGGAAAGACGCTCTGGGAGAGCCCGGTGGGTACCGGCGTCGTGGCCGCGCCCAGCACCTACCTGGTGGACGGCCAGCAATACGTGTCCATCGCCGTGGGGTGGGGGGGCGTTTACGGTTTGGCGGACCGCGCCTCAGACAAACAGATGCCCGGCACCGTCTATACCTTTGCGCTGGGGGGCGGCGCCAAGCTGCCTGACTTTGTGGCGTATCGCGCTGGCAAGTTGCTGCAAGGCGTGAAGTACGACCCCGCCAAGGTGCCTGAAGGCATGGGTCTGTACCTGGCCAATTGCTATGTCTGCCACGGCGTGCCTGGCGTCCAGAAAGGTGGCGCCTTGCCCAACCTGGCCTACCTCGACGCAGACTACATCGAGCACCTGCCCAGCTTCATCTTCAACGGGCCGGCCACCTCACGCGGCATGCCTGATTTCACCGGCAAGCTGACGGCGGATCAGGTGGAGGCGATCAAGGCCTTCATCCAGGGCACCGCCGACGCCATTCGCCCCCCCAGCGCTCAATAACCCCCAAGGAGACCCCATGACCGTGCAACACCCCCTCAAGTTCTACATCGACGGGCAGTGGGTCGATCCCGCCGCACCGGCGACCCACGACGTCGTCAACCCCTCCACCGAAGCGGTCTGTGCGCAGATCAGCATGGGGGGCGTCGCCGATGTCAACCGGGCCGTGGCCGCCGCGCGGCGCGCCTTGGTCACCTACTCGCAGACCACGCGCGAAGAGCGCCTGGCCCTGCTGGGCAGGGTGCTGGAGGTCTACCAGAAGCGCTACGGCGACATCGTGGCGGCCATCTCTCTGGAAATGGGCGCACCCCTGTGGTTGTCCAAGGCGGCGCAGGCGGCGATGGGTGTGGCGCATCTGGCCACCACCCTGGAGGTGCTGAAGAACTTTGCGTTCGAGCAGGTGCACGGCACCACGGCGATCGTGCACGAGCCTGTGGGCGTGGTGGGCATGATCACACCCTGGAACTGGCCCATCAACCAAATCATGTGCAAGGTCGCACCGGCCCTGGCCGCGGGGTGCACCATGGTCCTCAAGCCGTCTGAAATGGCGCCCCTCAACGCCTTGCTGGTGGCCGAGGTACTGCACGAGGCGGGGGTGCCCCCCGGCGTGTTCAACCTGGTCAACGGCGACGGCCTCACGGTGGGGCATGCGCTGTCGGTTCACCCCGACATCGACATGATGACCTTCACGGGCTCCACCCGCGCGGGCATTGCCGTGGCCAAGGCCGCGGCTGAGACGGTCAAGCGGGTGGCCCAGGAACTGGGGGGCAAATCGGCCAACATCGTGCTGGACGATGCCGACCTCGACAAGGCCGTCAAGCAGGGGGTGCAAGCCGTGCTGATGAATTCGGGCCAGAGTTGCAACGCGCCCACGCGCATGTTGGTGCCGCGTGCCAAGCAGGCACAGGCCATGGCCCTGGCCAAGGCCGTTGCAGAGGCCACTCCGGTGGCCGACGCGCTGGCCGAGGGCATGCACATGGGCCCGGTCGCCAGCCAGGCACAGTTCAGCAAGATCCAGGGCCTGATTCAGCAAGGCATCGCCGAAGGCGCCACCTTGGTCGTCGGCGGTATCGGCCGGCCGGAAGGCTTGACCCAGGGCTTTTTCGTCAAGCCCACCGTGTTCGCCGACGTGCGCAACGACATGACCATTGCGCGCGAAGAGATCTTTGGCCCGGTGCTGGTGATGATCCCGTACGACAGCGAAGAGGAGGCGATCCGCCTGGCCAACGACACCCCATTCGGCCTGTCGGGCTACGTTCAGTCGGGCAGCCTGGACCATGCACGCCGGGTGGCCCAGCAACTGCGCACAGGCATGGTTCACCTGAACGGCGCAGGCCCCGACTTCGCGGCGCCGTTTGGGGGTTACAAGCAATCGGGCAACGGGCGCGAGTGGGGCGAGCACGGCTTCCGTGATTTCCTGGAGGTCAAGGCCATCATGGGGGCCTTGGCCCGCTGAGCCATTGCCGAGACTGAGCCGTTGCCGATGGAGCCCATGCGGCCGGGCCATCAGGGCGGCGGCTTTGGTGGCCCTGTGGTTCAGGCGCATTGAACGCGTTGCTCAACCCAGGCCGCCGGCCCGTTCGCAAGCCCGGCGGGCCGATCCTGGCTTGCCCGGTGGGGCCTAAAGCAGCTTCAGTCGGGTGGTGTTCTTGACCTCTTCCATCACCGCATAGGTGCGTGTTTCACGCACCCCGGGCAGCTGCCACAGCACCGAGCCCGCAAACGACCGGTACGAGGCCATGTCGGCCATGCGGGTCTTGAGCAGGTAGTCGAAGCCGCCGGCCACCATGTGGCATTCCATGATCTCGGGGCGGATCTGCACGGCGGCCTGGAATTCTTCGAACACATGGGGCGTGGTGCGGTCCAGCAGCACCTCCACGAAGACCATCATGCCGGCACCCAGCTTGAGCGGGTTGAGCCGCGCCTCGTAGCCCAGGATGTAGCCCTCGCGGGTCAGGCGTTGCACCCGGGCCAGCACGGCCGTGGGTGACAAGGCCACGGACTCGGCCAGCTTGAGGTTGGAGATGCGTCCGTCTTCCTGCAGCACTTGCAGGATGCGCAGGTCGATGCGGTCGAGATCGGTGGGGGTATCGCTCATGGTCAGGGGCAGGCAGGGCAGCCCCCGATTGTGCGGTGTCTCAGGCGGTTTTGGCTGCCAGGGCAGGGGGCGTTGCGGTCACAGCGCTCACGGTTGCGGCCGCACCATCCGGCACTCGGTGCCCTGGGCCAGCTCGTTGCCGGTGTACATCGCATCGGTTCGGAAGCCGTAGTTCGTGCCCTCCCAGCCGACCTTGACGGTTTTGCCATCGACTGGCGCAATGGTGTTGACCACCTGGGGCAGCAGCGCCTGGTGGTCTTCACCCCGCATGCGCACCGGGCCCACCGGGGTGTCCAGGGTCAGGTCTTCGAGCGAACGGGCGATCTTGGCGGCATCCAGGGATTGCGCCTTCTGGATGGCGGCGGCCAGGAAGCGCGGTGTCATGTCGATGCGGGGGGCCAGAAAATCCTTGCCGGTGCGCGCCTTGTAGGCCTTGGCCAGGGCGTCGACCCGGGGCGTGTCGGCCTCGCCGGGGTGCCATTCGGCCACCCAGGTCAGCTGCCCCAGCTTGGCCTGCGACACGGCCAGCACGGTGCCCGGGATCGAGCCCGCGCTGTGGTTGAAGTAGCGCAGCCCATAGCCAGCATCGCCCGCCGCCTTGAGCAGCAGCGTCATGTCCTGGCCCCAGTTGCCTGTGATCACCGAATCGGCGCCCGCGGCCTTCATCTTGGCCACATAGGGTGAAAAGTCTTTCACCCGCCCGATCGGGTGCAGGGTCTCACCCACAAACTGGATGTCGGGCCGCGCCAGGCCCACCAGCTCTTGCCCGTAGTGCGCCCATTGCTTGCCGTGCGCATAGTCCTGGTTCAGCAGATAGACCTTCTTGACCTCAGGCATCTTCTTGATGGTGTTGGCAATCGCCTTCATCTTCATGGCCGTGTTGGCCTCGAACTGGAAATGCCAGAAGTTGCACGACTTGCCGGTCAGGTCGGGGTCGATCGAGGAGTGGTTCAGCACCAGCACCGCCCGATCAGGGTTGCGTTCATTGTGTTTGGCCACGGCCTGCACCAGGGCCGCCACCACCGAGGAGCCCGAGCCCCCGGTGACGATGGCCCGGGCGCCCTGGTCGATGGCCGCTTGCAAGGCGCTCAGGCTTTCCTGGGCCGACAGCTTGCTGTCGAACTGCAGCAGCTGCAGCTTCACGGGGCTGCGGCCGGCCACCGCGATGCCGCCCTTGGCGTTGATCTCTTCGATCGCGAACTGGGTGTGGGTGAGCATCAGCTCGCCCACATTGGCAAAGGGCCCGGACAGCGGATCGATGTACGCCAGTTTGAAAGGCGCGTCGGCCGGGGCGGCCCAGGCGTTGCCGGCGAGGCCTGTCAGCAGCAGGGCGGCGGCACTGAGTGCGTGGCGGCCAACTCGGCGCGGGGGATGGTTCATGAGGTGTCTCCGTTGGGGGGGTGAGAGGGCGACCCGATGGGGCGCCTGAAGGAATCCATCCGACCGGCCGATCTCATGCTGCATCCCGCCGGTTCAGGCGGCCGCTGCGCCGCGGCGGCGGCTGCGCCGCAGCCCCAGCACGCGCCAGGCCAGCGGGGCCAAGGTCTGCACCAGCTCTTCGGGGCTCATGCGGCCATCGGGGCGGTACCAGTTGTACAGAAAGCCGGGCAGGCTGCAGGCCGCCAGGGCGGTGATGCGGGTCTCGTCGAAATCGAACATGCCGTCTTCGCGGCCTTGCTCCAGCAGGGCGCACAGCCGGTCGTAGAAGTGGTTGGCCAGCTTCTTCTGGGCCACCAGGTACTCGGGGCGGTAGACCTGGGGCTCGCGGTAGGGGAAAAAGGCCGCAGGGTAGTGCGCCAGCGTGGCGCGGATCAAGCGTTCGATGCCTTCGGTCACCTTTTCATGGGCGGGGCGGGGGTCATCGTCGGCAAAGTCCAGGCTGGTGAAGCAGGCCACCGCAGGGCGCCAGGACAGCTGCTCGAAGATCTCGAGCTTGTTGTGAAAGTAGTAGTAGACGAAAGGCTTGGTCACCCCCAGGCGCTGGGCGATCTGGTCAATGGTGGTGTTGGCATAGCCTTGCTCGGCAAACAGGCCTTCGGCGGCGCGCAGGATGCTCTCGCGCTTCTCGTCGGTGCGGGCGGTATCGGCCTTCTGGCGGCCACGGGGAGGGGTTGATTTTTTGCTCATGGCCAGATTTTGCCTGTCGCGCGGGTTCTACCTTTGGGTAGCATTGTTCTACCTGCCGGTATATATTGGCAAGCCGCTTGCGAGGCATCATTCCTATCGCTAACCCTGATGCCCGCCCGCGCCGGCTTCTTCCCAGGAAAGCCCCGGCAAGCCCCATCACACCCAAGGAGACACCATGGCCCCGACCGCCCAGCCCGCCGCTGTTGCCGAAGTTCCGCTGCACGAACACCTGCGTTGCCACGCGCGCGAGCGGCCCGGGGCCGTGGCCTACCTCTGGTACGGGCGCGCCCTCAGTTGGGCCGAGATCGACCGCGCCAGTGACGCCTTTGCCGCGCGCCTGCAAGCACTGCAGGTCCAGCCGGGCGAGCCGGTGGCCCTGTTTCTGGGCAACTGCCCGCAG
This sequence comes from Curvibacter sp. GW821-FHT01G03, assembly GCF_059422285.1. Classification (NCBI taxonomy): domain Bacteria; kingdom Pseudomonadati; phylum Pseudomonadota; class Betaproteobacteria; order Burkholderiales; family Comamonadaceae; genus Curvibacter; species Curvibacter sp. GW821-FHT01G03. The sequence goes on from NZ_JBWKWP010000003.1 coordinate 140,166, forward strand.
TACGTGGTGGCGCACTTCGGCATCCAGAAGATCGGCGCCATCGTCTGCCCCTGCGGCCCGCTCAACAAGGAGCACGAGCTCAGCTACCAGCTCAACGACCTGCGCGCCCGGGTCATCGTGGCGGCCGACAGCCTGCTGCCCGTGGTCGAGCGCGTGCGCGCCCAGACGGCGTTGCAGCAGGTCTTCATGGTGCGCCAGGCTGCCTGGCTGCCCGCCGACCCGGCCCTGGACGTGCCGCCGGAGCTGCTGGCCCTGCGCGACAACCCTTTGCCGCGGCCTGAGGGTTGCGAAGACTTCCAGACGGCCCTCGATGCGGGCGGCCAGCCCGCGCCGGTGACGATCCATCTCGATGACGTAGCCCTGATGACCTACACCTCGGGCACCACCGGCCTGCCCAAGGGGGCCATGCTGAGTTACGGCAATGCCCTGTTCAAGACCGCGGCGGCCGCCAACTGCAACGTCGTGACCCCGAATGACGTGCTGTTGGCGATTGCCCCGCTGTACCACATCGCCGGCATGGTGATGGGCATCAACGTGCCGGTCTACACCGGGGCCACCACGGTGCTGCTGCAGCGCTTCGACCCCGTGGCCACGGCCCAGGCGCTGGCCCGGCACCGCGTCAGCTGGTGGTACAGCATTGCCCCCATGAACGTGGCGGTGATGCAGGTGCCCGGTGTGCGCGAGCTCGATTTCTCGGCCTTGCGCATGAACCCCGTCACCAGCTTCGGCATCACCTTCACCGAGGCCCTGGCACGGCAATGGCAGGGCCTGGCCCCGAACTGCACCAGCTTCGAGGCCGCCTACGGCCTGAGCGAGACCCACACGGTCGACACCTACATGCCGCATGACGCCATCCGCTGGGGCGCGCACGGCAAAGCCGTGCCCGGCAACGAGATCCGCATCGTCGACCCCGAGACCGGCGCCACGCTGCCCCCCGGCGAAGTGGGCGAGATCACCCTGCGCAGCCCGGGCAACTTCAAGGGCTACTGGAACCAGCCCGAGGCCACCGCCAAGACCCTGCGCCAGGGCTGGGTCTGGACGGGTGACATGGGCCGGCTCGATGCCGAGGGCTACCTCACCTTCATCGGTCGCTTCAAGGAGATGATCAAGGTCTCGGGCTACAGCGTGTTTCCCGAAGAGGTGGAGACCATCCTGATCAAGCACCCCGCAGTGGCCCAGGCCGCCGTGCTGGGCGTGCCCGACCCCGACAAGGGCGAGGTGGTGCGGGCCTTCATCGTGCGCAAGCCCGGTCTCGCCCTGGAGGCGCCCGAGTTGCTGCAATGGGCGCGTGACAACATGGCCCCCTACAAGGCCCCACGCGAGGTCCGCTTCATCGACGCGCTGCCCGCCACCGGGGCCGGCAAGGTGCTGCGCCGCCTGCTGCGCGACGTGGCTTGATTGCCATTCGTGCCGTCCCGCATTTCTGTTTCAACCGGTCTGGAGCCCTTGTGACCCATCCTGTGTTTTCCAAAGTCCTGGTCGCCAACCGTGGTGAGGTGGCCCTGCGCATCGTGCGCGCCCTGCATGAGATGGGCATCGCCAGCGTGGCGGTGCATGCCCGCGACGATGCCGAGGCACCCCATGTGCGTGCGGCCGATCAGGCCGTGGCGCTGGCCGCCACCGGCCCGGCGGCCTACCTTGATGCCGCGGCCCTGATCGCCGTGGCGCGCGACACCGGCTGCCAGGCCGTGCACCCGGGCTACGGCTTTCTCAGTGAGCGCGCCGACTTTGCCGAGGCCTGCGCCCAGGCCGGCCTGCGCTTCATCGGGCCCAGCGTGGACACGCTGAACACCCTGGGTGACAAGGCCGCTGCGCGTGCCCTGGCTCAACGCGGCGGCGTGCCGCTGATGCCGGGCAGCACCGGGGCGGTCACGCTGGAAGCGGCCCAGGCCTTCATGGCCGCCCAGCACGGCGCCGGCGTGATGGTCAAGGCGGTGGGCGGTGGTGGCGGGCGCGGCATGCGGGCCGTGCAGCACCCCGACGAGCTGCCCGAAGCCTGGCTGCGTTGCCGCTCCGAGGCGCTGGCGGCCTTCGGCGTCGAGGGCGTGTACGTGGAGCGCCTCATGACCGGGGCCCGCCACATCGAGGTGCAGGTGCTGGGCGACGGCCACCAGGTGATGGCCCTGGGCGAGCGCGAATGCAGCGTGCAGCGGCGCTTCCAGAAACTGGTCGAGGTGGCGCCCAGTCCCTCGCTCACGCCGGCCCTGCGCGCCGCCCTCACCGAGTCGGCCCTGCGGCTGGCGCGCGAGCTGCGCTACCAAGGCCTGGGCACCTTTGAATTCCTGGTCGACCTGGCCTCGGCCGACTTGCCCTTTGTCTTCATCGAGGCCAATGCCCGGTTGCAGGTTGAGCACACCGTCACCGAAGAGGTGACTGGCCTGGATCTGGTGCAGATTCAGATCGCCCTGGCCGGCGGCCGCAGTCTGGCCCAGCTGGGGCTGGATTCGCTGCGCCCCCCCGAGCCACGCGGCTTTGCCGTGCAGTGGCGCATCAACGCCGAAACCCTCAGCGCCGACGGCCAGGCCATCCCCGGCCACGGCTGCCTGAGTCGCTTCGAGCTGCCCACCGGGCCCGGCATCCGCATCGACACCCACGGTGTGGCCGGCGCCAGCCCCTCGCCGCACTACGACACCCTGCTGGCCAAGCTCATCGTCAGCTCGCGCAGCCCGGCCTTTGCCGATGTGCTGCGGCGCTCGCAGCGTGCCCTGGCCGAGTGCCGCATCGAAGGCCTGGCCACCAACCTGGGCCTGTTGCGGGTGATCGCGGCCCGGCCCGAGATGGCCAGCCAGCAGATCCACACCCGCTGGCTGGAGCAGGTGCTGCCCGAGTTGCTGGCCGCCGTGCCGGTGGCGCCCACCCTCCCGCAGGTTGCGTCCACCGAGTCACGTGCCCCTGTGGCGGCTTTGCCCGAGGGCGCGGTGGCCGCCCCCATGCCGGCGCGTCTGGTGCAGTTCAATGTGGCGGTGGGCGATGTGCTGCCGGCGGGCGCCCCGCTCGCGGTGCTGGAGGCCATGAAGATGGAGCACGTGTTGCAGGCCCCCCAGGCCGGCCGCGTGCTGGCCCTGGCCGCCGAGCCGGGCGACTACCTGAGCGCCGGCCAGGCGGTGCTGGTGCTTGAGCCCGTGGTCGGCGCGCTGCAGGCCCAGGCCGTGCAGCAAGCGCTGGACCCGGACCACATTCGCCCCGACCTGCAGCGCGTGATCGACCGCCACGCCCACACCCTCGACCAGAACCGCGGGGCCGCCGTGGCCAAGCGCCATGCCCAGGGCGGGCGCACCGCGCGCGAGAACATCGCCGACCTGTGCGATGCCGACAGCTTCATCGAATACGGCGCGCTGGCCATTGCCGCCCAGACCCGGCGCCGCAGCCTCGAAGACCTGATCGCCAACACCCCGGCCGACGGCATGGTGACCGGCATCGGCAGCGTCAACGCGGCGCAGTTCGGCCCCGAGCGTTCGCGCGCCGTGGTCATGGCCTACGACTACACCGTGCTGGCCGGCACCCAGGGCATGCGCAACCACCACAAGACCGACCGCATGCTGGCGCTGGCGCACCAGCTGCGCCTGCCGGTGGTGCTGTTTGCCGAAGGCGGCGGCGGGCGGCCGGGCGACACCGACATGCCCATCGTGGCCGGCCTCAACAACCACACCTTCAGCCGCTTTGCAGCCCTGTCGGGCCAGGTGCCGGTGGTGGGCATCGTGCACGGGCGCTGCTTCGCCGGCAATGCCGCCTTGCTGGGCTGTGCCGACGTGATCATCGCCACCGAGGCCAGCAACATCGGCATGAGCGGGCCGGCCATGATCGAGGGCGGCGGCCTGGGCGTGTTCAAGCCCGAGCAGATCGGCCCCAGCGACGTGCAGTCGACCAATGGCGTGATCGATGTGCTGGTGCGCGACGAGGCCGAGGCCGTGGCCGTGGCGCGGCAATACCTGTCGTACTTCCAGGGGCCGCTGGCCGAGTGGCAGGCCCCCGACCCGCGTCGGCTGCGCCACGCCGTGCCCGAGAACCGCCTGCGCGTGTACGAGGTGCGCGAGGTGATGCGCGGCCTGGTCGACGAAGGCTCGCTGCTGGAGCTGCGCGCCGGCTTTGGCGCCGGCATGGTGACCGCGCTGGCGCGCATCGAAGGCCGGGCCGTGGGCCTGATCGCCAACAACCCGCGCCACCTGGGCGGCGCCATCGATGTCGAGGCGGCCGACAAGGCAGCCCGCTTCATGCAGCTGTGCAATGCGCACGGCCTGCCCATCGTCTCGCTCACCGACACCCCGGGCTTCATGGTCGGCCCCGACATCGAGGCCCAGGCCCAGGTGCGCCATGTGTGCCGCATGTTCGTGGTGGCCGCCCACCTCAGCGTGCCGTTTTTTGCCGTGGTGCTGCGCAAGGGCTATGGCCTGGGCGCCCAGGCCATGACAGCGGGCGGTTTTGATGCGCCGGTGTTCACGGTCGCCTGGCCCACGGGCGAATTCGGCGCCATGGGCTTGGAGGGCGCCGTGCGCCTGGGCTTTCGCAAAGAGCTGGAGGCCGCCCCCGCCGGCCCCGAGCGCGAGACCTTGTTCAAGCGCCTGGTCGAGCAGCAGTACGCCAACGGCGAGGCCATGAACATGGCCGCCACGCTCGAGATCGACGCCGTCATCGACCCGGCCGACACCCGCAGCTGGCTGCTGCGCGGCCTGGCCTCGGCCACCCAGCAGCCGCGCCAGCCGGGGCGGTTTGTGGACACCTGGTGAGGTCATCGCGACTTGGGGCGGGGGCATTTAAGGCTGTACAACAGCCATCTGCATTCTTGAGGAGGCAAGCATGACCATCGGCATTGTGATCAACAACAAGCGCACCCAGGTCGTGCGTCTGCCTCAGGACATGCGCCTGCCTGATGGTGTTCGCCAGGTTGCGATACGTGCCAACGGGCAGGAGCGAATCCTGGCGCCTGTGGGGCAATCCTGGGACAGCTTTTTTCTCGGCGGTCACCAGGTGAATGATGATTTTCTACCTGAGCGAGCCAGTCAGCGTCAGCCCGCGCGGGAAGACCTCTGATCAAGCTTTAAAAGCGCCCATGCCGCCCGGCCCCCTGCGCAAACCGGGCCGCACCCGCCTCGCCCTCGGCGGCCACCAGGGGCACGCCCAGGCGGCCTTCCTGGCGCAGCGCCTCGGCCAGCGGCAAATCCCACTGGGCGTAGGCCGAATACCGGTCGGCCAGCATGCATTGCTGCGGAAAGGCCGCGATCTCAAGTGCCAGGGCCTGCGCCACGGCCAGGGCCTGGCCGGGCGGTGTGACGCGGTTCACCAGCCCCATGGCCAAGGCTTCGGCTGCGCCCACGGGGCGCCCAGTCAGGATCAGGTCCAGCGCCCGGCCCATGCCCACCAGGCGGGGCAGGCGCACGGTGCCGCCGTCGATCAGGGGCACGCCCCAGCGCCGGCAGAACACGCCCAGCGTGGCCTCTTCATCGGCCACGCGCAGATCGGCCAGCAAGGCCAGCTCCAGGCCGCCGGCCACGGCATAGCCCTGGATCGCGGCAATCAGCGGCTTGCTCAGCGCCATGCGGGTGGGGCCCATGGGCCCGCTGCCCCCGCCCTCGGGATCGAGTTCGTTGCGCCGTGCCGGGTCGCCGACGGCACTCAGATCGGCCCCGGCGCAGAAATGCCCGCCGGCCCCGGTCAGCACCGCCACCCGCAGCGCGGGGTCGGCCTCAAAGCGTTCAAAGGCTTCGCGCAGTTCGCCGGCCACCACGCCATCGACGGCGTTGCGCTTGTCGGGGCGGTTCAGGGTAATGGTGCAGATCGGGTCGGCGGCTTCATAGCGGACGCAGGGCATGGCGGGTCTCCTCCGGTGTGAAGGCCATGGTAGGCCGCCTCGGGCCGCCCTGCCATGCGTCAAACCCCGAGGCAGGCGCCCGGCGGGCGCTTCAGCCCGGGGCCTTGTTCCAGGCCGAGCACCAGCCGTTGCCAGCCACGTGCTTGCGGCCGAACATGGCGCAGCCACCCCAGTCGTCGGTGGGCTTGCCCTGGTAGAACGAGCAGTTGTGGCAGCGCTGCTGCGGCGTGTGCTGGGCGTATTTCTTGGCATCGACGTGCTTGGTGTCGTGCTTGTAACCCAAGGCCATGGCCTGGTCGCTGGCTTCGTCCACATGGGCGCCGGCCTGGGCCTGGGCGGCTGTGGCGCCCAGGGCGCTGCTGGCGACGGCGAGGTGGCAGATGAACTGGCGGCGGGTGCTGGGTGCGGTCACGGAGGTCTCCTGGTCTGGGTATGGGAATGCCGGACTTTTTGCAACAGACGTGCCAGGCCCTGAAGACGGGGGATCCGGGCGCATCCGCGGCGCTTGGCATGCCCTCTGTGACAGATCTGCCGCCCGATGTGTGCCTTGGGCTTGCCCGAGCCTGTTCCCGGTGTGTCAGCCTGGAGCAGGCGGCCAGGGGCTTTCCCTGGGGCGTGTTGACGGCCTGTGAGGTCAACTGCCCACGTCGATCAGCCCGTGGCGCAAGGCCAGCAGCGTCATCTCGGCCTGGTTGCCCAGGCCCAGCTTCTGTTTCACGTTGTAGAGGTGGGTGCCCACGGTGGAGGCGCTGAGCTTCAGGGCCTCCGAGATCTGGGCCACCGACTGGCCGCGTGCGAGCTGCATGAAGACCTCGAACTCGCGCGCCGACAACTGACCCAGGGGCCCCTGGGGGCCCCCGTCCAGGTCTTGCATGGCCATGCGCTGGGCAATGGCGGCATCCAGGTAGCGTTGGCCGCGGGCGATGCTGCGCAGGGCGTCGATCAAGGCCTCGGGCGCGCTGCGCTTGGACAGGTAGCCCAGGGCCCCGGCCTGCAGGGCGCGGCGCGAGTGGCTGGTGTCCTCATGGGCCGACAGCGCCAGGATGCGCAGCTGCGGCAGGTGTGCCAGCAGCCGCTTGATGGCCTCCAGCCCGCCCATGCCGGCCATCGACAGGTCCATCACCACCACGTCGGGGGCGGCCGCGGCCACGCCCTGGCAGGCCGCCTCGCCGCTGTCGGCCTCGGCCACCACCTCGATGTCGGGTTCGGCCTGCAGCAGCAGCTTGAATCCCATGCGGACCACGGCGTGGTCATCCACCAGCATCACCCTCACGCGCCATCTCCCTTCAGGCCCGCGCGGGGCAGCCGGGCGCGCAGGGCCAGGCCGCCCGTGGGGCGTTGTTCATACACCAGCTCGCCGCCCAGGGCCTGGGCGCGTTCGCGCATGCCGGCCACGCCGTAGTGGCGCGGCGCGTGCAGGTCATCCAGTTGCCCCTGCCCGTCATCGGCGATCCACAGCAGCACGCTCTGTGCCTGCACGGTCACTGCCACCTCGATGTGCTGCGCCTGGGCGTGGCGCAGGGCGTTGGTCACGGCCTCCTGCACGATGCGGTAGGCGGCGCTGGCGGTGGCCTCGTCCAGGCTGTCCAGCGGGCCCTCCAGCCGCAGTGAGAACTGCAGGCCTGGGTGGCTCTGGCGCCAGTCGCCCAGCAGGTCTTGCAAGGCGTCGCCGAGGCCGAAGGGGTCGAGTGCCAGGGGGCGCAGGCGGGCCACCAGCCGATGCATGCCTTCGTAGATGTGGTCGGCACAGCTCAGCACCAGCTGGGCCGACTGGCTCAGGGCTGGATCGCCAGGCCCCAGGCGGCGCTGGATGGTCAGGCCCGCGCTCTTGATGGCAGTGATCTGCTGGCCCAGTTCGTCGTGCAACTCACGGGCGATCGCGCCGCGCTCTTCTTCGATGCGGGCGTGCACCAGTTGGGCCAGCTCGCGGCTCTCGGCCAGGGCCTGGCGCGCTTCCTGGGCGGCGCGTTGGGCCTCGGCCTTGTCCTGCACTGCCTGGGCCATGCGGTTGAAGGCCTGGGCCACCAGGCGCGGCTCGCGGCCCCCTTGCTCGGGCAGGCGGATCGCATAGTGGCCGCCCTCCATGGCGCGCAGGCCTTCGGCCACCTGCTGCAGCGGCTTCAGCGCGCGGCCCATCAAGGCCCACACCGCGGCATTGGCCAGTGCAAAGCCGGCCAGCACCCCGCCCAGCATGGGCAGCAGGTCGTCCCAGCCGTCCAGCACCGCCCGCGAGGGGTCGGCGTACAGCACGATGCGGCCGCTGGGCAAGGCAATTTCTCGGGGGGCCAGGGGGGGTGACACCAGCCGGGTGTACCAGCCCGGGGCCTCGCGTCCGGGCTTGTAGGGGGATGGGGGCGAGCGGTACAGCTGCTGGCCCAGCGCATCGAAGAGCTGGATGTCGTTGGCGCGCACCCGGCCCACGCCATTGAGGAACTCGCGCATGCCGTCCAGGCCGCCGTAGCCATACACCCAGTTCACCCGGCCCAGCAACTGGCTGGCCACCACGTTGGCACCGTCCACCTCGTCGCGCACGCTGCGCCGGGTGTTGTCGATCTGCAGGCCCACCAGCAGCGAGGCCATCAGCCCCAGCAGCACGGTGATGATCAGGTTCACTTGCAGGCGCAGGCTCATGGGGGGGCGCTCCGGGCGGGGCAGGGGGCGGGGTTCGGCATATCGCTGATGCTAGCGCCCATGGACACCCGGGTTTGCCCGTAGCGGTGGCCGTTTCATGAAAATCATGAGCCCCAAATGCAGATCTCACCGATGGCGTCGGGGGCGCCGATTGCGCACACTGGGTTCCGATGCAGCGGGCTGTCTCCGCTGCGTGGCCTTCACCGATTGCTGAACCCCATGTCCTCTCTTTGCCAGCCCCCTCATTTTCTTGTGCCCTCCCGATTCCGTTGCACGGCCACGGCCGGTGCCGCCCTGTGCTGTTGCCTGTTGGCGGGCGGCGCCGCCGCGCAAAGCCTGTCCGATGTGGTGGTCTCGGCCAGCCGCGCCGAGCAGAAGATCATGGACACCGCGGCCTCGGTCAACCTCGTGTCGCGTGATCAGATCCAGGAGGGCCAGGCCCAGGCCAACCTGTCGGAGTCGCTGGTGCGGGTGCCGGGCCTGTACGCGCTGAACCGCCAGAACTACGCGCAGGACCTGCAGATCTCCTCGCGCGGCTTTGGCGCCAACTCCACCTTCGGCGCGCGCGGCCTGCGCATCCTGGTGGACGGCATCCCTGGCACGGTGGCCGACGGCCAGGGCCAGATCTCGCACATCGACCTGGCCTCGGCCGACCACATCGAGGTCTTGCGCGGGCCGTTCTCGGTGCTGTATGGCAATGCCTCGGGCGGCGTGATCAGCGTCTTCACCGAAAAAGGCCAGCCCGGCCTGCAGCTCACGCCTTACTTCGAAACCGGCTCCTATGGCCTGCGCAAGTACGGCCTCAAGGCCACGGGCGAGCAGGACGGCATCAACTACGTGCTCAACACTGGCAAGCTCGAGAGCACCGGCTACCGCCAGCACAGCGCGGCCACGCGTGACAACACCAATGCCAAGCTGGGCTTCACGCTGGCCACCGGCACCCAGGTGCAGCTGGTGGCCAACCAGGTCGATCTGAGCGCGCAAGACCCGCTGGGCCTGACCGCGGCCCAGTTGCAGCAGAACCGCACCCAGCCCGGCAACTTCGCCCTGGCCTATGACACCCGCAAGACGATGCGCCAGACGCAGGGCGGCATGGTGCTCACCCACGCCTTCGATGCCAGCAACACCCTGGTGATCTCGCCCTACTACGGCGAGCGCAAGACCCAGCAGTTTCTCGCCGGCTCGGCGCTCACCGGCCTCACACCGGCCAACAACGGCGTGATCAACCTGGCCCGCACCTTCTATGGCCTGGACCTGCACTGGCAGCAGAAGACCGCACTGGCCGGCCTGCCCCTGCAATGGGTGGCCGGGCTGGACAGCAACCGCAACAACGACCGCCGCCTGACCGCCAACAACGTGGCTGGCCAGGCCCAGCCCAGCACGGCCACCAACCAGGACCTGAGCCAGTACGCCAGCAACCTCGACACCTACCTGCAGGCCGAGCTGCGCCTGGGCGAGCGCGACACCGTGAGCGCGGGCCTGCGCCACTCCAGCACCGAGCTGGGCTCGCAAAGCAACAACAAGCAGCCCGGCACCGGCCTGAGCCGCTTCCGCGCCACCACCGGCATGCTGTCGTGGCAGCACTACCTGCGCGACGACACCAATGTCTATGTCTCGTATGGCAGCGGCTTTGACACCCCCACGCTGAACCAGCTGGCCTACACCCCGGCCGCGCTGATCAACCCCAGCGTGGCCAACACCGGCAACTTCAGCCTGCAGGCGGCCAGCACGCATCAGATCGAACTGGGCCTGAAGACCGAGCTGGCCCAGGGCGTGCGCGGGCAGGCCGCGGTGTTCTCGTCCAAGACCCGCAACGACATCGTGATCGCCGCCAGCAACAGTGGCCGCACCGCCTTCATGAACGCGCCGCGCACCAGCCGCCAGGGCTTCGAACTCAGCCTGGCGGCCGAGCTGCCGTGGCAGCTGCGCTCCAACACCGCGCTGAGCTTTCTCAGCGCCACGGTCGACCAGGCCTACACCAGCTACGCCGCCGCCACCCCGGTGCTGATCGCCGCCGGCCGGCGTCTGCCGGGCGTGCCTGGGCGCAGCCTGTTCACCGAACTGGTCTGGCAAAAGCCCGACAAGGCCTGGGAGGCCGGTGTCGAGGCGCGCCTGGTGGGCAACATGGCCGCCTCCGATGCCAACACCGCGTTCGCGGGCGGCTACGGTGTGCTCAATGCCCGCGTGGTGGCCCGCCAGCAAGTGGGGGCCTGGCAGCTCACCGAGTTCCTGCGGGTCGACAACCTGGCCGACCGGGCCTATGTGGGCTCGCTCATCGTCAACCAGGCCAACAGCCAGTTCTACGAACCGGCGCCGGGGCGCAACTGGGTGATGGGCGTGAAGGCCGTGCTGAAGTTCTGAGGCGGATCGATGATGTCCCGCCTGTGTGCCCATGAAAAAAGCCGCGGCGGGCCCCGGAGATCGGGGCCCGCCGCGGCGCGCAGGCTAAAGCGGTGTCAGCGCTGCTTACTTGATGTCAGACAGCTTGAACACCCACACGCTGCCACCTTGCTCCAGGAAGTTCACGCGCTTGGCGACATCGCCACCCCACAGCGGCACGGCGCCGCCCCAGCCCGAGACCACGGCCACGTACTGCTGGCCATCCTTCTGCCAGGTGACCGGGGGGGCCACCACGCCCGAGCCGGTCTGGAACTGCCACACCACCTTGCCGGTCTTGGCATCGGCGGCCTTCAGGAAGCCTTCGGGGGTGCCCCAGAACACCAGGTTGCCGGCGGTGGTCATCACGCCACCCCACAGCGGGGCGTTGTTCTTGACTTCCCACACGATCTTGCCGCTCTTCGGGTCCACCGCGCGCAGGGCACCGATGTAGTCCTCGTTGAGTGGCTTGATGGTGAAGCCGGCACCCAGGTAGGCGGCGCCCTTCTTGTAGGCGATGGGCTCGTTCCAGATCTCCATGCCCCATTCGTTGGACGGCACGTAGAACATCTTGGTGTCCGGGCTGTAGGCCATGGGCATCTGGTTCTTGCCGCCCAGGAAGCCTGGGGCGGCGAACACGGCGCTGCCCTTCTTGCCGTCCGCCCCGGCGGTCGGATCGCCCGGGCGGTTTTCGGGCACGAAGTTCGGGCGGCCGGTCTTCAGGTCGATGCCGTTGGCCCAGGTGGTCTTGCGCACGAAGGGGAAGGCATTGATCAGTTTGCCGGTGGTGGCGTCGTTCACATAGAAGTAGCCGTTGCGGTCGGCCTTGCCACCCACGCGCTTGCCGTCCATGTCGAAGGTGATGAACTCGTTCACCCCGTCGAAGTCCCAGGAGTCATTCGGCGTGTTCTGGTAGTGCCACTTGATCTGGCCGGTCTTCACGTCGATGGCGACGGTGGAGCTGGAGAACAGGTTGTCGCCTTTGCGCAGGTGGCTGTTCCAGGGCGCGGGGTTGCCGGCGCCGAAGTAGGCCAGGCCCGTGCGCTTGTCGTAAGTGCCGCCCAGCCAGGTGGCCGCGCCGCCGGTTTTCCAGAGGTCGCCGGGCCAGCTTTTGTTGGTCTCGCCCGAGATGCCGTTTTCGATGGCCTTGCCGTCCTTGTCGTAGGTGTAGCCCATGTGGCCTTCCACGGTGGGGCGGGTCCAGACCAGGCGACCGGTCTTGGGGTCGCGCGCTTCGACGCGGCCCACCACACCGAACTCACCGCCCGACACGCCGGTCAGCAGCAGGCCGTTGGCCACGATGGGGGCGGCCGTGGCCGAGTAGCCGGCGTGGTAGTCGTCGATCTTTTCCTTCCAGACCACGTCGCCGCTGTCCTGGTTCAGGGCCACCAGTTGGGCGTCCAGCGTGGCAAAGATCACCAGGTTGTCAAACAGGGCGGCGCCGCGGTTGACCACGTCGCAGCAGGGCATGATGCCTTCGGGCAGGCGGTGCTCGTATTTCCAGAGCTTCTGGCCGGTGGCGGCGTCCAGCGCGTAGATGCGCGAGTACGACGCCGTGACGAACATCTTGCCGTTGTGGATCACCGGCTGTGATTCCTGGCCGCGCTGTTTTTCGCCCCCGAAGGAGAAGCTCCAGGCCGGCACCAGGCGCTTCACCGTGTCGGTGTTCACCTGCTTGAGCGGCGAGTAGCGCTGCCCTTCCGTGCCCAAGCCCCAGGTCAACACCTCTTTGGTGTCTGTGGCGGCGTTGTCCACCATCTCCTGCGTCACCACGGCATGCGCTGCCTGGTTGCCGACGCCCATGCCCACGGCCATCAAAGCGGCCAACAATTTCAGTTTCATCTTGATCTCCTCGTTGTACTCATCCTGGGTGAAACGACATGTACCCGGCGGCCTTCTCCGCAATATGCGTACCAGTCTTTTCAGGCCTGGCGGCCAGCCCCTCGGGCTCGGTGGAAACCCGGAGGGCGCAGGCCCGAAACCTGCAATGAAGAACCCCATTGCCGGTCGGGCCAAGACCCAGGAATGCGGGATTTTTTCCCTTGCGGTGCGGGGTTTTCGGGGGCTTTCACTCAGGGGTGAAGGCCTGGACCGGTGAGGGGCTGCAACGATGCCGGCAAGGTGCGGTGCAGCGTGAATCCGAGCCCCGCGAGGGCTCCGTGAATACCCGGAGAGCTGTACCAGAATGAATCGATGGCCTTGTCGCGACTGTTGCAGTCGTCCGCGTGTCACAAGCGCTGCTGTGGGCCCGTCCCGCTCCGTGAAAACCCGGGGTCGCGTGGCGTGCCTGGGCGGGTGGGCGATGCTGCTCGCCCTGTGCCTGTGGGCCCTGGCTGGCCTGGCCCAGGCCGGCGTGATGGACCGGGCCGCGATGGAGAAGGCCTTTCCTTCGCCGCTCATCGTCGGCGAGAAGGCCAGTGACCTGCCGGTCTGGCCCCTCCTCAAACAGGACGCCACCGCCACCCCCGTGGTGGCCTATGCCTTCGAGTCAATCGACCTGGCGCCCTTGCCCGGCTTCTCGGGCACCCCGTTCAACCTGCTGGTGCTGCTCGATGCCAAGGGCCGCTTCATGGATGTGCGCGTGTTGTCTCAACACGAGCCGGTGTTTCTGGACGGCCTGGGCGAGGCCCCCATGCATGCCTTTGTCGAGCAGTACAAAGGCCTGTCGCTGACGCAGAACATCCGCATCGGCGCGTCGCAGGGCCGGGGTGATCGGTTGGGCAGCAACGTCAGCATCGACGGGGTGGCCAAGGCCACGGCCTCGGTGCGCATCCTGAACCAGTCGCTGCTGTCGGCCTCACTGAAGGTGGCGCGCGCCCGCCTGGGCTTTGGCGAGGGGCGCGACCCCGATCTGATCGCCCACATCCGCCCCGGCGTGTTCCAGCCGCTTGATTGGGCTGGCCTGCAGAAGGCCGGTCTGGTGGCCAGCCGGCGCTTTCTCAACCGCGACATCGAGCAGGCCTTTGCCGGCACCGTGGGCGAGGGCCAGGACCCGCAGGCCCTGGCCAGCCCCGATGAGCGCTTTGTCGACCTGCACTTTGCCTGGCTCAGCGTACCGGCCGTGGGGCGCAACTTGTTGCCTCCCCTGGGCTGGGAGACCTTGAACCGGCTCCTGGAGCCGGGCGACCACGCGCTGCTGTTGCTGGCCGACGGGCGCTATTCGATGCTGGGCGAAGATTTTGTGCGGGGTGCCGTGCCCGATCGCCTGACCCTGCAACAGCAGAAGTTGCCGCTGGAGATGCGCGATCTGGATCTGGACCTGAAGCTTCGATTGCCGGCGTCTTTGCAGGGGGCCGAGTGGCGGGTGTTCCGCGTCATCGGTGCAGCCGGGCTGGACCCGGCCCAGCCGCTCGATTTCGGCCTGCAGGTCACGCGCAGCAAGGGCGCCATCTACCCCGAGAAGGTGCGGCGCAGCTTTGACTTCAGCGTGCGCCTGCCCGAGGCCTACGTGGAGGCCGGCGCCAGCGACAGCAAGACCTGGCACAGCATCTGGATCAGCGGCGCCTGGGAGCTGGCGGTGCTGGCCCTGGCGCTGGCCGTGCTGGCGGTGGTGCTGAGTCGGCCCGAGCGCCTGAGCCGCCACCCCCAGCGCCTGCGCTGGTTCCGCAATGGCTACCTGCTGTTCACCCTGGGCTTCATCGGCTGGTTTGCCCAGGGGCAGCTGTCCATCGTCAACCTGACGGCCTTGCTGCAGGCGCTGCTGGCGCGACGCAGCCTGGACTTCTTCCTCTACGACCCCATGACGGTGTCGCTGTGGGCCTTTGTGCTGGTGAGCCTGGTGCTGTGGGGGCGCGGCACCTTCTGCGGCTGGCTGTGCCCCTTTGGCGCCTTGCAAGACCTGAGCAGCCAGCTGGCGCGTCGGCTGGGCCTGCGCGCGCGCCGGGTGCCCGAGCGTTGGGACCGGCGCCTCAAGCGGGTCAAGCACGCGGTGCTGATCGTCATCCTGATCAGCGCCTGCCTGTCGGTCACCTGGACCGATCGCCTGGTGGAGGTTGAGCCTTTCAAGACCAGCATCACGCTGAACTTTGTGCGGGCCTGGCCCTATGTGCTGTGGGCACTGGCGCTGGTGGGCTTCGGTGCCTTCTTCTACAAGGGCTACTGCCGCTACCTGTGCCCGCTGGGGGCGGGCATGGTCTGGCTGGGGCGGCTGCGCCGCTTCGACTGGATCGCCCGGCGCAGCGAGTGTGGCCAGCCCTGCCAGCGCTGCCGCAGCGATTGCGCCTACCAGGCCATCGAGCGCCCGGGCCAGGTGGACTACGACGAGTGCTTTCAGTGCCTGGACTGTGTGGTGATCTACGAGAGCGACAGCCTGTGTGTGCCGCGCATCCAGCAACAACGCCAGGCGGGCAGCGCCCGAGTGATCCCGCTGCAACCGATCCCGATTCAGGAGGAGACAACATGAACAAGCGCGTTTTCTTGCAGACCAGCCTGGGGCTGGGGGCCACCGGCATGTTGGGCCGGGCCTTTGGCACCGAGCGGCGGGCGCCGCGCCGCTTTGCCAGCGACCTGGCCCTGGAGGGGCTGGTCTGGCGCGACCGCTCGATGGTGGCGCTGGGCACGGTGCTCTCGCTGCGGGTGGCACACCGCGAGGCCGTGATGGCCGAAGCCGCGCTGGACGCGGCGGTGGCCACGCTGCGCCACATCGAATCGCAGATGAGCCTGTTCCAGCCCGACAGCGCGCTGCGCCGCCTGAACCGCAGCGGGCGTTTGCGCCAGCCCGATCCCGACCTGCTGCAAGTGCTGCAGCTGGCCCAGCAGGTGTCGGCGCGCAGCCAGGGCAGTTTCGATGTGACGGTGCAGCCTCTGTGGGAGGCCTTCGAGGCGGCCGGCCGCGAGGGCCAGTTGCCCAGCACCCAGGCGGTGTCGGAGGCGCGTGCCAAGGTCGACTGGCGCCAGTTGCAGCTGGATCCGCGGCAGATCAGCCTGGGCGTGCCGGGCATGGCCGTCACACTCAACGGCATTGCCCAGGGCTACGCGGCCGACCGGGTGCGTGCCACCTTGCGCGAGCACGGCATCGAGCATGCGCTGATCAACACCGGCGAGTGGGCCGCGCTGGGCCGGCCCAATGCGCAGCGCAGCTGGGTGCTGGGCATCGCCAACCCGCGCGACGAAAGCGCCATGCTGACCCGGCTGGCCCTGGGGGGGCGTTGCATCGCTACCTCGGCCGACAACCAGACCACCTTCAGCGCCGACCGCCGGCACCACCACATCTTCGACCCCCACACCGGTTACTCGCCCACCGGGCTGGCCGCCGTCACCGTGGCGGCCTCGTCGTGTGCGCTGGCCGACGCCCTGACCAAGGTGATGTTCGTGGCCGGTTTCGAAGGCGCCCTGCAACTGGCTCCGCAGTGGGAGGTGGACGTGCTGGTGGTCGACAAGGCGGGTCGCTGGCAGGCCACGCCGGGATTGGTGCAGGTGTGATCCTGCGCTGGTGCCGTCGATGCCTGGTTGCGCTCACCGTGGCATCGCTCTGACCGTCACTTTTTGGCGCCGCCCCCAAAGGTATACGTCAAGCTCACCCACAGGGCGCGCGGTGCGGCCGGGGTGATGAACTGCTGGCTGGCCAGGGTGTAGACGCTGCGCAGGCCCGACATGCCGTAGGTGGCGTAGGGCTTGTTCAGGGCGTTGCTGAGCTGGGCGTTGAGTTGCAGCTCCGGGCTCAGGCGCCAGTGGGCGTCGAGGTTGAGCACGCCGTAGCCCGGCACCGTGCCGCCCGGGGTCTGGTTGCTTTCATTGCCGTGGGCGATCTGCGCGCCGGCCAGGATCAGCTGGCTGCCCAGCAGCAGGCTGGGGCTGGCCTGCCAGGCGGCGCGCAGCTTCAGGGTCTGGCGGGCGATGCCCGGGATCCGGTTGCCGCTGACCACGTTCTGGCCGCTGGCTGTGGTGAAGGCGGAGCGGTAGCTGGCGTCGACCCAGCCATAGTTGGCCGACAGGGACAGGTCTTTGAGGCGGGTCTGCGCGCCCAGGTCCAGCCCGCGGCGCTCGGTGTTGCCCACGTTGGCAAAGTACCCCAGCGAGGAGGAGGTGGCGATGAACTGGATGTCGTTGCTCAGCCGGGTGTCATAGACCGCCGCATTCCAGTGCCCCTGGGGGCCGAAACTGCCGCGTGCGCCCAGCTCCACCGTCTTGGCCACCACGGGCTGCAGGTCGGGATCGCCATTGAAACCGGTGGGCAGCGCGCAGGGGCTCTTGGGGTCGGCGCACGAGAGTTCGATCGAGGTCGGCGCCCGCATCGCTTCGCTGTACTGGCCGAACACCCCGGTGCTGCGGTCCAGCTGGTAGTTGAAGCCGAACGAGGGGTTGAAGCGCTGGTAGTGGTGCTTGCCATACAGGCTGTGCGATTCGGGGCCCGCCACGGCCCCGGCCGGGATGCCATTGGCCGAGCCCTTGACCCCGCTGGCCGTGCTGTTCGAGTATTGGTAGGCGCCGAGGTAGGCCGGGTTGTAGTAGCTGACCCCACTGACCGCATCGGTCCAGCTGTAGCCACCATCGTCGTTGAGGTACTGCTTGCTGGCGCCGCTCTGGTTGAGGACGGTGGCATTGAAGCTGCCGGCGGCCGTCAGGCTCAGGCGCTCATTGGCCTGCAAGGTGTTGCTCAGGTAGGTGCTGAACTGGTGGGTGGTGGAGACCAGGTTCACTGAACCCAGCAGGTTGGAACCACTGAAGCTCAAGGGGTTGCTGGCCGAGGGGGCCTTGCCATCGGCGGTGAAGCCGTAGGTCTGGTTGGGTGTTTCCACGGTCTGGTAGTCGACCAGGCGGGCCAGGGTGCGGGTCTGGTCGTAGGTGATGCGCGCGCTGTCCCAGCTGGCACCGATCTGCAGCGTGTTGTCGCGGCCCAGGCGTTGCTGGAAGTCGGACCACTGCACGCTGCTGCCCCAGCCCTGCTGCCGGGTCAGCGATTCGACCACACTGGTGTTGATGCTGCTGCTCCAGCGGGCAAAGCCCAACCCCTGGGCGGCGGCCGAGGTGACGGCATTGGTGGCCGTGCCGTTGGGGGCCTTGTTGCCGCATTTGGGGCTGCCCCCCGACAGGGCCAGGCTGCCATCGTCGTTGAGGCAGCCGTCGTCGAGCTCGGCATTGCTGTTCACGTTGCGGCTGCGCCCCTGGCGCAGGTAGAACTGAGCACTGAGCTGCTGCTCATCGCTGAGCCAGTGGCTGCCCTTGAGCTTGGCCATGAACAGCTGGTTGGCCGTGCTGTCGGGCCAGGTGTAGGCGGCGCCGGGGTTGGCCATCATGTCCATGGGCAGGGCCTGGGTGCCCTTGAGCACGGTGTCGGCCGCGGTCAGCGACAGCTCCAGGCGCGTCTTGCCGCCGTTGCCGCGCCAGCGGGTCTTGCCGAACAGCTGGCGCACCTCTGAGCTGGAGTGGCTGCGAAAGCCGGCCTGCTGGTCCCAGTTGCCGGCGATGAAGTGGTCGGTGCCCAAGGCCGCGTCGGCCCAGCCGGTCTCAAAACGCAGGGCCTTGCGCTGGAACGAGCCGGCCAGGGCCGTGAGGGAGGTGCCCGCGTTGTCCTGGCCGTTCTTGGTGTTCACCACCAGGGCCCCGCCCAGGGTATTGAGCCCGAACAGGGGGTTGGAGCCCGGCAGCACGTCCACGCCCGCGATGGCGTTCATGGGGATCAGGTCCCAGTTGACGATGGAGCCGAAGGGCTCGTTCATGCGCACGCCGTCAAAGTAGACCGACAGGCCCACCGGCGCCCCCAGCAGGGACGAGGCCTGGAAGCCGCGGTAGTTCACATCGTTCTGGTAGGGGCTGCCGCTGCCATTGCTCACGCTGACCGAGCCCAGGCTGTTGTTGAGCAGCTCGGCCAGGTTGCTTGCGTCCTGGGCTGCGGCCTCCTGGGCGGTGACCTTCTGGGCATTGGCTGGAAATTGGGCCAAGGGCACCCCGATGCCGTCGATGGGGGTGCTGCCCACCACCTCGACGGTGCTCAGCTGGGCCAGCTCCAAGGTGTCGGCGGCCCAGGCCAACGATTGAAAGCCGAGGGCGCACAGGGCCGAGGTCAGCACGCGCAGGCGCAGGGGGCGAGCGGCAGGAAGGGGGCGTTGGGGCAGGCACTGGGTGTTCACGGTGGATCTCTTGGTGGGGCCTTGGGGCGCTCGCCTCATGGAAAACGGCGGGCGCCAAGCGGGTTGTCTCCAGTGCTGAAAGTTAGCGCCGTGCACGCTGGCAGCCCAGGGAAAAATTCCCGCGCTGCACCCCGGGCCTCAGACGGCGCTGGCCGTCATGGCGCCAGGGATCAGGCCCTGCCGCAGCGCCAGGTGCACCAGCGCGGCCGAGGTGCTGACCTGCAGCTTTTCTTTCACCAGGGTCTGCACATTGGCCACGGTCTTGGGGCTGAGCTTGAGCAGCTCGGCGCATTCCGCAGCGCTGCGCCCTTCGGCCAGCAGGCGGAACACGCTGAACTCGCGCGAGCTCAGGCTGGCGAGCTGGTCATCGCAGGGCGCGGCCTCGCGCAGCAGGCTGGCCGGCAGGTCGGGGCTCAGGTAGCGCTGGCCCTGGCGCAGCGTGCGCACCGCCGCGATCAGGCTCTCGGGCTCGGCGTTCTTGCTGACAAAGCCGCGCGCCCCTTCCTGCAGGGCGCGTCGCACCACGTGGGGCGAGTCGTGCATGCTGAACACCAGCACGCAGGCGTCGGGCTGGCGGGCCCGCATGCGGCGCAGCGCATCCAGCCCGCTGGCGCCGGGCAGCGAGAGGTCGGTGATGCTGAGGTCGGGTTGCTCGCGCACAAAGGCGGCGTAGCCGCTGTCGGCGTCGGCGCATTCGGCGACCACCCGCAGATCGCTTTCCTGCTCCAGCAGGCGGCGGTAGCCGGCACGCACCACGGGGTGGTCGTCGATGAGCAGGATGCGGATCATGCGGCGTGCTCCGCGGGCAGGGTGACGTGGATGCGCAGTCCGCCCATGGCCGCGCTGTCGAACTGCAACTGGCCGTGCAGGGCGGCCACGCGTTCGCGCATGCCGGCCAGGCCGAAGCCCGTGCGGGGCGGGGCCGAGTCTTCATCGTTGGCCGCGCCGGGCAGGCCGCAGCCGTTGTCTTCGATCTGCAGCTGCAAGGGCTGGTCGGGCCACTGGGCGGCCTGCAGGTGCACGCAGGCTTCGTCGGCCCCGGCATGGCGGGCGATGTTGGTCAGGCCCTCCTGCACCAGGCGGAACAGGGTCACGGCCACGGCATCGTCCAGCGGCTGTTCGGGCAGTTGGGTCTGCAGCCGGCAGGCCAGGCCGGTCTGCGCCTCCCAGCCCTCGCACAGCTCGTGCAGGGCGGCCTCCAGGCCCAGGCTGTCCAGGCTGTGCGGGCGCAGGCGCACCAACAGCTCACGCACCAGGCCGTACAGGTGCTCGGCGCTGCGGGCGATGCGCTGCGCGCCCTGGCGCACGGCCTCCGGTGCTTCGGGGCGGTTGAGCAATCGGGCCTCGATGCGGATGGCCGTGCAGCCCTGGCCGAACTCGTCGTGCAGTTCGCGCGCGATGCTGCGCCGCTCGGCCTCCTGCACCCGGATCAACTGGCGTGCCAGGTGCTGGTTGTGGGTCAGCAACTCGGCAATGCGCTGCTCAGCCGCCTCACGCTCGGCCAGCATGGCCTGCAGTTCGCGCAGGCGCCGTGCGGCAAACCACACCAGGCCCAGCGACAGCAGCAGCAGGCCGAGCGGCCATTCGTCGAGCTGCCAGCGTTCGTGGCGTTCGGCAAAGCGCGAGAAATGCTCGAACCAGTTGCCTTGCACCGAGGCGACCCAGCCCAGCAGCACGCAGGCGCCCATGCCCAGCAGGTCACGCCGCCACGGTGGCCCACGGTGCACGGATGGTTTGTCGTTGGGCATCCCGGACCTCCTCAGGCGTTGGGGGCGATCAGGCCCTGGCGCTCGGCCTGGCGGCGCTCCAGGGCATAGGCCTGGGCCATGGCCCGGCCGTAGTCGGCCGGGCCCAGGTAGGCGGGCTCTTGGTCGTACTTGGCCAGCTCGGCCAGGTGGCGCGGGTGGAACAGCGCGGCCTTGAAGGCCGCGTGCAGGCGTTGCACCAGCTCGGGCGCCATGCCACGCGGCCCCACCAGGCCGTAGGGCGAGGTGGCCACGATGGGGTAGCCCAGCTCTTTGAGGGTGGGCACCTGGGGCCAGCGGTGGGTGCGGGTGTCGCCAAAGGTCACCAGCAGGCGCAGGCGCCCGCTGTCCACATAGGGCGCGAAGCCGTTCGAATTGACGCCCACCATCACCTGGCCGGCGGCCACGGCCAGCATCTGCTCGGCCGTGCCCTTGTAGGGCACGTGGATGTAGCGCAGGCCCTGTTCGGTCAGCAGCTCCTCCATCACGACATGGGGCGTGGTGCCGTTGCCATTGGTGGCCACCGAGAGTTCGCCCGGGTGGTTGCGCGCAAAGTCGAGCAGGTCGCCCAGGTGGCGCAGCGGGCTGTGGCTGGCCACCAGGATGCCGAAGGTGACCCCGCTGATCTGGATCAGGGGCGTGGTGTCGCGAATCGGGTCCCAGGCCACTTTCTGCAGAAAGGGGATGCGGAAGACCGGCTGCGGCATCTGGGCCAGCACGCTGCCGTCGGGGGCCGCCTGTTGCAGCAGGGGCATGGCCAGGCTGCCGCCCGCACCGGGCCGGTTCTCGATGATGATCTTCTGGCCCAGTTGCTGGCCCGCCAGCTCGGCCAGCATGCGCAGCGTGACATCGGTGGCGCCGCCGGCGGGCCAGGGCACATAGAGCGTGATCACGCCGGGGTTGCCGGGCTGGGCCTGAGCGGACTGGCTGGCCAGCAGGGGGCACAGCGCCGCCAGCAAGGCTTGGCGGCGAGAGAAGGCGCTGGGGACGGGGGCGGGGCTCATGGCCATGATTGCAGGTCCAGGGTCAGGGTGCCGCCGGTGACAAAGCTGGAGGCGGTGTGTTCGTCGCGGCTCAGGCGCACCAGGCCGACGCCGGGGCAGTACCACTCGCGGGTGATCAGGGGCAGGTCTTTCCAGCCCGAGGCGGCATCCACATACAGGTGCAGCGCGGCCACGCCCTGCACGCGCAGGCAGTGCTCGAATCGGCCGGCCGCCGTGTCCACGGCCTCGTCGGTGGCCTCGATGCGGTAGACCATGGGCACGGCCGGGTGCGTGTGGCGGATCTCGGGCGGAAACTGCTGGGCCCGCTCCAGCAGGTAGGGGGCGGTGTCGGCTTGCCAACTGGTGCCCACGCTCAGCGGCTGCTTGAGCACATAGCGCCGGCTGGCGTCGGGGGTGTAGAACTCATCGAGGTCGAAGCGGCTGGCCACCCGGTAGACGCCGCTGTCGTCACTGCGCAGCCAGTAGTGCATGCCGTCGTCGCTGTGGCGGTGCCAGGTGGGGGCGTCGTCCAGGGTTTCCTGCCCCAGGTTGTCCAGGCGCAGGCTGCGTTGCGTGCGCTGGCCGTTGTCGCGTTCGGTGGTTTCGGTGTAGGTCCAATGGCGGCCGCTGTCCAGGGGAAAGAAGTCCTGGCTGGCGGGCGTGCGGCTGCAGCCTGCCAGCAGCATGGGCAGGACCAGGGCGCAGCAGATCAGCCAGGCGGGAGCGCGGTGCAGCGACATGGCTCACTTCTCCGGCAACTGCGGCTTGGGCATGTCGCGCAGCTTCACCACCTGCTCGTCGCTGCCCGGGCGCAGCCACGACAGGCCGGGGCGGCCGCGTTGTGGCTCCAGCGTGCCGAGCTGGCTCACGCCTTCACGCACCTTTTTCAGCGAGTCGTTGAGCAGGGCGTGCAGGTCCTTGGTGTAGGGCAGGCGGTAGGCGCGGGGCTGGGGCAGGGGGTGGCCGTTTTCGACCGCGTTCACCCACAGGTAAAGGGCGCCGGGGTTGCGCTGGGTGGGCTCTTCGATCACCGCGGCCAGCAGCTGGAAGCGCTCGGGCAGCCGGTTGGGGCTGGGCCAGCCGGCGATGTTGTTCACCTCGTCGTGGGCGAAGAAGTAGAAGACGGTCACACCCAGCAGCAGCGCGGCCTTGAGCCAGGCCGGCCAGTGCGACCAAAGCAGGGCCAGGGCACACAACAGGGCCAGCACGGCGGCGCCGAGTTCGATGGCGAGGGTCATAGGCGTTCCACCAGGGTCTTGGGCAGGTTGTTGATGTGGGCCACGCTGCCGTCGGGCAGCAGCGTGAAGCGCACGGCGGTGACCTCGTCGCCGGGGCGCATGAGCTTCAGGGTGCCGTAGAACACCACCTCGGCGCGCGGGTTGACCTTGAGCACCGAGACGGTGGCATCCACCGGCTGGCCGTTGCGGGTCTCGTAGTACTGCAGGTTGACCGTGTACTCGCCCGGGGCGATGCCGCGCAGGGTGACCACCTCCTGGTTCAGGGGGTTGACCACCTGGCGGCCATTGACGGTGATGACGTCGTTGGACATGCCTCGGTCGTCGCGGTCCAGGTGCATCAGGCCGGCCTCCCGGTTGCGGAACCAGACCAGCTTGCCGCCCGGGTCCTGCACCCAGGTGTCGAGGTCGTTGGGGTTCAGGTCGGGCCAGGACACGGTGATCACGTACTCGGCCTTGGACGGGATGTCGCCGGCCTTCAAGGCCTTGGGGTTCATCACCAGCAGCGCGATCAGAAAGCAGAACACGAAGGCGATCAGCATGTTGAACAACATGTCGTAGAAGGGGTCGACCTCGTGTTCGCGCGCTTGGCGCCGGTGGCGCTGGCTCATGGGGCCGCCGCCTGGCCCAGGGTCAGCCCGTGTCGCTGGCAATCGGCCACCAGGCGATCGGCATAGCGGTCCAGCCGCGTCAGCTGCAGGCCCAGCACGATGTTGGCGACCAGGCCCACCATGGTGGTCAGCAGGGCCACGCCCAGGCCGGTGGTCAGGCTTTTCAGCAGCTCGCTGGACTGGCTGGCGTCCAGGCTCTGCAGCTGGCCGATGTTCAGGGCCAGGATGCAAAAGCCGATCACCTTGCCCAGCAAGCCCAGCTTGAGCTGGATGCCATTGACCCACCAGGCCGTGCCGTGCGGGCCGTGGCTGTGCTCCAGCAGCACTTCCAGCGCCGTGGCGGCATCGCCGCCGGGTTGACGGCTGGCCTGCCAGTACTCATGGGCCCAGCCCTGGCCGGTGCTGCCGGGGCGCAGGCTGGCCTCCAGGGCCTGGCGCTGGGCCTGCAAGGCCCTGGCGCGGCTGCCGCACCAGGCGGTGCTGCAGGCAAACACGGCCACGATGATCAGGGTCAGGCCGGTGGGGTCGGCATGCAGCAGCAGGGCCCACACACCGCGCACACCGAGCAGCCAGGTGCCGAACACCAGCAACCCGCCCAGGGCCAGCCACTCAAGCCACAGCGGCTCGACCACGGCCGGGCCGCGGCGCAGGGGGCGCCACGGGCTCATGCACCACCCCCGCGCTTGCTGAGCGCGCCGAAGCCGCGCTGCGGGTCGTAGCCCCAGCAGGCCAGCACAAAGCACAGCGCGCCCGTGCCCAGCACCACCCAGGGCGAGGCGCCCGCGGCCTGCCCGTAGAAGGCGAAGCGGATCCATTCCACCGCATGGGTGAAGGGGTTGAAGCGCGCCACCTGGTACACCCATTCGGCGCCTGACTCCTGCAGCTTCCACAGGGGGTACAGGGCGGTGGACATGAAGTACATCGGAAAGATGACGAAGTTCATGGTGCCGGCGAAGTTCTCCAGCTGCTTGATGTGCACGCTCAGCAGCAGGCCCAGCGCGCCCAGCATCAGGGCGGCGCTGGTGCTGGCCAGCAGCACGGCCGGCAGTTGCGGGCCCCACAGCGGCAGCGGGGTGCCCAGGGCCCAGGCGATCAGCACAAAGCACAGGGCCTGCAGCAGCGACAGCGCCGCGGTGGCGGCCAGCTTGCAGGCCAGCACCCACCAACGCGGCAGCGGGGCCACCAGCAGCAGGCGCATCAGGCCCATCTCGCGGTCATAGACCATGGCCAGCGAGGACTGCATGCCGTTGAACAGCATCACCATCCCGATCAGGCCCGGGGCGATGTAGACGTCGTAGGGGATGTAGGTGGAGTAGGGCTCGACGATGGAGACGCCGAACACATTGCGAAAGCCTGCGGCAAACACCGCCAGCCACAGCAGCGGTCGCACCAGGGCCGAGGCCAGGCGCCCGCGCTGGCGCGAGAACTTGAGCAGCTCGCGCCAGACGATGGCGCGCATGGCCTGCAGAAGGTGGCGCAGTGACAGGTTCATGGCTGCCCCTTGCAGCGTTTCTCGGGCTCGTCGGCGCCCAGGGTGTCCAGCACATTGCGCGGGTGCAGCACGCCTTCGGCCGGGGCCTGGGCCTGCACCCCCTGACCATCGCTGAGCAGCAGCGGTTGGCGCAGTTGCCGGTCCCAGGGGCGAAACTGCAGGGCCACGCCCTTGGCGCCGTCCACACTGACCGTGCCCAGGGCCTGGCGCAGGGCCTGGGGATCGGCCTGGCGCAAGGTGAGCGCCGCATTGGCCAGGGCGCGGCCCGCCACCCAGCCGGCCCAGTCGGTGGCTTGCATGGCCCGCCCGGTGGCTTTCTGAAAGCGGCGCGACAGTTGCGGCGCGCCATAGCGTTCGTATTGGGCCTGCCATTCCAGGGCCACCACGCCGCCGTCGCCGACCACCGGGCGCGGGCTGGCCGTGTTGAAGGGCAGGCTGCGGGCAAACTCGCCATCGCTGTCCACCACCCAGACCACGTCGTAGGCCAGGCCGCCGGTCAGCAGCAAGGGGTTGGCGAGCTGGCGCTCACGCGGATCGGTGGAGAGTTTGAAGGGGCGCTGCGCCACCAGCTTGAGGCCGTAGCGCTGGATCGCCTGCTGGGCGACCTCGCTGCGCACCGCGTCGTCGGGGGCGTTGCCGCTGAGCAGCAGCACCTGGCTCCATTTGCGGCTGGCCAGGGCCTGGGCCAGGGCGTCGGCACGCATGCGTTCGCTGGCAATCAGGTGGAACAGCTGGGGTTGGCAGTCGCGTTCGCGCAGGGCCTGGTCGCGCGCGCCGAGGTTGAGCACCGGCAGCTTGACCACCCCCGCCACGGCGCGCACCCAGTCGGCGGGCAGGTCCAGCAGCAGGGCCTGGGCGCCGGCCTTCTCGGCCTTGCGGGCGGCCTCGCGGGCGGCCTCCAGGCTGGGGCTGGCGTCGGTCTGCAGCTTGAGCGTGGTCTGGGCGGCCTGGGTTTCAAACTGGGCGTCTTCCAGGCCGAGGGCAATCGCGGCCTTGAGTGAGCCGCCGCTGTGGCCGGGGTAGGCACGTTCGAAGGGCTGGCGCTGCCAGGCAGGCGGGTCGGCCTGTTCTATCAGCATGAGGTTCCAGGCCGCGGCCTGGCTGGCCGTGGCGACCAGGCCCAGGGCGATCGCCAGCAGCGGGCGGTGCAAAGTGCGGGCGGTGCTCATCAGTACAGCACCACGGTGTGGGGCACGCGCCCAACGGGCACGCTTTTGAGGGCCCGGGCCGCCTTCACGTCGACCACGGTGAGGTCGTCCGACAGGCCGTTGACCACGTACAGGCGGGATTCGTCCTGGCTCAGGGCCAGGCCCCAGGCGCGCCGGCCCACCAGCACGCGCTCGGTGATCTGGCGGCTGGCCACATCGATGAAGGCCACATGGTTGGCCCGCCCCATGGCCACGAAGGCGCGTTGGCCGTCGTGGCTGATCAGCAGGCCCACCGGGGTGATGTCGCTGGCGCGGGCGCCTTTCAGGTCCAGCGTCAGGGTGTGGATGAGCTTTTGCTCGGTCGTCGAAATGATGCTGATGCTGGCGCCCAGCTCGTTGGTGACCCACAGCTCCTTGCCGTCCGGGGTCAAGGCCATGCGGCGTGGGCGTTGGCCCACGGCAAGGGTCTTGACGAGCTTTCGGCTGGCGGTGTCGATCACGTGCACGCTGTTGGCCACCTCGGAGGCCACGTACACGGTCTTGCCGTCGGCCGAGACCTTCACGCCCTCGGGTTCACGGCCCACCGGCACGCTGGCCACGAGCTTGCGGCTGGCCAGGTCGACGATGCTGAGGGCGGCATCGTCCTCGTTGGACACGTAGAAGGTGCGCCCGTCAGGCGAGAGGTCGAAGATCTCGGGGCTGTCGCTCAGGGGAACATGCTCCACCGACTTGAGGCTGCGCATGTCGATCACATCGGCCGCAGCACTGTCGCTGCAGGCCACCAGCAGTTGCTGCCGGTTGGCGCTGAGCTGCATGTGGCGCGGGCGCTTGCAGGTCGGGATGGGCGCTTGCAGCTGCAGGTCGGCCAGGCGGATCACCGTGATGGCGTTGTCCTTTTCGCTGGACACCAGGGCCAGGGTCTGGGCGAGGGCGGCGCCGTGCAGCAGGCCGGCCAGGGCCAGGGCCGCAAGCCAGCGGGTGGAGGAGTGCAGAGAGTGGGGCATGGCGGTTCAGTGGCAGAGGGCAGGGCGGCGTTCAGCCGCGGGCGGCGGTGCGCCGGATGAAGCCGGCCTCCAGGGTGTCGGCGCCCAGGGCCTGGGTGACTTCGGCCGGACTGCCGTCGGCCACCAGCCGGCCCTGGTGCAGCACCAGCACGCGGTCGGCCTGGGCGGCTTCCTCGACCCAGTGGGTGGCCCACAGCACGCAGGTGCCGCGTTGGGCCACGTCCTGGCGCACGGTGCGCAGCAGGTCGTGGCGTGAAGGGGGGTCCAGGCCCACGGTGGCCTCGTCCATCAGCAGCAGGCCGGGGCGGTGCAGCAGGGCGCGCACCAGTTCGACCTTGCGCCGGGTGCCGCCCGAGAGCTCGCGCACCGGGCGGTCCAGGTCTTTGTCCAGGCCCAGGCCGGCGGCATCGCTGGCGATGCGTTCGCGGCACAGGGCGCGTGGCAGGCCATGCAGGTCGCCATGGAACAGCAGGTTCTGGCGCACGCTCAGGTCCAGGTCGAGGGATTGCTGTTGAAACACCACGCCGATGCGCGCCAGCGCGCGGGTGGCGGCATGGCGCAGGTTCAGGCCATCGACTTCGATGTCGCCGCCGTCGGGCATGAACAGGCCGGTGAGCAACTGGAACAGGGTCGACTTGCCCGCGCCATTGGGCCCCAGCAGCACGCAGAACTGGCCGCGGGCCAGCGTCAGCCCGAGTTGGTCGAGGGCCTGGCGGGAGCCGTAGCTTTTGCTGAGGTGGCGCACGGAGAGCATGGCAGGGTGAGGGTCGGAACAGGCGGATCGCCGATGCCGTGGTTCTGCAAAGCCCGTGCCGAAATGGGTTGTCAGGTGCCTCGCTAGGGGTTTACAGGGGGGGCGGTGCCCTCAGGGGCACTGTGTCAGCCCAGAACAGGGGCGATTCGGGCGTGCCGGGGCGCGCGGTCCCTGTCGTGTGGTGTCCTGCAACGGTGTTGCAGATCCGAGGTGTGACACCGGTGCGCCATCGGTGTCACGGCCGGCCCTGGTTTTCCCGGGGGGCACTGGGGGCTCAGGCGGGGCGGTCGCCCACGGACTTGAGCTTGCGGTAGATGGTGTTGCGGCTGATGTTGAGCCGCTTGGCGGCTTCGGTGACATTGCCGTTGCAGGCGGCCAGGGTCTGGCGGATGGTGCTGAGCTTGAGCTCGTGCAACACATCGCCCAGCGAGGCCGTTTCGCTGCCGCCGGCGGCCTGGGTCGGCAGGCTTGGGGCGGCGGTGGCGGCCTGGGCGGGCTGGCGCTGGCTGCGGGCGCTGCTCAGGTCTTCCAGGAAGTCCATGGGCAGGTGCACCCGGGTGATCTCGCGGTCGGTGCCGGCCATCACGCAGGCGGTGCGCAGCACGTTGTGCAGCTGGCGCAGGTTGCCGGGCCAGGCATGGGCCTCGAACTCGGCCAGCAGTTCTTCGCTGATGCCCAGCGGGTGTTGGGGCGAGAGCTGGCTGATCAGCCGCCGGCACACCGCGCGCAGGTCGGTGCGCTCGCTCAGGCGGGGCAGGCGGACGGCCAGGCCGTTGATGCGGTAGTAAAGGTCTTCGCGAAACTCGCCGCGCTCGATCATTTCGCGCAGATTGCGGTGGGTGGCGCAGACCAGGTTGATGTCCACGTCATGGGCCTTCTGCCCGCCCAGCGGCACCACCTTGCGTTCTTGCAGCACGCGCAGCAGGCGGGCCTGCAGCGACAGCGGCATGTCGCCGATCTCGTCGAGGAACAGGGTACCGCCGTGGGCCTGCAGCAGCTTGCCCGCCGAGCCGCGTCGCTTGGCGCCGGTGAAGGCGCCTTCCTCGTAGCCGAACAGCTCGGACTCGATCAGGGTTTCGGGGATGGAGGCGCAGTTCACGGCCACAAAGGCCTGGTCCTTGCGCTGGCTGGCACCGTGCAGGGCCGAGGCCAGCACCTCTTTGCCGGTGCCGGTCTCGCCCAGGATCAGGATCGGGATGTCGCGGTCGAGCACGCGACGCACCTGATCGACCACCTGGGCCAGGCGGGCATCGCCGCGGGCCAGCTCGTTCAGGTCGGGGGCGTGGCGCGCGGCGGTGGCTGCGCGCGAGCTCGCGGGCGCGGGCACGGCCTCCGGGGCCGGGCTGGTCGGTGTGGCGTGGGCACGGGCCTCGTTGGCGCGAGGCTGGCCGAAGTGGAAGTGCTGCCCCAGCGAGGCATCGTTGCACTGGGCCCGGGCGTAGAGCATGCGGCCATCGGGCAGGCGCATCTGCAAGGGGGCCATGCTGTGGCTGCGCAAGCGGTCCATGAGGGCGCCGAAGTCCATGCCGAACACCACGCGCACGCCCTGGATGCGGGCCGCCGCGCTGCTGGTGCCCAGCAGTTGCAGGCCGGCGCGGTTGACGCCGAGGATCTTGCCGTCGGCCCCCAGCGCGATCACGCCCTCGACCATGGTGCCGATCAGTTCGGGCCGGAAATGGAAATGCAGGCGTAGGTTGCGGCTGAAGTTGTCGCAGAACCAGTAGTTCTCGATGGTGCGGGCCGCGACCCGCACCAGGGCCATGGTGTGGGGGTGGAAGCTGCCGTGCTCGCCGGTCACATCGAGCACGCCGATCACACCGCCGGAGTGGTCCATGATGGGCGAAGCCGAGCAGGTGAGCACGTGGTTGGACTGGATGTAGTGCTCGTTGGCATGGACGAAGATGTCTCGCTCGGTGACCAGGGCGGTGCCGACCGCATTGGTGCCCTTGGCCGCCTCGGACCAGCTGACCCCGGGGCGCAGCGCCACCCGTTCAGCGAAATCGACCGAGCCACTGTGGCCGGCCGACATCAGGATGGTGCCCTTGTCGTCGGCCAGGCACACGATGTTGCCGGTGCCGCTGACCTGCTCCAGCAGCATCTCCATCACCGGCAGGGCCTGGGCCTGCAGCCGGGCGCAGCGCTCCTGGGCCAGCTTGAAATCGGCCAGGGTTTCCATCGAGTAGTCGATGTGGTCTCGCGGGTTGAGGCCCAGCTCCAGGCAGCGATCGTGCGAATCGCGAATGACGCTTTCGTGGGGTTCGGCCAGGGTGACCAGGTCGCTGTTCATCGTGGCGCGCACAGGGGCAAAGCTGCGCAGCTCGTGAGGCACAAGGGGTTTCATCGCATTTGTCTCCTGCAGCCCTGGGGGGCTGTCATTTCTCGTATTTCGACTCGCTCAACAGGCTTGACTAGCAAATCCCGGTCCAGCGTCACAGATTGGAGCAGCGGCCTGCCACGCTATAGCGCAACGCGGCACATGTCATGCGGAGTTGCCCCAGGAGCACGCCCGAGGGTACGGGGCTTGGCATGCGCTTTGCTGACAAGTGCTCACTGCTTTTCAACAAAAACCCGGAGACACCATGAAACCGACTTCCTTTTTCTGCCGTCCTCTGCTGTGGGCCGGCGCCCTGTTGCTGGCCCTGAGCGGCGTGGCGCATGCGCACGGCGATGTCACGCCCCAGGCCGTGGACACCGGCAACCTGCCCAAGCTGGGCGAGGAATGGCGGGTGGACAACCCCTACAGCAAGAACCCGGAGGCGATCCGCATCGGCTCGTCGGGTTTCAACCAGAACTGCGCCCGCTGCCATGGCCTGGAAGCGATCTCGGGTGGCATCGCGCCCGACCTGCGTCACCTGGACGACGACTGTGCCTCCCTGCGCGACGCCAAGAAGCAACAGGCCTGCCTGCGCGACGTGAACGACTGGTTCGTCGGCCACTTCCGCCATGGCGTGACCCGCAACGGCGCGGTCTACATGCCCGGCTTTGAGGGCATCCTGTCGCAGGAAGCGGCCTGGGCCATCAAGACCTATCTGGAATCGCTGCGCGTCAAACCCCTGGCGGACGCCCAATGATTGCCCGCCGCAGCCTGCTGAAGGCATCTATGGCCCTGGCGGCCGCCCCGCTGGCCGGGCCGGCCCTGGCGCAGGAGGAATCCGCCTGGGCGCGCATCCAGGCGCGCGGGGTGCTGTCGGTGGCGATCTACAACGACAACCCGCCCTTCAACGTCAAAGGCAAGGGGATTGATGTGGAGCTGGCCCGCCTGCTGGCCGCCCAACTGGGACTCAAGCTGAACTTGCTGCCTTTCGACGCCGACGAGAAGATGGGCGACGACTTGCGCAACATGGTCTGGAAGGGGCATTACCTGGGCTATGGCCCGGCCGATGTGCTGCTGCATGTGCCGGTGGACAAGCCCTTGATGGACGCCGAGCGCCAGGTGCTGATCTTCGGGCCCTACTACCGCGAACGGGTGGTGATGGCGCGCCGGCTGGACCGGCTGCCCGACCTGGAAAGCCTGGCCGGCCTCAAGGGCCACAAGGTGGCCGTGGCCGGGCAATCGCTGGCCGGTTGGCTGCTGATCGGTGCCGATCAGGGGGCCTACCGCGACCTGCTGACCACCCATTTGCCGGACGGGGTGGCGGCCGCTCGCCAGCTGCTGGAGGGCGAAGTGGATGCGGCAGCCGGCCAGGCCTCTGAGCTGTATTCGGTGCTGGGGGATGACAAGCGTTTCTTCATTGAAGCGCTGCCGATGCCGCGGGCGCCCCGCGATGGCTGGGCGGTGGGCATGGCCGTCAAGAAGCAGTCGGTGGAGCTGGCCCAGGCCCTGCAGGCCGCGCTCAATGCGGTGGCTGCCGACGGGCGGCTGGCCAAGGCCTTTGCCGCGGCCCAGGTGCCCTGGCAGGCGCCCTGACGCCGGTTGTCACCCGCTTCGGTCTGGAGCGTTCCAAAAAGTGACAGTCCCGCGCCGCCCCGGGTTTGCCCTGGGGCGGCGTTGTGTTTTCGGCGCGCTCTCAGGGCAGGTTCAGGATCCAGCCCACCAGCTTGCTCGCATCGGCCTGGCTGATGGCCACGGCGTTGGGCGGCATGGCCAGGCCGCTGGCCTGACCCTTCCAGTGGCTGTTGTAGGGGTTGGAGCCCTGCATCACGGTTCGCACCAGGGCGTCCGCGGCGTTCGCCTGGCCCTTGTACTTGTGGGCCACATCCTGCCAGTTGGGGCCGATGGGCTTGCTGCCGTCCGCACTCTTGGCGCCAGACTCGATGTGGTGGCAGGTCATGCAGCCGCTGCCCAGGGCCAGGGCCTTCATCTGGGCGTCCAGGGGAGCGTCGGCCTGTGCGGCCTGGGCGCCCAGCAGCAGTGCGCTGAGCATCACGGTGGTTTTGAAAGACATGGTCCATCTCCTTGTCGTTGAACGGTACGGAACCCCCTGGTGGACAGCGGGCTGTGTCACACACCGTGTCACTTCGCCAGGGTTGAGCGCACTGGGCGCAAATTCCATGCCTTCAATGGGGTTTTCTGAGGGGCTTGCGCCGGTGTTTGCGCTGGGTCAAATGCGCGCCGGGTGCGGCCTGTGGCGCGGGCCCCGGACAGGGCAGCGGCCCTTCGGGGGCCGTGCTAAAGTGGGCCGGTTCCGGGGGCCACAGGCACGGATGGCGTGCCTCAACTCCCGGCGTCTGACGGAGACACAACATGCCCGGACTCTTGCCTCACGTGGACCCTGACGGTCTGCTCGAATTCTCGGTGGTCTACACCGATCGCGCGCTCAACCACATGTCGGCGCGTTTTCGCCGCGTCATGCTCGACATCGGCGACATGCTCAAGGAAGTCTATGGTGCCCACAGCGCCGTGCTGGTGCCCGGTAGCGGCACCTTCGGCATGGAGTCGGTGGCGCGCCAGTTTGCCGGTGGCAAAAAGGTGCTGATCCTGCGCAACGGCTGGTTCAGCTTTCGCTGGTCGCAGATCCTGGAGATGGGGGCGATCACGCCAGACGTCACCGTGCTCAAGGCGCGTCGCACAGGTGCCGGGGCGCAGGCCCCCTGGGCCCCCGCCCCCATCGACGAGGTGCTGGCCACGATCCGTGCCGAAAAGCCCGCCGTGGTGTTTGCCCCGCACGTTGAAACCGCCTCGGGCATGATCCTGCCCGACGACTACCTGCGCAGTGTGGCCGAGGCCGTGCACGAGGCAGGCGGCCTGTTCGTGCTCGACTGCATCGCCTCGGGGGCGGTGTGGGTCAATATGCGCGACACCGGCGTCGATGTGCTGATCTCGGCGCCGCAAAAGGGCTGGAGCAGCTCACCGGCCTGCGCCATGGTGATGATGTCCGAACGTGCGCGCCAGGCCATCGACGGCACCACCAGCAGCAGCTTTGCCTGCGATCTCAAGAAGTGGCTGCAGATCACCGAGAGCTATGAAAACGGTAGCCACGCCTACCACACCACCATGCCTACCGATGCCCTGGTGCGCCTGCGCGACACCATGAAGGAAACCCAGGCCCTGGGCTTTGCCCGCATGCGCGAAGCGCAATGGGCGCTGGGCCGGGCCGTGCGCACCCTGTTCGAGTCGCGTGGCATCCCGAGCGTGGCCGCGCCTGGCTTTCAGGCCCCCGGGGTGGTGGTGAGCTACACCGATGACGCCGACATCCAGTCGAGCAAGAAGTTCGCCGGCGTGGGCCTGCAGACCGCCGCCGGTGTGCCGCTGCAATGCGACGAAGGCACTGACTTCCGCACCTTCCGCATCGGCCTGTTCGGCCTGGAAAAATGGCAGAATGTGGATCGCACCGTCGGCCAACTGGCCGCCGCCCTCGACCAGGTGGGCTACCCCGCCCGCGAACCCGTCGCCGCCTGAACCTCGCCGCAGCTTTGCCGCTCATGACGACCGCGGAGCTGGCTTTGCCAGGCCGCTGGTGTCGTCTCCTGTGAACACATGGGCGTCGAATTTGGAGAGCAACCCAAAAGCAGGGCATCAAGCGCTGCGCCTGAACCAGAAGGGCTTTCCCGTTCAAAAGGCTGCGGAGCAAGCCCCGCCAGCAGACACCGCGGAGCTGGCTTTGCCAGGCCGCTGGTGTCGTCTCCTGTGAACACATGGGCGTCGAATTTGGAGAGCAACCCAGAAGCAGGGCATCAAGCGCTGCGCCTGAACCAGAAGGGCTTTCCCGTTCAAAAGGCTGCGGAGCAAGCCCCGCCAGCAGACACCGCGGAGCTGGCTTTGCCAGGCCGCTGGTGTCGTCCCCCTCGGGGGGATGGCGCCGAAGGCGACTCAGGGGGGGTCAAAATCTAGGCAGATCCGGGTGCTTGATCTTCCCGCCGCGCACCAGCTCCTTGCCGTATTCAGCGCAGCGGTGCTTGCTCGGGATCACCTTGCCCGGGTTGAGCAGGCCACGCGGATCGAAGGCGCGCTTCACACCCAGCATCTGCTCGCGTTCTTCGGCGCTGAACTGCACGCACATGCTGTTGAGCTTTTCCACACCCACGCCGTGCTCGCCCGTCACCGTGCCGCCCATGGCCACGCTGGTCTCCAGGATGTCGGCGCCAAACAGTTCGCAGCGGTGCAGCTGGTCGGGGTCGTTGGCATCGAACAGGATCAGCGGGTGCAGGTTGCCGTCACCCGCATGGAACACGTTGGCACAGCGCAGCTGGTATTTCTTCTCCATCTCGCTGATGGCCAGCAGGATGTCGGCCAGGCGCTTGCGCGGGATGGTCGAGTCCATGCACATGTAGTCGGGGCTGATGCGACCGCTGGCCGGGAAGGCGTTTTTGCGACCGCTCCAGAAGCGCAGGCGCTCGCCCTCGTCGCGGCTCACCGCAATCGCGGTGGCGCCGCAGCGGCGCAGCACCTCGCTCATGCGGCCGATTTCTTCTTCGACCTCTTCGGGTGTGCCATCGCTCTCGCACAGCAGAATGGCTTCGGCATTCAGGTCGTAGCCTGCGTGCACAAAATCTTCCACCGCGGCGGTCATGGGTTTGTCCATCATTTCCAGGCCTGCCGGAATGATGCCGGCGGCAATCACCTCGGCCACCGCATCGCCAGCTTTGCGCATGTCGTCAAAGCTGGCCATGATGCAGCGCGCCAGTTGGGGCTTGGGCACCAGTTTCACCGTGACCTCGGTGGTGACGGCCAACATGCCTTCGCTGCCGATCACGATGGACAGAAGGTCCAGGCCTGGGCAATCGAGCGCGTCACTGCCGAACTCGACCGCTTCGCCGGCCATGGTGTAGCCGCGCACCTTGAGCACGTTGTGAACGGTCAACCCGTACTTCAGGCAGTGCACACCGCCCGAGTTCTCGGCCACGTTGCCGCCGATGGTGCAGGCAATCTGGCTGCTGGGGTCGGGTGCGTAGTACAGGCCAAAGGGGGCCGCCGCTTCGCTGATGGCCAGGTTGCGCACCCCTCCCTGGACCACGGCCGTTCGGCTGGCCGGGTCGATGCGCACGATCTGGTTGAACTTGGCCAGCGACATCGTGACCCCCATCTTGTGCGGCATGGCGCCCCCCGACAGGCCGGTGCCGGCCCCACGGGCCACCACGGGTACTTGAAGCTCGTGGCAGGCTTGCAGCACGGCCTGCACTTCGTCCTCGGTCTCGGGCAGGGCCACCACCAGCGGGCGCTCGCGGTAGGCCGTCAGGCCGTCGCACTCATAGGGCACCGTGTCTTCGTTGTGCCACAGCAGGGCGTGGGCGGGCAGCACGGCCTGCAGGGCGGCCACCACCTGGGCCTGGCGCTCGGCGCGGTGGCGATGGTCGGTGGTCGGCGCGGACAAGGTGGCGTTCATGGCGTGAATCCGGACGGTTTCTGGTGAGCGTGCAGGCACACCAACGCACGCTGGCGGCCAGAGCCGGTAATTTAAGCCCAAACCGCCGCCGCCAACCATGAAGTTTCTTTCAGCGATGCGTGAAGAAAATGCCCCCGGCCAGCGGGCTGGCAGGGGGCCGGGTAGGGCACGGAGGGCGCGGCAGGGCGCCCGCAGGCTCAGTTCAGAGGGCGCCTCACGGTGCCTTACGCAGCGCTGGTCGCAGCGCTTGCCGTCACCGGGGCGGGTGAGGTGCTGCTGTTGTTGCTGCTGCTGTTGCCGTCCGCGCCGCCTGGGTTGACCCCGGTGTCTTTTGCGGTGCCCACCGTCGGTGCGGCTTTGGCCGTGGCCACGCGGCTGCGGGGGCTGGCCGGGCGTTTGACCGCGGCCGTGACGGGCGTCACCGCCGCGGCCGCGGCGCCTGGGCTGCGGCGCTTGGCCGCCGGGCTGGTCGTGGTTGCGGTCGCAGTCGCGGTTGCGGTTGTGCGCCGGCGTGTTGCCGTGGCGGCAGGGCCGGATTCAGCTGCCGGTTTGCTGGCGGTCGAGGCCCTGCTGCGCCGTGGGGCAGGCACAGGCGAGGCACTGGGTGCGGCCCCGTTTGCAGCCCCGTTTGCAAGCCCGTTTGCAGCACTCTGCAGCGTGTCGGCGGGCGCCGCCGTTGCGGTCTGGCGGCTTTCGGCCGCGTTGCCCGCGGGTTTGTCTGTGGTTTTGGCCGGCGCCGCTGTGACCGCGGGTTTGCCGCCGTTGGCTTCGGCCTGCTTGGCCAGCGCCAGCAACTGCTGGTGCTCTTCCAACACAAAGTCGGCCAGTTCGTGGATCTGGGGCACCGCCTGACGGCAGGCGATCAGGCCGTAGTCGACCCGACCGTTGTAGCTTTGCACGGTCACGTTCAGGGCCATGCCATGGGTGGGGATCGACAAGGGGTAGTAGCAGACCACGCGGGCACCCGCACAGTAGAGGCTGTCCTGGATACCGGCCACGTTGGAAATCAGCACATTGGCCAGAGGCGGCAACTGGTTGATGAGCTTGGAGCGCGCCAGCATGGTGTTGAGGCCCGAGATCAACCAGGGGGCGGCGAAGATCGGGTAGTCGGTGGGGATGGCCGCCTTGATCTGGCCCATCACCCCCTTGTTGGCCTGGGCCGCGTCGTGGATGGCGTGGAAGCGCTGGGCGCGGTCACCCTCCTGGGTGCACAAGGGCACCACCATCATGCTCACTTGGTTGTTGGATTTGCTGTCGCCCGGTGTGCGCAGGCTGACCGGAACGGCCGCGGTGAGGGACTTTTCGGGCAGGCAGCCCAGTTCGGTCAGGTAACGGCGCAGCGCGCCCGAGGTGGTGGCCATCACCACGTCGTTGACCGAGCCACCGAGGTGCTTGGCCACGTATTTCACTTCTGCCAGCGGCACGGTGCGCGCTGCAAAAGAACGTTGGTTGGTGATCGTGACGTTGAAAGGGGTACGGGGTGCCAGCAACTGCAGGTTTTTCGGCAGGCGCCAACTGCGCTTGCCGTCCTCGCCCGGGGCGGGTAGCAGCACGGTCTTGGCTGCACGGGCCATGGTGGGCGTCATGCGCAGCAGTTTCAGGTACTGGCGACCGGTGTTCTTGAGGGCGGCGGCGGCCAGTTCGGCCACGCCCAGGTCGCGCTGGCGTGCCGGCGGGCGTGGCAGCGGTGCAGGCACCACCCGGCCGTGCGCCACGCGGTCGAACAAGGCGTTGCCCAGGGCCACGCCTGATTGCCCGTCGATGCCGCAGTGATGCACCTTGAGGTACAGCGCCACCTGGCCACTCTTGAGTCCGGTGATCACGGCCACTTCCCACAGGGGGCGGCTGCGGTCCAGCAGCGAGGAGTGCAGACGGGCGACCAGGGCTTGCAACTGGGCGTTGCTGCCCGGAGAGGGCAGGGTGATGGGGCGCACGTGGTAGTCCCAGTCGATGTCGTCGTCGCGTACCCACACCGGGTCGGACAGGTCGAAGGGCATCAGGGCCAGCCGGCGTGTCAGCAGGTCGGCGAGGTGCTGACGCTCTTGCAGGTGATGGCGCACGTCTTCGCAGTAATCGCCCTGGTAGCCTTCGGGCAGGTCGAGCACATGCAGTGATGCGACATGCATCGGGGTTTCGGGACTTTCAACATGAAGAAAGGTGGCGTCTAGGCCGCTCAGATGGTCCATGGGGGTCTCCGGGATGATGGTTTGGATGGGGGGACGGGGGCTTGCTTCGTTCGGGGCGCCGGTGAACGGATCCGGTGGGTTTCAGCGCGCGGCCCGCTGGCGCGGAAACAGCCAGCTTTCGGGCGGGGGTGGGGTGAATTTCTGCCAGTTGTCTTCGGTCTGTGCCAGGCGGTCGCCCACCGCGTACCAGACCAGGGGGTGGAAGCCCAGGCCCAGGTGACTGGCGCTGTTGATTTCGATGTTGTCAGTCGTTTCGCTGTCGTGCTCGACCGAGGCGGCCCAGGCGACCACGCTGTCGCCGCGCGAGTAGATCGAGGTGGTGGGCACGGGGGGGGCGCAGTCACCCCGGAAGGCCTTGATGTGTTCCGGGCGGGTTTCGTTGAACTGCTTGTAGATCTGCCACACCAGGGGGTTTGAGTCGGCCCCCGGCGTGCCGTACAACGGGCTGCCCAGGCTCATCACCTGGCGCGTCATCTCTGGCTCTTGGCGGGCCAGCTCGCGGGCAAACAAGCCGCCCAGGCTCCAGCCGATCAGGCTGACCTTGCCCCCACTGTCGTCGCGCATCTGCTGCAGGCGCTCACGCAGGCCTTCTTGCACGCCGGGGCGCGGGCCCAGGTTGCGA
Organism: Curvibacter sp. GW821-FHT01G03; assembly: GCF_059422285.1. Classification (NCBI taxonomy): domain Bacteria; kingdom Pseudomonadati; phylum Pseudomonadota; class Betaproteobacteria; order Burkholderiales; family Comamonadaceae; genus Curvibacter; species Curvibacter sp. GW821-FHT01G03. Next base: position 178,591 of record NZ_JBWKWP010000003.1, read on the forward strand.
CCCTGGCCCCAGCCACGGGGTTGGTAGCCCAGGCGTTTCAGAAATTGCCGCAGGGGGCGGGTCGAGGTGTCGGAGGCCATCAGGCCCGGCATCACCAGCACGGCGTGGCCATCACCGCGCGGTACCCGTTGCAACAGCCAGGGCAGGGCCAGCGGGATGGTGCTGGCCTCGATGAAGGCACGCCCCTCGATCATGGCCAGCCAGGCTGGCGGTGGGCCATCAACGGGTTGGGGGGACCATGGCGACAGCAAGGCTTGCCAGGAAAAGATGTTCGGCAAAGGAAATCCTGAGAAGTGACGTGGAAAGTGGGTGGCTGGGCCGTGGCGCATGGCTTGGGGGCTCATGGGCGGCGTGCCAGTTCATCGCGCAGCATCTGCTTGGAGAGCTTGCCCACGGCAGTCTTGGGCAGCTCGGTGCGCAGCTCGAGGGCCTGCACCATCTCGTGCTTGCCCAGGTGGTCGCGCAGATGGGCCTGCAGTTCTTCGAGCGTCAACTGATCGCCGGCCTGGCGCAGGCTGACAAAGGCTTTGGGTGACTGGCCTCGGTAGGGATCGTCTTGCCCGATCACCATCACCTCACGCACCAGCGGGTGGGTGTAGATGGCTTCTTCGATCACTCGGGGGTAGACGTTGAAGCCGCTGCACAGAAGCATGTCCTTGCTGCGGTCGACCAGGGTCAGAAAGCCGTCAGCGTCCAGGTGGCCCACGTCGCCGGTGCGGAAGAAGCCATCCGCCGTGAAGCTGGCGCGGGTGGCTTCGGGGTTCTTCCAGTAACCCTGCATCACTTGAGGGCCGGCGATCACGATCTCGCCGATTTCGCCTGTGGGCACGGGCTCGTCGTGGCCCCCCAGCCGCAGGATCCGGATCTCGACTTGCGGTGCGGGAATGCCGCAGGCGCCGGGCTTGCGCAGCCCCGTGGTGGGCGTGAAGGTGCCGATCGAGCTGGTTTCGGTCATGCCCCAGCCCTCGGACAGCATGCAGTGGCTCAGGGCTTCGAACTGGTGCAGCAGCTCGACCGGCAAGGGGGCTCCGCCTGAGCCACAGGTCTTGAGTGAATGCAGGTCGTAGCGCGATGCGTCGGGGTGGTTGACCAGGGCTGTGAACATGGTGGGCACGCCCGGAAAGCAGCTGATGCGTTTGGTGGCGATGTCGTGCAGGATCTGGCCGGGGTCGAACTTCAGCACCAGCACCAGTTCGGCCGCCAGTTTCACGCCCACCAGCAGGTCGATCACCATGGAGTACACATGGAACAAGGGGAGGGCCACCAGAATCCGCTCCTGGCCCGGTTTGAGCTGGGCGCCGCCCAGCGAGGTGACCTCGGCGGCCTGATCGGTGGCCGCGCTCAGGTTGGCGTGGCTCAGCATGGCGCCCTTGGGGTGGCCTGTGGTGCCGCCGGTGTATTGCAGCACCGCGATCTCGTCGAGCCCACCAGCCCCTGCCGAGCGCACCGGCCGGGCGCCTTGGCGGAACAATGCCGCGTAGCGCAAAAACTGGGGCCCCTCGGTGGGGACAAAGGGGGCATCGTGTCGCAGGTGGGCATTGGCGGCCGCTTCGTCGGCGCCAAAGTCATCCAGCGAGCCCACGATCAGATGGCGCAGGCGAGTCTGGCCCGGCAGCTCGTGCACCTGCCCGTACAAGGCCGGCAGATCGAGCGTGAACAGCATGTCGGTTTCGCTGTCCTCGATCTTGTGGGCAATGGTGTTGCGCGCATCCAGCGGCGAGTAGTTGACCACCGTGCCGCCGGCGCGCAGTACGGCAAAGAAGCTCACCACATAGTGCGGTGTGTTGGGCAGGTACAGCCCCACATGCACGCCCGGGCCCACGCCCAGATACTGCAGACCGGCCGCCAGTTCATCGACCCGGCGATCCAGCTCCTGGTAGCTCATGCGCCGGCCCAGAAAGTCGACCGCGGTCTGGTCAGGCCAGCGACGGGTTGCGTCGCTCAGCAACTGGTCGATGCGCCGTGGCAACAAGGTCATGTCCCAGCGAGCCCCTTCGGGGTAGGACGCGATCCAGGGGAATGCTTTCATGGGGGTACCTCATGGAGAAAATCGATGAACGGCGTCGGCCCTGCAGAGCCCTGTTCAGGCCACGCCAGCCCCTCAATTTCCCCGAGCCCCCCGGCCCTTCGTGTCGCGTACAGAACTGTTGAAAGTAATAAAAAATCAGATATGAAATAAATGAGAAATAATTGTTCCGGTAGTGCTTGGAAACGTTTCAAAGAGTGTTTTTCTTGGGGTGACTTGCTTGTGGTCGTCAACGCAGACACCAACCGCCCCTCGGCAGGACCATGACCGCTGGTCAGGCGTGCCCACCCTGGCCGTGCCCGAGCCGGTCAGCCCCTGTGTCAGGGCCTGAACCCTCCGCCCCACGGCGCTTTTGCGACCGGTCATGCCTGGGGGCACCCAGGTCACAGCCTGCCTTCTGCGGAATCAGGTCGCTCAAGAAGTGAAGAGCTGGGCCCGCACCGGGTGGAACAGGCCGAAGAGCACCCGCGTCTCGCGGCCGCACGCGGGCGTGACATGAAGTGAGGGGCCGTCAGGCCCCCTCGGGGTCGCAAGCGACACAAGGTGTGCGACGGTGGACGGCGCAAACCTTCTTTTGGATACGGCAGGCTTCAAACGAAGAGGTCAGGCCGGCGCCGGGCCGCCCCAAGGCGGCCTGCGGCCCCCTTGGGGGCCTACAGGAGCGCCTTGCGCAACCACTCCGCGAAGGCCGCGCATTCCCAGCGGTCCATCGAGCCGGTGCGCCAGCACAGGTAGTGCGCGTGCGGGCTGGTCACATTGCGGTCGTACAGCCGCACCAGGGTGCCGGCCTCCAGCCAGGGGCGGCCCAGCTTGAGCCGCACCAGGGCCACGCCCATGCCGGCCGAGGCGGCGTCGCACATCAGGCCCACGTCGTTGAACTGAGAGCCTTCGGCCGGCTCGGGCCAATCCAGGTTGTGGGCCGCGAACCAGGTACGCCAGGGTTCCAGCGGGCTGCGCAACAGGGGCACGCCTTCCAGATCCTCAGGCCGGTCGAAGGGGCCATGTTCGCGCACAAAGGTCGGCGAAGCCAAGGGCGTCACGTCATCGCCCGCCAGCTTGACGTGCTCCAGATCGGCATAGCGCCCCGGGCCGAAGCGCACGATCAGGTCGGCGTCTTCCGCGATCACGTCCAGCAGAGGGATCGACACGTGCAGGGCCAGATCGATTTCGGGGTAGGCCTCGGTGAACTGCTTCAGGCGCGGGATCAGGATGGAGCGCGCAAACGTGGGCGTCACGGCCAGCTTGAGCTTGCGCTTGCCGCTCACCCCGGGGGCGCCCGGGAACTTCTGCAGCGCGTCCAGCCCTTCGCGCACATGGGCCAGGTACTCGCTGCCTTCGGTGGTCAGCGAGAAGTCGGCCCGACCGAACAACTTGGTGCCGATGATCTGTTCGAGTTGGCGTACCCGATGGCTCACCGCGCTCGGGGTCACGCACAGCTCTTCGGCGGCCTGGGTCACGCTGCGCAGGCGCGCCAGGGCCTCGAAGGTGAGCAGGCACTGGATGGGCGGAATCCGCTGGGCCTTGCCGTTGGCCGCACTCTGGCGTTCGTCTTCCATGCTGCTCCTTGAGCGGATGCCGTGGCTCGTGGGCGCGCTTACTTGAAGATCACGGTCTTGTGACCGTTCAGCAAGACGCGGTGTTCACTGTGCCATTTCACGGCGCGGGCCAGCACCTGGCTTTCGGTGTCGCGGCCCAGGGCGGTCAGGTCTTCCACGGTGCGGCTGTGGTCCACACGCGCCACGTCCTGCTCGATGATCGGGCCTTCGTCGAGGTCGGCCGTCACATAGTGGGCGGTGGCGCCGATCAGTTTCACGCCACGGTCATGGGCCTGGTAGTACGGCTTGGCACCCTTGAAGCTGGGCAGGAAGCTGTGGTGGATGTTGATCGCCCGGCCCGCCAGCTTGCGGCACAGGTCGTCGCTCAGGATCTGCATGTAGCGTGCCAGCACCACCAGCTCGGCGCCTTCGGCTTCGATGATCTCGAATTGGCGGGCTTCGGCCTGGGCCTTGGTGGCGGCGGTCACCGGGATGTGGTGGAAGGGCACGTTGTAGCTGGCCGCCAACTGGTAGAACTCACGGTGGTTGCTGATGATGGCGCGGATGTCCAGCGGCAGCAGGCCCGACTTCCAGCGGAACAGCAGGTCGTTCAGGCAATGGCCCTCCTTGCTCACCAGCAGCACGGTGCGCACCGGCTCGGAGGTGGCGTGCAGGCTCCATTTCATGGCAAACCCGTCGGCAAACGGGGTCAGTTGGCCCTTGAGCTCGTCGTAGCCCAGCTGTTCGCAGGCAAATTGAACGCGCATGAAGAACAGGCCGGTGGCCGGGTCGTTGTACTGCGCCGCTTCCTCGATGTTGCCACCCCGTTCGAGCAGGAAACCGGACACGGCGTGAACAATCCCCGTTCGGTCGGGGCAGGACAGGGTGAGAATGTAGGCTTTGGTCATAACCCCCGGATTGTCGCAGCACTCGACCGGGCGTGACGATGAGCGGGTATGTGTGGCTTTGGACGCCCACGTGACCGATCGGCCTGGGAGGGCTCATGGCGTCAGGGGATGACCACTGCTTTGATCTGATCCGAAAATACAAAATACCTGCCAGCGCGCTGCAGGCTCTGAAGCTGGCCGGCCCCGGGTGACCGGGCTGGGCCAGGCCGACGAGAGGGCGCCGCAAAGGAGAACATGTGATGAGCAACGACTCTGAAACTTCATCGACAGCGCATCGTGTGCGCTGGGGCATTGGGCTGCTGGTGCTGTTGCTTCTGGTGGCTGGCGGCTACCTGTTGCGCAAATCCTGGCAGGCCCAGGAGGCGTCCGCTCAGGCCCCGGCCTGGCCCGAACTGGCCTTGCCGCAACTGGCCGATGCGGCCCGCATGGGCCCGGCCCAGTGGCGTGGGCAGGCGCGCGTGGTGCACCTGTGGGCATCGTGGTGCCTGTCTTGCCGCGAAGAGGCGCCCAATATGCTGGCGCTGGCGGCCACCCTGAGGGCCGACGGCCGTGCTGAACAACTGATCGGCCTGAATGGCGGCGACAAGAGCCAGGACGCCGTCAACTACCTGGCTTACTTCGGCAATCCCTACTGGACCACCCTGGTGGACACCGATGGCGAGTTGCAGCGCCGCCTGGGCAGTGGCAAACCCCCGCAGACCTGGGTGCTGAACCCGCAGGGGCGCATCGTGTACCAGTTCTCGGGGCCCCTCCCCCTCGACGTGATCCGCCACGAGATCCTGCCCCGCCTCCAGGACTGAGGGGGGGCACCGAGGCAGGGCTCGGTCCCTGGCAGGGCTCAGGCCAGCGCCCGAGCCAGTCGGCGGGCAGCAAAGTCAGCGCCGTACGCAAACCGCAGCAAGGGGCCGAAGCTGTTGGCGGCGATTGCCCCGGCAAAGTACAGGCCGGGTACCGACGACTGGAAGTTGCGGTCCAGCACGGGTGTCCGGGCCACCGTGCGGATGCGCTCGCGCAGCGACGGGGCCAGAAAATCCAGCTGATCCAGGTCGCTGCGGTAGCCGGTGGCCGCGATCACATGATCCACCCGCAAGCGGGGCTGGCTGCCATCGCCAGCCAGAAACTCCAGCACCACCTGGCCTTGTTCCAGGGCGGCTGAGCGCAACTGCCAGCCCGCGTGCACCGGCAGCTTGCCCAGCACCTGGTCTCGCATGAACCAGCCCGGGGCCGGCCCCAGATGGCGCTCGACCGCGCGCAATCGAAGTGACTCCGGCAGGGCGTGAAACACCTGTGGGAATTGCGTGCACATGAACGATTTCCAACCGGGGCCCAGGCCGGAGTCTGGCTGGCGCAGGCGTTGCGCCAGCGAGCGCGGACCCGCCGGCGGGTTGTGAAAGCGAACCGGGTGGCGTGACACCAGTTCAGCCTGAGCCCCGTGGATCTGCAACAGCCCGGCCGTGTCACCCGCCGAGGCGCCGCCGCCCAGCACCGCCACATGGCGGCCCGCGAAAAGGCTCAAGTCGGTGTGGTTCGAACTGTGGCTCAGGTGGCTGGCCGGCAAGTTGCGCAGGGCCTCGGGGATGTAGGCAAAAGGTTTGATGCCGGTGGCCACCACCACGCGGCGGGCTTGCACGGTGCTTCCGTCGGGGAGCGTCAGCGAAAAATGGTCGCCATTCTTCGTGACCGACTGCACCAGGGTCGGGTCGACATCGGGCACCAGCTTGCGCTGGAACGCTTCGGCATAGTCGCAAAACGTCTCCAGCGTGACGGGAAGGCCCATGTCGGCATAGGGCACGCCCTGGGCTTGGCACCAAGCCTGCAGGGTGTAGCCCTGGCCCGGGGCCGACAGGCTGGAGGCAAAACCGTCCGACTTCAGGCACATGCCCTGGGGCATGTGATCCCGCCAGAACGACATGGTCCGACCGAAAACCTTCATTCGCCTTGAGGTAGGGCGCAGGTGGGCGGCCAGAGAAAGACCGTAGGGGCCGGCACCCAGTATGGCGATGTCGATATCGGTGGCTGAACTCAAGCGAACTCCCTCAGGCTGTTGGTGTCTCGGCCCAGTCAAGGCCGGTGGTCATCTTTATAATTTTATTAACACATTCTTACATCAACGCGCATGCATCGCCGGCTTCGGCGGTCTTCGCCCAGGGAGCCCCGTCACCTTGAAAAAACCTGCCCTCCTGCTGGTCACCGGCAAATGGTGGCCCGCAGCGGCCCGTCTGGCCCTGGCCCTGGTTCAACAGGGTTGCCGGGTTGACGTGCTTTGCCCAACCGGCCATCCCGTGCTGCAGGTGCCCGGCCTGGGGCGCTGCTGGCATTTTGCGATGCGAGACTCCCTGGGCAGCCTGCGCGCCGTGCTGGGGCCCGGGCACGGCTACCGGATGATCCTGCCCTGCGACGATGAGGTGGTGGCACAGTTGATCACCCTGCATGAGCAGGTGCCGGTCCTGCGTCACCTGATCGAGCAGTCCATCGGGCCGGCCCCTGCGCACGCCACGCTGCTGCAGCGGCATCAATTGCTGGTGACGGCCCAATCGCTGGGGTTGGATGTGCCGGAGCACCGCCACCTGGACTCCCCCCAGGACCTGCTGTTCTGGTTCCGCGAAGGCCATGGCCGCAGCGTGCTGAAGCGGGATCTGAGCTTTGGTGGCGCCGGCGTGCGGGTCGTGAATGACCTGGCCGAGGCAGAGGAGGCCTGCCGGGCATTCTCCCGCTCACTGCGCTGGCGCTCGCTGTGGCGCCGGATGCTGGTCGAGCGTGACCCCCTGGCCTGGTGGAGTCGGCGCCTGCCAGGGCGTGGCCAGGTGCTGGTGCAACGCTACATCGAGGGGCGGCCTGCCAACACCTTGATGCTGTGTGAGCAGGGGCGGGTGCTGGCCCTGGTGTCCCTGGCGGCGGTGGAGACCCACGGTGCCACGGGCCATGCCACGGTGGTGCGCCGCATCCGCCATCCGGGCATGGAGGCGGCCGCGCGGCGGCTGTGTGCCCACCTGCAACTGACGGGCCTGCATGGTCTGGATTTCATGCTTGAGAAGGACAGCGATCGCGCCTGGCTGATCGAGCTCAATCCGCGTTGCACCCAGTCGGCGCATCTGGCCTGGGAGGACCAACCCAGCCTGGCTGCGGCGCTGGCGGCTCGCCTGCGTGGTCACTCGCCCCTGGCCGTGCGGCAGGCGCTGACCAACGACCTGGTGTCCTTGTTCCCGCAGGTGCCCCTGGGTCAGGCGCTGGGCGAGCACGATGTGCCCAACGGCCAGCCTGCCCTGGTCCAGGCCCTGGCCGATCCGCCCTGGCCGCGGCGTTTGTGGACTTACCGGCTGCAGACCCGGCTGCGCCCGCCCAGAGCCGTGAGCCGCGTGCGTTATGAAGATCCACCTGGGCTCGGGCCGGTGCCGCCGGCCAACGGCGCATCGCCGAGCGATCAGTCGCCGCCCCCGGCCTGACGACCCCGGCCGGGGATTCAGTTCAGCTGCATGCGTCGGCGCAGCTCGCTGCAGTGATCGCGCTCGGGCTGGCGCGGGCTGACCCACAGCAGATCGGTTTCTGCCGCTCCGCTCGGGCTGCGCAAGGCATCAGCCACCGGGCTGCCCTCGACCGCCGCCACCAGCACGCGGGTGTTCAACTCGTCAGGCAGGTGCGCCGGAATGCCCACCGGGCGCAGCACATGGCCGGCGCCTGCCAGCAGCAGCACCGTGCGACCGGGCGGGCGTGGTGCCTTCAGCACGGCCTGGGCCATGGCCAGATCGCGCGCTATCTGGATGCGGGTCATGGGGGCCACCTGGGCTTCGTCCAGCAGGCCACAGTGGCTGTCCCGGATGGCGGCGCGCTGGCGCTCCAGCGCCGGCTGCAGCAGGCGCAGGTCCAGGCTCATGTCTTTCATCGCGGGTCGCTGTCGCTCCCGGGGCAGGTTGGCCCCCAGCACCGGCACCCCGGCTTCCACGGCGGCCATGATGGCCGGTGCATAGTCGGCCCAGGGCCAGCCGGCATCGTTCCATTGCAGCGCTTGCTTGACCTGGGCCTCCTTGGCTTGGCGGGGCAGGCCCCGGGTGTCGTGGCCCTGGTCAACCATCTCAAGCAGCAGGGCAGACAAGCGGTTTTGGACCGCGAGGATTTCCACCACCTGACGTTCCCATTGGTGGTGGGCGGCGGCATCGTGCTGCTCGCCCAGCAGCAGCACATCCGCGGGCAACAGGCTGGAGAGTTGGCGCGCGGGCAAGTCGGACGAGTGGCTGGCGCAGCCCAGCAAGGCGGCCATGGCAAAGCAGCAAGCCAGCCATGCCCGGATGCGAGGGCGTTCAAGACAAGGGAAAACACGCATGCGCGCATACTATCCCGACTCTGGCGAGGCACGGGCATGGCCTTGGGGCCTTGCCGGGTTTGGCCCCTGTTCTGCCTGTCTGCCTGAATGCCCACCCGCCTATCCGACGCGCTGCGCGCCGCGCTGACCCTGCTGCTGGCCTGGCTCATCGCCCAAGCCTTTGTGGCCGTGCACATCCCTCTGCCCTGGATGCTGGGGCCGCTCTTGTCGGTGGCTGCCGCCAGCATGGTGGGCCTGCCTGCGCTGAGCCTGGCCCCCTTGCGCAACCTCGGGCAGTGGACGATTGCCGCGGCGCTGGGCCTGTATTTCACGCCCGAGGTCACCTCGCTGGTGCTGGGGCTGTGGTGGGCCATTGCGCTCGGCATTGCCTGGGCCTTGTGCCTGGGCTGGGCCTTTGGGCAATGGCTTTGCCTGCGCAACCGGGCCTTGCTCAGCGGGCTGGACGAGCCCGCGTTGCGGGCCACCACCTTTTTTGCCGGCGCCATCGGTGGCGCCTCCGAGATGACCTTGCTCGCGGAGCGAGCCCAGGCCCGCACCGAACTGGTGGCGGCCAGCCACTCGCTGCGGCTGGTCATCGTCACGGTGTTGATCCCCTTTGCCTTCACCTTCAGTGGCCTGCATGGGCTGGATCAGGTGTCCAGCGCGGCGCGGGTGGTCAATCCGGCAGGGCTGGCCGGGCTGGCGGCGGCCACCGGGGTGGGCGCACTGATCATGCATCGGCTGGGGCGCGCCAATCCGTGGTTTCTGGGTTCGCTGGTGGTGTCTGCGGCCATCGCCATGTCAGGTCACACGCTGTCGGCGGTGCCGCAGTGGATGTCGAACGCGGCGCAGATGGTGATCGGGGTGAGCCTGGGAGTGCGTTTCACGCCGGGATTCATCCACACGGCACCGCGCTGGATGGCGTCGGTGGTGCTGGGCACCTTGGCCATGGTGTTCTTGTGTGCCGGCTTTGCCTGTGTGCTGGGCTGGGCCACCGGCCTGCACCCAGCCACCATGGTGCTGGGCACCTCACCCGGCGGCATTGCCGAGATGTCGATCACGGCCAAGGTGCTGCAACTGGGCGTGCCGGTGGTCACCGCCTTTCAGGTGTGCCGCCTGGTGGCCGTGTTGCTGCTGGTCGAGCCGCTATACCGGGCCCTGTGCCGGCGCTGGGTACCCGGCAGGGCATGAGCCGCCTCAGGCCAGGGCCTCAGTGCACCAGCACCGGGTTCTGGGCCAGGCCGGAGTAGCGTTCGAGCGTGTTTTCCACTTCTTCTTCGGTGGGGGCGTTGAGCTGCCAGCCCAGGATGATCTGCTGGAACATCTCGGCCCACGAGCCGTCGAGGTACACCTCTTTGCCCGAGCGTTTGTCCACGATCTCGAAGCCATGGCGGGCCAGTTGCGGCCCGGACGGCGGCTGGGTCGTGGGTGTCAGGTCCAAGTCGGGCACCAGGTGCACCACCACAAAGGAGTCGGAGTCATAGAGCATTTGCATGAGATGGATTCCTTCTGAGTCTCATGGTAGATGGCAATGACCGTGCCAGTTTCAAGATCTGCGTAAATCCGTGGGCGCTGCGGGTTTTCAGCAACACCCGGGCCGGCTTCAGGGCTTGAGCACACCGGTCAGCTGCTGATCCACGAAATCGCCCTGCGACTGCGTGATGCGGATGCGCGCCGGCAGGTAGTGGATGCCTGGGGCCAGCCACAGCTCGACGCGGGTGTCGAACTCGGTGCGGGGGGCGCGTGTGATCTTGAGGGTGGGCAGTGGGCCTTGGGCCAGGGCCAGCTCTTCGGGGCCGTCCACCACGAACACCCAGGTTTCGGCATCGCGTGGACCCACCGTGGGCACGGTGATGCGGGTACCAGGGCCGAACTGGGTGGGGTCGGCAGCCACCAGCGAGGCCAGCTGCATGAACACACTCAGGCGGTCCTGCATGCCGGGCAGCAACACCGCGTCGGGGGTGTTGGCGCTGAAGGTGACCTTGCCCTGTTCGGCATCAAAGTGCGCCGCCTGCTCGTTGCGTACCTTGTCGCCGAAACGGGTTGGCGCCAGACCGGCTGAGGTGATGCGGCCCCGACTGGTCTGGCTGCGCCCTCCGATCAGGAACATCTTGACCGAGGCCTGCGCCTCGTACTGGCTTCCGTCGTGGGTCCAGCTCATTTCACCGTTGGCCTGGTAGTTCAGGTGCTTGACCTCGGCCTTGACCGCATAGCTCAGGCGGATCGGTGGGGGCACCTTCACGCTCAGGGTGCGTTGCTCGGCGGTGGCCGGGCTGACCTCGGGGGCCTTGGCCACAGGGGGGGATTCCGGCCCGGTCACCAGCGGCGGCAGGGGGGGGGCCGCGGCGACGGGGCCGGGCTCCTGGGCCGGGGCCGGGACATCACTGAGGGATTCGGGCGAGGTGGCCGCCGGGTCTGGCCGGGTGTCGCTGGTCACGGGGCTGGTGGACTGGGGCGCGGGGATGCTGCGGGGCGGGTGCCGAACCACCCGGGGCGGGCGTGCCGTCGCGCCCGGGGGGGCCACCGGGGCCGACACCTCCACCCGCCGCGTGCTGAACACGGGCAAGGGCAGGGCGGCCACCCGGGTGCCTGGCCCGTCGCCCGCCGGCAGCAGGCTGCGACCCTGCCAAAGCAGCGCGGCGTGCAAGGCCAGCACCAGCACTGTGAGGCCGATCAGGGCCCGGCGTGAGGGGCCACTGCGTTCGGGCCGGTGCCGCGCAGGGGCTGGACTGCTGGCATGTTGCTGTTCCGTGCGCACTAGAATCCGCTGCTTTCCTTGGCTTGAACCGATTGAACCACGCGTCCTGGGCCGGCGCCGTGGGTGCTTGCAAAAGGCCCTCAGCCCCCTTCAACCCCCAACGCCGGAGCCCCACTCAACATGAAACTCGCCACCTACAAAGACGGATCGCGTGATGGCCAACTGGTCGTCGTGTCGCGAGATTTGGGCACCGCGCATTATGCGACCGGCATTGCCACGCGATTGCAGCAGGTGCTGGACGACTGGAACTTCCTGGCCCCGCAGTTGCAGGACCTTTACGAGCAGCTCAACCAGGGCAAGACCCGCCACGCCTTTCCCTTTGACCCGGCCCAGTGCATGGCCCCCCTGCCGCGGGCCTACCAGTGGGCTGATGGGTCGGCCTACCTCAACCATGTCGAGTTGGTGCGCAAGGCACGCAATGCCGAGGTGCCTGCCACCTTCTACACCGATCCGCTGATGTACCAGGGTGGTAGCGATGACTTCATCGGTCCCTGCGACGATGTGGTGGTGCCCAGCGAAGACTTCGGCATTGATTTTGAAGCCGAGATCGCTGTGGTGACCGGTGATGTGCCCATGGGCACGCCACCCGACCGAGCCCTGGATGGCATCCGCCTGGTGATGTTGGCCAACGACGTGTCGCTGCGCAACCTGATCCCGGCCGAACTGGCCAAGGGCTTCGGCTTCTTCCAGAGCAAGCCCGCCACCGCGTTCAGCCCGGTCGCGGTCACCCTCGACGAACTGGGTGACGCCTGGGAACAGGGCCGCGTCCACCTGACCCTGGAATCGACCTGGAACGGCCGCAAGGTGGGCCAGTGTGAGGCTGGCCCCGAGATGACCTTCCACTTCGGCCAGTTGATCGCCCACATCTGCAAGACCCGCAACGTGCGTGCGGGCACCATCGTGGGCAGCGGCACGGTGAGCAACCAGGGCGTGACCGACGCCAAGGGCCACACCGAGTGGCCCAAGGGCTACAGCTGCATTGCCGAGAAGCGCTGCATCGAGACGATCCAGAACGGGCAGCCCAGCACGGGGTTCATGAAGTATGGGGACTCCATTCGCATCGAGATGAAAGGGCGAAATGGGCAGAGCCTGTTTGGGGCGATTGATCAGAAGGTGGTGGAGGCGGAGGGCTGACCTGGCGGTCTGCTTGGATGGGCTGTTGTTGGAATAGGGGGGCTTGTGCGCTGCCCGTGCGTTGGGGGCTTTGTGTTGCCGCTGCGCTCTGGTGGTTCTGCTCTTTTGTTGAGGGCGGAGGCCGGGGATTCGTCCCGGCGGCCGAGGCACTTTTCTTTGTCTCGCCAAAGCAAAGTACCCCAAAGAAAGGCGACCCGAAGTCAGGGCCACTTCGTGGTTCCCTGCGCTGCTCGCGCCAGGGGGGTCCCCGCTAAACTCGCTGCGCTCAAACAGACGCGGGGCCTGATCCCCCTGTCGCTGCGCTGCTCGGCCCTGCCCCACGGGGCAAGCGGGATCGGGTGCGGGCGAGCTTGCAAACGTCACGCCGAATTCATTGGTTTCTGTGCATCCAGCGGCGCTGGTGAGTCGGTGTTGGTTGTGTCGGACAGAGCGTTTGTGCGTCCCCGCGCTGCGAAGCAGCCGCGCCCTCCGATTGAAGCAAACAGGCGCCGCTGCGCAGCAGCAGCCGTTGGTTCCCGCCCCCACTTCCCGTTGGGCACGGCGAGCAGCGCAGACTTGGGCGGAAAAAGGGCTCGCGTCTGTTTGAGCGCTAGCGAGTTTAGCGAGACCCCGCCCAAGTTGAGCAGCGCAGCGGACCCTGCGCAGCAGGGCGTGCACGTCGGGTCGCCTTTGGTATTCGCGTAACTTCGCTTCGCGAAGTGAGCGAATCCCCGCTTCGCGACCTTTGCTTACTTTCTTTGGCGAGACAAAGAAAGTGAGGCGCCCGCCGGGGCGCAATCCCGGCCTCCGACCGCAAACAAAGCAAGCGCCTACAGAGCGAAGCGACGCCCAAGATTCACATCTAACCAACGCCACGCCGCTGCGCAGCAGCAGCACATTGAAAGCGCACCTCACCCCCACCTCAAGACATTCCACGCCAACCTCATGCATCCCGTCGCAGCTTGCTGGCAGCAAAAGCCTCAGTACATGAAAGTCTGCTCCAAGGCGCTCGCACAAGGCAAGTGCCTCAACCACATCAGGAGGTCAAAATGACTTGTTTCGCCGCCAGCACCACCGTCAACAAACTGCACTCAGGTCAACGCGCCTCACAGGCTCGAGGGCTGTTGCGCCGCCTGCTCGGGGCCTCCGCATTGCTCGCGCTGAGCCTGTCGGCCCAGGCCTTCCAGGCGGGCCTGCGCCAGATCACCGTGCCCGGGGCAGAGCCGATCCCGGTCGCGCTGTTCTATCCGACACAGGCCGCGGCAAAGCCCATCCCCATGGGACTGTGGGCCCCTGAAGTGGCCCCAGGCGCGCCTGCCGAGGCCCGGTTCAAGGGCTTGATCCTGTTGTCGCATGGCACGGGTGGCAGCGAACTGGGGCACCACAACCTGGCCACCCGCCTGGCCGCGCAAGGCTATCTGGTAGCCGCGCCCCGCCACCCCCATGACGACTGGCAGGATCGGAGCCTGGTCAACTCAGGCCACTATTTCGGCGAACGTGCCCACCAGGCCAGCCGTGTGATCGACGCGGTGCTGGCCGATCCTCAATGGGGCCCCCGGGTACCGGAGGGACGCATCGGGGCGCTGGGACATTCAGCGGGCGGCTACACCGTCATGGCCTTGGCTGCCGACCAGGTCCAGCCTGCGCTGGCGGGACAGCATTGCCGCCAGGTCAGCGACGACCCCATGTTCTGCCACCTGGGCAAAGGGGCCCTGGCGACGGCCCCGGGTGCCACGCCTACCGCAGCAGTGCCGGAGCAGACCACGCGGGTCGGAGACCCGCGGGTCCGGGCCGTGCTGGCCATGGCGCCTGTCGGCGTGGTGTTTGACGCAGCGGCCCTGCAGCAGGTTCGGGTGCCGGTCCGGATCTACACCGCGCAGTTCGACCAGGTGCTCAACAGCCGTTACCACGGTGACTGGCTGGCCCGTCAGGTGCCGCGGGCCGAGGCCGTGTCGGTGCCTGGGGCGGGACACTTTGCCTTCATGGCCAAGCCATCGCGCTCCATCCCATCGGACGCGGGCGACCCGGCCTCCGACCCCACAGGCTTTGACCGTGAGGCCTTCCAGACGGGGCTGGCAGACGACGTGGTGGCCTTCTTCGACCGAAGCCTGGATTGACGCGGCGCTCACCCGCGCAGCAGCTGCGGCACCAACACCTTCAAGCCCCGCAGCAGCATCTCCACCGACACCGCCACCAGGATCAGCCCCATCAGGCGCTCAAAAGCCAGCACCACCCGCTCCCCCACCAGCCGCTGGATGCGGTCCGCCAGCACCAGCACCACGGCGCACACCGCCATGGTGACGCTCAGGGCTCCGACCCATTCCAGGCGCCGCTCGGGGGCCTGGGACACCAGCAACAGCACGGTGGCCAGGGCCGAGGGGCCGGCCAGGGCGGGGATGGCCAGGGGCACGATCAGGGGTTCGCCCTCGGGCAGCGGGCTGCCCGACTCGCGGGCACTGGGGAAGATCATGCGCAGTGCGATCAGGAACAGCACCACGGCCCCGGCCAATTGAAGGGCCAGGTCGCTCAGGTTCATCTGGCGCAGAAAGCCCTCGCCCATGAACATGAAGCTCAGCAACAGGCCAAAGGCAATCGCCACCTCCCGCACGATGACCCAGGGCCGACGCCCCGGCGGCACGTTGCGCAAGGCGCTGGCAAAGATCGGGATGTTGCCCAGCGGATCGGTGATGAGCAGCAGCAGGATGGTGGCTGAGGTGAAGGTGTAGCTGGTCACGGTGTCAGGTCTTGCGTCATGTTTCGTAGACGGTGCTCAGCGAGTCGAAACCCTTGACCTCGATCGGGTTGCCGAAGGGGTCGCAGAAGAACATCGTCCACTGCTGGCCAGGCTGACCGGCAAAGCGCAGCTGCGGCGGCAGCACGAACTCGGTGCCAGCGGCCTGCAAGCGCGCGGCCAGGGCCTGCCAGGCCGGGGTTTCCAGAATCACCCCCAGGTGGGGCATGGGCACCAGCTTGTCGCCCACGTGGCCGGTGGGGGCGGTGGCAAATGGGGTGCCCAGGTGCAGTGAGATCTGGTGGCCGAAGAAATCGAAATCCACCCAGGTGGCGGTGCTGCGCCCTTCGCGGCAGCCCAGCACATCGCCATAAAAGCGACGTGCCGTGTCCAGGTCGGTGACGTTGTAGGCGAGGTGGAACAGGCTTTTCATGGCGCCGGAGGATAGCAGTCCTGGCGCCGGGCTGCGCGGCTTACCCTGCGCGGGCTTTGCCGGGCAGGCGGCGGGCCAGTTCGGGCAGGGCACGTCGACCGGCCTCGTAGCCGGCCTGGATCATTTCGCGCCGCGCCTGGAAGTCGGTGCTGCTGAAGCGGCTGGTGTCGGGCCGGATCACCAGATCGGCCTGCTTCGCCTCCAGCTGGATCAGGGCCCGCCCCATGATCTCGAAGGACTGCAGAATCACTTCGTACAGACCGGCGCCGGTGTTGTTGCGTGGCGGTGTGCTCACGTCCACCGCGATCACGAAGTCGGCCCCCAACTGCCGTGCCTGTTGCACCGGCAAGGGGCTGACGAGCCCGCCATCGACCAGCTCCTGGCCGTTCACGAGGGCGGGCACGAACACGCCGGGGATGGCGAACGACGCCCGCACGGCCAGCCCGGCGTCGCCGCTTTTCAGGGCCAGCAGCTCACCGCTGACCAATTGGGTGGTCACGGCGCAGAAGGGCAGGCGAAAGCGTTCGATGGGCTGTTGGCGCAACTGCTCGTTGACCAGCTTTTGCAGGGCTTCGCCGGCAAACAGGCCGCGTTTGTTGGCGGCGCTGAGGTCGGCCACATCCAGATCACGCACCCTGAGCGCGATCTCTTCGATCTGCCACGGGCTCATGCCGGCGGCATAGCAGGCGCCGACCAGGGCCCCGGCGCTGGTGCCGGCCACTGCGTCGGCCCGGTAGCCGGCCTCGTCCAGGGCCTTCAGCACGCCGATGTGGGCAAAACCGCGCGCGGAGCCCCCACCGAGCGCCAGCGCCACCCGGGGCCCCAGTTGGCCAATGGGCTTGCTGGGCGGGCTGGCGGGTCCCGGTGTCACGGGCCTGAGCGTGGCTTGGGCACTGCGGGCCAGAAACGCCAGGCCCAGCAGGGCAGGCCCCAGGTGGCGCCGTGGCAGGCGATCGATCGAGGGCCGTGTCGTCATGACGCGGCGGCCGGACGAACCAGGCCCTGATCGATCAGGGACTTGAGTCGCTCCCAGGCGGATTCGAAGGCGTTGGGGGCTTCGCCGCGGGTCAGGGTGTCCAGTTGCTCGTCCAGCACCAGCACCTCGACGCGCCGGTTCAGGCGCCGCCCCTCCTCGGTGGCGTTCGAGGCCACCGGTCGTTTGTAGGAATAGGCTTCGGTCTTCAGCCTTGGCTCGGGCACGCCCAGGGTGATCAGTGCGCGCCGCACGGTCTGTGCGCGGGCTTCGGACAAAGCCTGATTGGTGGCGTCCGAGCCGGTGTTGTCGGTGTGGCCCTCCAGCACCACCGGGTGATCGGTCTTGTGCAGCAGCAGGTCGGCCACGCGGCTCAGGTAGGGGCCCGATTCGGCCGGGTTCAGGCTGGCCTGGCCGGTCTCGAAAAGTGCCGTGCCGGGCAGGAAGATCTGCACCCCCCGTGGCGATTGCGCCACGGCCAGCGTGGGGCCGCTGTAGACCATGGGGGCCGGCGGCGTTGGTGTCGGGGCCGGTGGCGGGCTCTGGCAAGCGCTCAGGGCCCATGCAGCGGCCAGCAGCACGGTGTGTCGGAGGGAGGTGGGGCGGGCGTTGAGGGGCATGTCGGCGATGACCGAAGTGAGCAGAGTGGATTATCGAAACACCCTCCGGCTCCCGTGCCGCGCCGCCTCGCAAGTTCCTGCGCTCAGTGTGACATTCCGCGCAGAAAGCCCAAATTGAAAGCAATTGTTTCAACGACACAGCCCCCGGGCCGGAGGGCGACGGGGGCTGTGTCGGGGCCGCGCGGGCTTCAGGCCACGGACGGGTCGGCGGCCAGGTTGTCGAACTTCTTGAAGTACTGGCGGGCCAGGGCCACCAGTTGGGCGTCGGTGGGATGGTCGGCGGCAATCGAGTCGACGATCACGCCAGCAATCGCCTTCTGGTGGCTGTTGCACCAGTCACGGAAGTTGTTGCGGGCCAGGCCGGGGCCGGTCAGCAGCACTTCGCGGGTGCCGGCCAGGGCTTCGGCGATGGTGGCGTAGAAGGCCACGTCATCGGCGGTCTTTCCCTGGTGCTTGTGGTGGCTGCGCGACTTGATGCGCTGGGCTTCCACGTGCTCGCGGTCAAACATCAGCACATGGGCTTCGGAGTGGTCCAGCCAGACGACGGCGTGAAAAGTAGTCATGAGGTCTCTCTTTCTGAGTTGGGTCATTGAATGAAGTGGGTCAGGCACAGGCTGCGCAGGCAGACTCAGTGCGCGTGGTGGTGTTCCAGGGTTTCCTGGCACTGGATGCAACGTTCGGCTTCCGGGGCGGCATGCAGACGCGCGGCCGGGATCTCGACGCCGCAGGCCAGGCATTCGCCGTAATGGCCATCGTCCATGCGCTTCAGGGCGGCATCGATGGCCGCCACTTCGGCGGTTTCGCGCTCGTCCAGTGCAAAAGCCAGTTCGCGCTCGGTGGCCGACTGGGCCCGCGAGTCCTCGGGTTGCGGGGCTCGGGCATCGGCCTGGGCGCGGTCAACCAGGCCGCCGCGTTGCAGGGCCAGTTGCTCGATCAGCGCGGCGCGCTGAGTCAGCAGTTGTTCGCGGAAGGGTTGGGTGAGGTGGGAGTGCATAGGGGCCTTTCTGATCTCTGGTTCGGCCCGGTCTCCTGGGCCATGGCTTCATGATCTGCCGGGTGTGCGGCGCCGTCTTTGATCATGGTCAAGAGCGCGGGTGGGCGCCAATGGGCGTTGTTGAGGTTTGAAGGGCCATGGAGGTGACAGCGAAATCCGCACCGAGGACCGCACAATCTTGGCGATTCCAACCCGCGATCCAGGAGACCAATATGACGAGCCACGCCACCCCGGCACCCGACTACACGCGCTACACCACCCTGTCCATCAGCCGCCGTGGCACCGAGGGGCAGGTGCTGGACATCCAGATGCGAGCCCTCAACGGCAAGCTGCCCACGGCCGGCCACGCAGGCCATCGCGAACTGGCCGAGATCTGGCGCGATGTGTCGGCCGACGAGAGCGTGCGGGTGGCGGTGCTGCGCGGCGAAGCCGGTGGCTTCTCGGGTGGCGGCGATCTGGCCATGGTGCAGGAGATGAGCGAGAACCACGAAACCCGGGTGCGGGTGTGGAAAGAGGCCAGAGACCTGGTTTACAACCTGATCAACTGCGACAAGCCCATCGTCAGTGCCATGCACGGGCCGGCGGTGGGGGCGGGCCTGGTGGCCGGGTTGCTGGCCGATGTGTCGATCGCCGCGCGCAACGCCCGCATTGTGGACGGCCACACCAAGTTGGGCGTGGCGGCAGGGGACCACGCCGCCATCGTCTGGCCCTTGCTGTGCGGCATGGCGCGGGCCAAGTACTACTTGCTGCTGTGCGAGCCCCTGTCGGGCGAAGAGGCTGAGCGCATCGGCCTGGTGTCGCTGGCGGTGGACGAGGCCGAACTGCTGCCCCGCGCCTACGAGGTGGCCGAGCGCCTGGCCGCGGGCAGCCAGAGCGCCATCCGCTGGACCAAGTACGCACTCAACAACTGGTTGCGTCAGGCCGGGCCGACCTTCGACAGCTCGCTGGCGCTTGAATTCCTGGGCTTTGCCGGCCCCGATGTGCGCGAAGGCATCAACGCCTTGCGCGAACGACGCCCGGCACGGTTTTGACGACCCGTCACACCGGGCCGTGGCGGCTTACTTGCGCCGGCTCATCATGAGTTCGGTGTTGGTCTTGCGGTCGGCGTTGATCTTCTGCACGTGGGGGCGCTCACCCATGCGCTTGAGGTAGTCGCGCACCGGCAGATCGGCCAGGTAGTCACGGCCATAGACGATCTTGGTGGCGCCGCTGATCAGCGGCAGGTGCACGATGGCGGTGCAATCGGCCAGGCTGAATTGGTCGCCGGCGATGAAGGGCTGGTCAAAGCGCGCGAGCTTGGCAAAAGCGGCGATGTTCTTCTCCAGCTGGGCGCTGATCTTTTCGCGGGTGCCTTCGCTCACCTGGCCACCAAAAAAGGCCTGCGGATACAGGTTGCGGGCCACCAGCTCCAGATGCAGCTCCAGGTAGGTGATCAGCTCGCGCACCTTGGCCGCGGCAAAGGGGTCGGCCGGCAGCAGGGGGTGGGCCGGGTGGGTCTGTTCGATGTATTCGCAGATCACGGCCGATTCGCTCAGGGCGCCGTGTTCGGTCTTCAGGTAGGGCACCTTGCCCAGCGGGCTGGCTTTCAGGTCCACCTCGCCCACCCAGGCGAGCTCCTCTTCAAAGGGGAGGCCCTTTTCCAGCAGGGCCAGTTTGACCTTGTTGTAATAGTTGCTTGCCGCAAATCCGCACAGTTTCAGCATCGGGGGTCTCCAGTTGATCATTCGTGATGCCGGCGGCGCGGGGCCGTCGGCGCTTGCCATCGTAAAGGCCTGCCAGGGCAGTCGGGCGTCCCGCGCTTGACTTGCTGCAGTGCGACATAATTCAAGCCATGCCGTTCATCCGCCCACGTCAGCTCTTCGCCCAGTCCATGCTGGCTTGGTTTGTGCTGTTCGTCGGCGCGTCGGTGGCGTCGCCGCTGATCCATCCGGTGGATTGGCAGGAGGTCTGCACGTCGAGCGGTGCACGCCGCCTCGTGGCCGGCACCAATCCGGCGGACGAGTCCGATGGCGTCTGGAGTGCCCTGGCCCATACGCTGGACTGCCCGGCCTGTCTGCCCGGCTTGGCCCCGGCGCCAGGGCGGCTCACCTGGGCCATGCCCAGCGGGCCGACAAGCGGCGCTTTGGCCGTGGGCGGGTGGGGCGGGCCTGTGACCCTGGCCGCCAGCGCCCCCCTGCCGGCACGCGGCCCACCCGGACGGAACTGATTCCGCTCCGGACCGGGCCGGCCCTTGGCGTCGGCTTCGGGCTCAGTCATGCATCCCGGGAACGCTTTTTGCCTGTCCCTGGTGTTCGTCTTATCAAGGGGGTCTTGATGACCTGTCAAGAAATTCAGCTGCCCGGCGAGGCCAAGTCCTTGCGCATGGGCGATTCATTGTTGGAAGCCGGGGCGATTGGCCCGGTGTGGCGCGTCACCCGTGGGGTGTTCCGCCTGGAGCGCGTCAGCGACGAGGGCGTGGCCTTTGTCCAGTTGGCCTTGCCGGGGGATCTGCTGGGGGTCGAGGCCTTGTGCAGCGAGCGGTATTCGTTTTCGGCCACCGCCGTGGTCGACAGCGAGGCCGTGCCGCTGGCCCTCGCGGATGACGCGGCCCGGCACCGCGTGCTGGCCGACGCCTTTTTGCAGCAACAGGCCCGCACCGCCGAGGCCGTGCGGCTGCGCAGCGGTACGGTGGCCAGCCGGGTGGACCATTTTCTGACCACGCTGGCGCACGCCACCGGGGTGATCACCCAGCGTGTGCGCGACTGTGATCTGCCCTACCTGCGCGACATTGCCCACATCGTGGATTCGGCGCCCGAGAGCGTGTGCCGGGCCATGGGCGGTCTGGTGGCGCCCCGCACCCGTGCCCGACCGGCGCGGCGCAAGCTGGACTCGGCACTGGCCTGAGTGCCTCAACACGGCCCGAGCTTTACCGCATAATCACCGGCCATGCACATGCTGCGACACGCCCGATACCTTGCCCGCCTGCTGGCGGCCTGGTTTGTGCTGTCGCTGGGCGTGGCCGTGGCGTCGCCCCTGGTGGCGCCGCTCGACATGGAGTTGGTGTGCTCCTCCACCGGCGCCATGAAGGTGCTGGTCAAGTCTGCCGACGGCGGCCAGGCCAGCCAGACCGGCCACACGCTCGACTGCCCGCTGTGCGCTGTGCTGGGGGCTCCGCCTCCGGTGCACACCCTGGTGCTGCCCCCGGTACTGCCGCTGGGCCATGTGCTGCAGAGCATTCCGGCCGCTCGCATCGCGGCCCTCACCGCGGCGCCCCTGCCGCCGCGCGGGCCGCCTGCCCACTCCTGAAATCAGTCCCTCTGCCCAGCCTTCGTCTGCGCTCACCTGGTGAGTGCGTCCGGCGGGTCTTGACCTGTTTTTTCTGGAGTGCCCATGCGCAAAAGCCGCATGGCGTCGGCCCTGGCCGTCGCCTTCCCCCGTGTTTCCTCTTCCGTTGCCGCCCCCGTTCTGACCAGCTTGATGGCCCTGTCCCTGGCGCCCCTGGCCCAGGCGGACGACAACAGCAACACCCCCAGCAAGTCGCTGGGGGTGGTCACCATCAGCAGTGGCCAGCCCAGCTCTCTGCCCACGCAGATCCCCACCACCCTGGAGGGGGCCACCCGTGAGCAGATCGAGACCACCATCAATGCCACCGACAGCGAAGACGCGCTCAAGTACTTCCCCAGCCTGCTGGTGCGCAAACGCTACATCGGCGACTACAACCACGCCATCCTGTCCACCCGGGCCTCGGGCACCGGCAACAGCGCACGCTCCATGGTGTATGCCGACGGCATCCTGCTGTCCAACCTGCTGGGCAATGGGGTCGGCGGCCTGAGCTTTCCGCCGCGCTGGGGCCTGGTGACCCCTGAAGAGATCGAGCGGGTGGACGTGATGTACGGGCCCTTCTCTGCGGCCTACGCGGGCAACTCGGCGGGGGCCGTGGTCGACTACGTGACCCGCATGCCCACGCGATTCGAGGCCCATGTCTCGGCGGGCTTCACCACCCAGCCCTTCGATCTGTACAACACCCAGGACACCTACAAGGCCTGGCAGACCAGCGCCTCCTTGGGCAACAAGAACGGTGACCTGTCGTGGTGGCTCAACTTCAACCACACCGACAGCGACGGCCAGCCCCTGACCTTTGCCACCCGCCTGCTCAGTGCCGGCAGCAGCACCGGCTCGGGCACCGCCGTGACCGGCGCCGTGGCCAACGCCAACAATGCGGGGCAGAAGTGGATCGTGCTGGGCACCGGCACGCAGTACCACACGGTGCAGGACCACGTGAAAGCCAAGCTCGCCTATGACTTCAGCCCCACCGTGCGCGCCAGCTACACCCTGGGTGTGTGGCAGAACAACTCGGTGGGCAGCCCCGTGTCCTACCTGCGCAACGCGGCCGGGCAGACGGTGTACAGCGGGGCCTTCAGCACCGGCGGGCTCAACTACACGGGGTCGCAGGCCCTCACGGGGGCTGACTTTGCGCTGACCCGCCAGACCAGCACGCATTTCATGCATGGCCTGTCCGTCAAGAGCCACACCCAAGGCGAGTGGGACTGGGAGGTGTCCGCCAGTCTGTACGACTACAGCCGCGATCAGTTGCGCCAGAACGCCGCCAGCAACCCGGCCCCGGCGGCCGCCAGCGGCGGCGCCGGCACCCTGGCCGACGGCGGCGGCACCGGCTGGAACACCCTGGCCGCGCGGGGCACCTGGCGCCCGACAGGCCTGCAGGGCGCCCACATCGTCGACTTTGGCGTGCAGCAAGACAGCTACAAGCTCAGCTATGTCACCAGCAGCCTCAGCAACAACTGGCTCAACGATGCCTCGGGCAGCCTGGCTTCGAGCGTGAAGGGCCGCACCCAGCTGCGCAGCCTGTGGGCCCAGGATGTGTGGGCCTTCGCCCCACGCTGGAAGGCCGTGCTCGGTTTGCGCCTGGAAGACTGGACGGCCACCCAGGGCCAGACCGCCTTCTCGGCCAGCAGTGCGCTGGCCTATGCCGAGCGCTCGGTGCAGGCCGCCTCGCCCAAGGCCGCGCTGTCGTGGCAGTGGCTGCCCGACACCGTGCTCAAAGCCTCATTGGGCCGTGCCGTGCGCTTTCCGACCGTGGCCGAGCTGTATGGCGCCACCTCGACCACCAACTCGCAGTACATCAACGATCCGAACCTGAAGCCCGAGCGCTCCTGGACCGCCGAGCTCAGTGCCGAAAAAGACCTGGGCAATGCCCTGGCGCGCCTGACCTGGTTTGCCGAGACCACCCGCGACGCGCTGTACTCGCAGACCGTCTACGACGCCACCGCGAACAAGAACATCAGCCGCGTGCAGAACGTGGGCCGCATCGACACCCAGGGCCTGGAGGCGGCCTTCAATGGCCAGGGTGTCGGTTGGCGCCAGCTGGACGTGCTGGGCAGCGTGACCTATGCGCACTCCATCATCAAAGAGAACGCCGGTTACGTCAGCACCCCGGGCGATACCCTGGGTCGCCAGCAGCCCAACATCCCGCGCTGGCGTGCCACGGCCCAGGCCACCTGGCATTTCAACCCGCAGTGGAGCGCCAGCCTGGGCGCCCGTTACAGCGGCACCCAGTACCGCACGCTCAACAACGCCGACACCAATGGCTTCACCTACATGGGCGTGAGCCGCTACTTCACCACCGACCTGCGGGTGCTGTGGCGCATCGACAAGACCCTGACGGCGTCGTTCGGCATCGACAACCTGAACAACTACCAGTACTGGAACTTCCACCCTTACCCGCAGCGCAGCTACCAGGCCAATCTGCGGGCTGATTTCTGAAAGCGCATCGCATGTTCAAAGCTACTTTCCTCCTGGCCGCGCTGGGCCTGACCGTCGGGCTGAGCGCTGGCGCGCAAGCCCATGTCACGCTGGAGCAGCCCCAGGCCGTCGCCGGCAGTGCCTACAAGGCCGTTTTCAAGGTGGGCCATGCCTGTGGTGAAGGGCAATCCACCACGGCCATCACCGTGCGCGTGCCCGAGGGCTTTCGCGGGGCCCAGCCGGTGCCCAAGGCCGGCTGGACCCTGCGCGTGCAGCGAGCGGCGCTGGCCCAGCCGTATGAAGCCCACGGCCGCGTGGTCAAGGACGACGTGGTCGAGGTGCGCTGGCAGGCTCAGGGGCCCGACAACGCCTTGCCCGGTGCCTACTATGATGAGTTTGTATTGCGTGGCACGCCGGCCGGCCCGGCCGGGCCGCTGTGGTTCAAGGTGCTGCAGGGATGCGACGGTGGCCAGGCCGATTGGGCCGAGGTGCCTGCGGCGGGCAGCGCCACACGGGGCCTGAAAGCCCCGGCGGCCCTGCTGGAGGTACTGCCGCCAGCCCCGGCCCTGACCTCGACAGCCCCAGTCGCTCCCGCAGCCCCGGTGGCCCCGGCCGCCCACGTTCATTGATTTCATCGCCAGAAAGAACCCCATGCAAAAAGCATTCATGACCTTGATCGCCGCCGCCAGCCTCGCGCTGACCACCTTGCCTGCCAGCGCCCAGGTGGTGCAGGTGCAGGGCGCCTGGGCCCGCGCCAGCGTGCCGGGCCAGAAGGCCACCGGTGCCTTCATGACCCTCACCGCCCCTGCCGGGGCCACCCTGGTGGGCGTCAGTTCGCCGGCGGCCGGTGTGGCAGAGGTGCACGAGATGAAGATGGAGGGCGACGTGATGAAGATGCGCGCCCTGCCGTCGCTGGCCTTGCCGGCAGGTCAGGCGGTCGAACTCAAGCCCGGCGGCTACCACGTCATGCTGCTGGACCTCAAGGCTCCGCTGGCCAAGGACAGCCAGGTGCCCCTGACCTTGAAGCTGCGCGACGCCAAGGGCGCCGAAAGCCAGCTCGACATCAGCGTGCCCGTGTCGGCGGTTCCACCCATGGGTGACATGAGCGGCCACCAGCACCACCAGCATTGAGGCGGTGGGCGCCGGCTGATACCCGGTGTCTTTGCTGCAACCAAAGGCAAGCCTTGTGTGCAGCGCACCGATCAAGTGCAAGTCCGCCTGTTCCAGCGGCGGGTCATCCGGTAAGCTGCGGCCATCGATCTCATTTTCAGAAGATGGAGCAGACATGACGGACACCACCCCCTTCGGCTTCGGCAAACTTGTGCCGGGTTTCGACTTCCTGCAGAACCTGGCCAGCTCGGCCGTCAAAGGGGCGCAGCAAGGCCTGCCCAACATGCCCAGTCTTTCGAGCTGGGTGGCCCCCACCCTGAGTGTCGAAGAGATCGAAAAGCGCATCGGCGAACTCAAGGCCGTTCAGTTCTGGCTGGATCAGAACGCCCGTGCCCTGGCCGCCACCATCCAGGCCCTGGAAGTCCAGAAAATGACCCTGGCCACCCTGAAGGGCATGAACTTCAGCATGGGCGATGTGGCCAAGGCCTTCCAGGTCAAGACGGCCGACATGGTGTCGGAGATGCAGAAGGCGTCGGCCAACCTCGCCGCTGCCGCGACCGCCGCCACCTCGGCCGCGGCCCCCGCACCGGCCCCGACGCCGGCACCGCCGCCTGCGCCTGAACCCGAGCCTGCTTCCGCGCCGGCTCAAGCCCAGGCAGATGGCAGCGCCGCCCCAGGCGTGGTCGACCCGCTGCAGTGGTGGGGTGCCCTCACCCAGCAGTTCCAGCAGATCGCCACCGATGCCATCAAGGACACGGCCGTGGCCCAGGCCCTGGACAGCACTCGGAACCTGGCCACCGGCCTGGCGCGTGAGGCCCTCAAGACCACGGCCGAAGCCGTGAGTGCCGGAGTCAAGGCCGCCAAGGCGGCCAAGGCCAGGGCCACCCCCGAAGCCAAGGCGCCCGCTTCGCCCAAGGCGGCGGCCAAAAAGGCACCGGCTGCCCGCAAAGCCCCTGCGGCCAAAAAAGCCCCTGCGGCCAAGAAGGCGGCGCCACGCCGCGCCGCCTGAGGCCGGGCTGGCCCGGTTCAACCGGGCCAGATTGCACTTGACGGGGTTTTGACGCGGCAGAATGGGGGCACGCAGAAGCGGAGTCCTCATGTCACTTTTTCCTCATGGCCACGCCACCCATCCCCAGTGGCGCATGGCAGCCGGCCTGGTACTGGCCCAGTTGCGGGCCCAGATGGCCTTGCCCGGTTATGCGCACAACCCCACGCTGGGCCTGCTCTACATCACCGACCATTACGCCGCCGAGGCCCAGGACCTGCTGGATTTCCTGTCGGCCGAGCTGCCTGAAATCAACGACTGGGCCGGCACCGTGGGCATCGGGGTGGCCGCCAACAACGCTGAATACTTTGACGAGCCCGCCCTGTCCCTGATGCTGTGCGACATCCCGGCTCACCAGTACCGGGTGTTTTCAGGGGTGGCCCCGCTGGGCCTGGGCTTTCAGGCGCATACCGCGCTGGTGCATGCCGACGCTGGCACGCCCGATGTGGCCGAGCTGATTGCCGAGATGGCCGGCCGCACCGACACTGGCTACCTGTTCGGCGGCCTGTCGGCCAGTCGCCACGGCAACGTGCAATTTGCCATCGGCGGTGACGGCAACATCCGTGGCCATGGCGCGGCACGGGGCGTGTTTCGCGGCGGGCTCAGCGGGGTGGCCTTCACTGAAGAGGTGTCGCTGATCTCGCGCGTGACCCAGGGCTGCCTGCCGGTGGCGCCGGTGCACGAGGTCACGGCCGCCGACGGCCATGTGGTGCTGGCCCTGGATGGCGAGCCGGCGCTGGCTGTGCTGCTGCGCGATCTGCGCGTCACGCTCGACCTGGATGGCCCGCAACGCAGCCCCGCCCTGCAGCAGGCCCTGGAGGTCTTGCGCTCCACTCTGGTGGGGCTGAGTGCGGCCGGCGACGACAGCCTGGACCGGCATGGCCGCTTCGGCACCGACGTGTTGGTGCGTCACATCATCGGGCTCGACCCGGCACGCCAGGGGGTGGCCGTGGCGCACCCGCTGCAGGTGGGCATGCGCCTGGCGTTCTGCCGCCGCGACGTGCAGGCGGCCCGTGCCGACCTGATGCGCATCTGCGCTGAGATCCGAGAAGAGCTGGAGCCCGAGATGCTCTCGGCCGACCAGGCCTCGGCCCTGTCGTCGGGCTTGCCCGAATCCGGGCCGGTGGCCGGGCGCCGCATGGCCGGAGCGGTGTATGTGAGTTGCTCGGGGCGGGGCGGCCCGCATTTCGGCGGCCCCAGTGCCGAGCTGCAGATCGTGCGCCATGCCTTGGGCGACGTGCCCCTGGTGGGGTTTTTTGCGGGCGGCGAGATCGCCCGCCACCACCTTTATGGTTACACCGGAGTGCTGACGGTGTTCACCACCGAGGATTGACCGGTCGCCGTCGGCACCCTCTCGTCCGGGGGACCGTCCGGGATGTCGTCCGGGGTCTCCGACAGGCTCTGGCTGCGTGCATGGGCAATCAGCAGGTCGAACAGTTCGCCCAGCCGGGCCTGGTCCGATTCGGACAGGGCGCCGAAGATGGCCTGGTTGCGCCGTTCGATCACTTCCATCGTGCGGCGCCATTGCAGACGGCCGGCCTCGGTCAGGCTCAGCACCACGCCCCGGCCGTCGGTGGGACTGGCCTGCTTGAGCACCAGCCCTTGATCAACCAGCGACTGCGCGGCCCGGCTGGCCTGACCCTTGTTCAGGTTGGCCCGGTGCGCCAGATCGTTCACCGACAGCGGCTCGAAGGCCCCGATCGAGGCCAGGCAGCGCCCGTCACTCAAGGGCAGGCCGGCCTCGGCCAGGTAGGCGCGCTGGCTCTCCAGGTCGGTCAGTTTGTGCAGCAGGTGCAGCCGGTAGGTCAGGGTGCGCTCCAGCGGCATGGCAGGCATGGCTTCGCGCTGCGCTGCGGTGGAGGATGAGGGGGTGTTCGCCATAGGGGTAAGTCTACCCACGGCCCAGCCCGGACAGGCCCTGGCTTTGGTCCACAATCGTGGCCAGACCTTTTGGGGTCTGGTGTGGGGGCCGCCTGCAGGCGGGGCCGTTTGCCCGCCCATTGACCAGCCCATTTGTCAGCCCATTTGTCAGCCTGTTCACCAGCCCGTTCCTTGTCGGTGTGCCATGTCCGAATCCCTCCAGACTGCCTTCCCTTCTTCATCATCACGCCGCCGCTGGCTGGGCGGTGCCGCGGGCCTTTGCTTGCTGGGAGGCTGGCAGTCTCCGGCCTGGGCCGAGCCTCGCGTGTTGCCCGGTTATGCGGCCTGGAAAGACGCCGCCGCGCTGGAGGAGCACAGCCACCTCGCGCTGGAAACCCGGCGCAGCGCCATGGGCAGCAGCGTCATCACGCCGGCCAGTCAGCTGTTTGTGCGCAGCCATCTGGCGCCCCCCGAATCACGCATCCTCAGTGATCGAGATGCCTGGGTGCTGCAGACCGCCGGCCTGAAGCACGCGCGCGACATCACCCTGGGCGAGCTGCGCGATCTGGGCCTGGAGACGGTCGCCACGGTGCTGCAATCGGCGGGCAATGGCCGGGCGTTTTTCCCGGGCAAGGTCAACGGCTTGCCCTGGGGCGTGGGCGCCGCGGGCTGCGTGGTCTGGAGCGGTGTGCCGCTGCGCCGGGTGGTCAGTGCCCTGGGCGGGCTGCTGCCCGAGGCCCGCTACATCACGGGCACCGGGGCCGAGGTGCTGCCCGAGGGCATTGACCCCTTGAACCTGGTGGCCGAGCGTTCGGTGCCCCTGCGCGCGCTCGACGAGGCCCTGTTGGCCTGGGAGATGAATGGCGAGCCGCTGCCCCTGGCCCACGGCGGCCCGCTGCGCCTCATCGTGCCCGGCTACTACGCCGAGAACCAGATCAAGTACATCCGCCGCCTGGCCTTCACCGAGCAGGAGAGCACGGCCCGCATGATGGCGCGCGATTACCGCCTTACCCCCGCCGGTGCCGAGCCTGGGCCGGGCGACGCGCCGCTGTGGGAGATGGACCTCAAGTCCTGGATCAACAGCCCCGCCCCGGGGGGGCGAGCCCTCAAGCCCGGGCTGGTGCGCGTGCTGGGCGTGGCCTTTGGGGGCACCCGAGCCGTGCGCCAGGTCGAGGTGTCGGTCGATGGCGGCCAGCGCTGGGGCGTGGCCCAGTTTTCCGGCCCCGACCTGGGCCGCTTTGCCTGGCGCCAGTTCGTCTTCGAGACCGAACTGCGCAGCGGCAGCCACGTGCTGGTCTGCCGCGTCACCGATGACGAGGGCCGCGAGCAGCCACGCCTGCGCATCGACAACGCGGGCGGCTTTGCCAACAACAGCTGGCTCGATCACGCCGTCAAGGTGCAGGTGGCTTGAGTGGCTGGAGGCGTCGCAGCGCGCTGAAGGCCTCGAACTCCCAGCTGCGCTGGGCCAGCAGCAAGGTGTAACCCTCGCGCTGGCTTTCAGGCAGCTTCTGGTCGGCCAGGTGCTGTTGGGCAAAATCCTGCGCCACGCGCTGCAGCCGTTCCATGAACATCGGGGCCAGGCTGCGACTGATGCTGCCGTGCACCAGCAGCAGCCCCTCGTCCGGCCCCGAGAATGCCCCCGAAAAATAGTCCAGCAGGGCATGCTCGCGGAAGTAATTCATCACCGGCCCGTGCGGGCGCCAGCGGAAGGTCTTGGCCAGCTTCAGGCGGTAACGGTTCAGCGGGCGCAGCTCGATGATGCCCACGCGGTCCAACTGCAGCAGGGCTTTCACCGCCTCGGCCTCGCTGAGTCGGTAGGTCTGGGTGATTTGTTCCAGCGTCCATTGGCTCAGCACGCAGATGGCGCACAGCAGCAGTTTTTTGTCGGCCACCACGGCTCGCTCCTGCGCTTCGGTCATCTGGGCCAGCAGGGGCTGGGCATCGGCCACCCGGCGCGCCAGTTCGGCAAAGTCGAGTCGCAGCGCGCGGCAGATGGCATCGATGCGCGACAAGGACAGGTCGCCCTTGGCCAGCATGCGCTTCACGCTCGATTCGGCCATGCCCAGGGCCCGGGCCAGGTCGGCATAGGTCATCTGCGCGGATTTGAGTTCCTGCTTCAGGATGCGGATCAGGTCGGCGGTGCTGCTCATGGAAGCCTGGAAGGTAATGGGTATTGAAAAATGGTACCAAAAGTGGATTTTTGGCATTCAAGTGCCAAAAACGGGTGATCGCACGCACCGTTTGCGGACACTCCGGTCTCAGGTCATCGGGCCTGCCTGCCTCTAAACTCGGCCCACCGTTGATTTCTGTCACACCATGAACACTTCCGTCCAGGACGCTCACTCTGAGCACCCCAATCAGTTTGCCCTGCTGCGCCAGCGTCGGTTCGCCCCCTTTTTCTGGACTCAGTTCTGTGGCGCTGCCAACGACAACCTGTTCAAGTTCGCTTTCACGGTGATGGTCACCTACCAGCTGCAGGTCAGCTGGTTGCCGGCCTCGCTGGCCGGGCTGGTGATCGGGGCCTTGTTCATCCTGCCGTATGTGCTGTTCTCGGCCACCTCGGGCCAGTTGGCCGACAAGTGGGACAAGACGCGGCTGATCCGCCTGGTCAAGTCGCTCGAGATCGCGATCATGCTGATCGCCGCCTGGGGCTTTGTCAGCGGCCTGGTGCCGGTGCTGCTGCTGTGCACCTTTCTGATGGGGCTGCACAGCACCTTGTTCGGCCCGGTCAAGTTCGCCTACATGCCCCAGGTGCTGAGTGAGCGCGAGCTCACCGGAGGCAACGGCATGGTCGAGATGGGCACTTTCGTGGCCATTCTGCTGGGCCAGGTGGCGGGCGGGCTGCTGGTGGCCGTGCCGGCCGTGGGGCATGCCGAGGTGGCCGTGGCCTGCGTGCTGCTGGCCCTGCTGGGGCGCGGCGTGGCGCAGGCGATCCCGGCCACACCGGCCACCGATCCGGGGCTGAAGATCAACTGGAACCCGGTCAGCGAGACCTGGCGCAATCTGCGCCTGGCGCGCGAGAACGTGGTGGTGTTCCGCTCGCTGCTGGGCATCAGCTGGATGTGGTTTTTCGGCGCCGTGTTCCTGAGCCAGTTCCCCAGCTTTGCCAAAGAAGTGCTGCACGGCGATGAAAAGGTGGCCTCGCTGCTGCTGGTGGTGTTCTCGGTGGGCATCGGCATCGGTTCGCTGCTGTGCGAGGTGCTGTCGCGGCGCCACGTCGAGATCGGCCTGGTGCCCTTGGGCGCCATCGGCATGAGCGTGTTCGCCATCGACCTGTACTTCGCCTCGCGCGGTCTGCCACCGGCCGAGCAGATGGGCCTGGCGGCCTTCGTGGCCCAGCCCGCGCACTGGCATGTGATGGCCGACCTGCTGCTGCTGAGCCTGTTTGCGGGCCTGTACAGCGTGCCCATGTACGCCCTGATCCAGATGCGCAGCCAGCCCACCCACCGGGCTCGCATCATTGCGGCCAACAACATCCTCAACGCCCTGTTCATGATCGGCAGCTCGGTGATCGCCGGCGCCTTGCTGGGGGCGGGCTTCAGCATCCCGCAGGTGTTTCTGTTCGTGGGCCTGGCCAATGCGGTGGTGGCCGGCTACATCTTTCTGCTGGTGCCCGAATACCTGCTGCGCTTCGTGGCCTGGGTCATGTCGCGCTTTGTGTACCGGTTCAAGGTGCGCGGCGATGAGCACCTGCCGGTGGCGGGGGCCGCGGTGCTGGCCTGCAACCACGTGAGCTTTGTTGATGCCGTGCTGCTGATGGCGGCCAGCCCGCGCCCGATCTACTTCCTGATGGACCACCGCATCTTCAGTGCGCCGCTGTTGGGCACGCTGTTCCGCCTGGCCAAAGCCATCCCGATCGCGCCGCAGAAGGAGGACCCCGCCGCCTACGAGGCCGCTTTCGATCGCGCCGCCCAGGTGCTGCGCGAGGGCGATCTGCTGGCCATCTTCCCCGAGGGCGGCATCACCCGCGACGGGCAGTTGCAGCCCTTCAAGGGCGGCATCGTGAAGATTCTGCAGCGCGCCCAGGCCGACGGCCTGAGCGTGCCGGTGTTGCCCATGGCCCTGACGAATCTGTGGGGCTCGTACTTCAGCCGCATCGAGCAGGGTGGCGCCATGGTGCGCCCCTTCCGGCGCGGCCTGTTCAACCGGGTCGGGCTGGAGGTGGGCGCGCCGGTGGCGGCGGCCGGCCTCAGCCCCGAGGGCCTGCGCGAGCAGGTGGCTGCCCTGCTCGCACGCGGGGACTGAGGCTCAGTCTTCTACCGAGAAGCTCAGGCCCGCATGGGCCTGCAAGCGCGCGATCAGCTTGTCGCCCATGGCCGAGGCCGGGGTCCAGATGCCGCCTGGGGTGGCGGCGCTGTCCAGCAGCAGGCAGGCGGCGGCCTCGCTGATCATCTTGGAGGTCGAGCCATAGCCCGGGTCGCGGTCGCCCTTCACGCCCACTTTCAAGCTGTGACCGGCGCTGTCCTGGCCCAGGAAAAGCACGTCGTAGTAGCCAGCCTCGCGCTCTTCGCGTGAAGGGCCTTCACCCGGCTTCGGGCCTTCGTCCGAGCCCATCGACTTGTCGCTGGCCACGGCCTGGGCGATGGCCTGGCCTTTTTCGCCAGCCCCGGTGACCAGCATCTCGTCGTAGACGAAGTCCTGGCCGTAGGCATGCTGCAGCAGGAAGTTGGAGCGGTGCACATTGCGGGTGTTGATGGCCGCCATCACAAAGGGGGCCACCCACAGGCCCAGGGCCTCGTCGAGCTCGGGCTTGTTGCCCGAGGGCTGGCGCGGGCCCTCAAAGCCCGGTGTCAGCGAGAAGGGGTTGCGCAACAGGGCCAACACGCCGGGGTCGCTGGCGGCGGCGGCCATGGTGGCTTTCAGGCTGGCGGCGGTGCCGCCCGAGAAGGTGCCTTTCATCTTGCGCACCCGGCCACGCACGCGCTGGGCGGCCTGGCCGAAGCGGGCCTTCATCTCGGTCTGCAGCAACAGCACGCCCAGGTCGAAGGGGATGGAGTCGAAGCCGCAGGAGAACACGATGCGGGCACCGCTGGCGCGGGCCTGGGCCTCGTGGGCGTCGATCATGTGGCGCATCCAGGCGGGCTCGCCACACAGGTCCACATAGTCCACCCCGGCCTGGGCGCAGGCGGCGACCAGCTCGTTGCCGTACAGCTGGTAAGGGCCGACCGTGGTCAGCACCAGGCGGGTCTGTGCCATCAGGGCCTGCAGGCTGGCGGGGTCGGCACTGTCGGTCACCACCAGCGGGGTGTCGGCGGGGGCGCCCAGCTCGTCGCGCACCGCGGCCAGCTTGGCGGCGCTGCGTCCGCCCATGGCCCAGCGCAGGCCGCTGCCGGCGGGGTATTGGCGCAACAGGTACTCGACCACCAGACGGCCGGTGAAACCCGTGGCGCCGTGCACCACGATGTCAAAGGGTTTGCTCATGAGGGCTCCTTGAAAAACCGTTGTTGCGCTGCGGCGCAGCACAAAGGCCGCGATTTTGGAGCCCGACGGCGCGGGGCGCTGTCGCCCAGGTTCAGCCGGCCTGGGCAATGGCCGAGAAGGCCTCCGCGCCCAGCTTGCGGCCCTGCTTGTCGACCACGCTGCTCAGGGCCTTGAAGGCGCTGGCCTGCAGGGCGTCTGGCAGGCGCACAAAGCTCAGGCCTTCGACCACCGAGTCGCCCTTGAGCAGGGCCCACATCAGAAAGCGCAGCGCCCGCGCGGTGTCGGCCGGCTGGCCGCTCACCCGTGGCAACAGCACGAAGGTGCCCATGGTGATCGGCCACACCCCAGGCCCCGGCAGGTTGGCCAGGCTGGCGTGGAAGTTGCCCTTGGCGGCCCAGTCGCTGGTGCGCAGGGCGGCCTTGAAACCGGCCACCCCGGCCGTCGCAAACTCACCGGCGGCATTGCGCAACAGCACCGGGCTCAGGCCATTGGCGCCCACGTAGTTGAAGTCGACATAGCCGAGGGCGCCAGCGGTGTCCTGCACCGCGCGCACCACGCCGTCGCTGCCTTTGGCACCCGTCACGTGCTCACCCCAGGGCAGGCTGGTCTTGACCCCCAGGCGTTCTTTCCAGGTCGGGCTCAGGCGGGCCAGGTAGTCGGCCACATACCAGGTGGTGCCCGAGCCGTCGCTGCGGCCCACTGGGCGAATCACCAGGTCGGGCAGGTTCAGGTCGGGGTTCAGGGCGGCAATCTCGGGCGCCGACCAGCGGGTGATGCTGCCCAGGTAGATCTGTGCCAGCACCTCGCCGGTCAGGCGCAGCCGGCCCCGGGGAACGCGAGGCAGGTTCACCACCGGCACCGCCCCGGTCACGAAGGAGGGCACCAGCACCAGTTGATCCCGGTTCAGTTCGGCTTCCGGTGGCGCCACATCCGAGGCGCCAAAGGCCACCTCCTGGGCGCGGATCTTCTTCAGCCCGGCCGACGAGCCACTGGCCTCGTACTGCAGCAGCACATCCTGCGTTTTGCCGTAAGCCGCCGCCCAGGCGCGGTACAGCGGGGCCGCGGCGGACGAGCCCGCCCCGGTCAGGGTCTCGGCGGCCCGGGCCGGGCCCCAGGCCGCGGCCAGCAGCAGCGACAGGGTGGCGCGGCGGCTCAGGGCGGGGGGCGGGGCGTTGTTCAGGAAGGGCTGGGCGGGGTGTCGGTTCATGGCGCAGTCGGGCAACAAGCGCGCGATGATACGGGCGATGTGTGACAAATTTCACAGAAAAAGCCGTCTGATCCGGGGCATTTCAGCAAGAGACATGCATCGAAAGGAGCGAGCCGTCTATGAGCAAGCGCCTTGAGGCCATTCCTCATTTCGAGACCGAGGTGCAGAAGCGCGAATACTGGGCGTCGCATGACTCCAGCCCGCACCGGGGTTGGTCACTGGCCAGCCGGGCCGTTCTGCCGAATCTGAAGCCCACGACTTAGGGCCTGCCCCCGCATTTGCTGGACTCGCTCAAGGTGGCGGCGAAGGCCCGGGATGTGCCCTATCAATCCCTGATCAAGGTCTGGCTGCAGGAAACGCTGCAGGAGCCGTGAGCCTCACGGCTCACCCCGCCAGCGCCACCCCCAGCCTGATCAGCGAGGCATCCGAGCCCACCGGCCCGATCAGCGACACGCCCAGCGGGGCGTCGGCCTGGGCCTGGCGGGCCAGCGGCAGCGAGACCTGGGGCAGGCCGCCCAGCCCGGCCACGCACAGCATGTGGATGGCGCGGTTGCGGTAGTCCTCCAGGGCCGACTCAGGCTCGCTGCGCAGGGGGGCCACATCGGGCATGGTGGGCAGCAGCAGCACGCCGTCGGGCCCCAGCAAAGCCCGCATGTGGGCCTGGAAACGGCGGCGAAAGGCTTCGGCCTCGGTCACCTGGGCATCCGTCACCTGGCGCGACCAGGCAAAGCGCTCGGCCACGCCCGGGCCCAGCGGCGGGGCGTAGCGTTCGATCAGCGGGCCATCGGTCATCCAGGCCTCGCGGCCCTGGAGGTAGCGGAAGTTCCAGTACATGGCGTCGAACGAGTCCAGCATCACCGGGCAGGCTGCGGCCGGCCCCCACAGGGCTTCGGCCCGGGCCAGCACTGGTTGCACGGCGGCCACGGCGGCCACCTGGGCAAAGGCCCACAGGTCCTCCGGTTTCAGCAGTCGGGGGCGGGCAGGCAGGGCCGTGCTGTCTTCGCCCAGCAGCACCTCGGCCACGCGCGAGAAGGTCAGCGGGTCGCGGGCAAAGAAGCCGCAGGTGTCGAAGCTGGGCGCCAGGTCCAGGGCGCCGGCCAGCGAGATGCGGCCGTGGCTGGGGCGCAGGCCGTACAGCCCGCAGTGGCTGGCCGGGGCGCGCACCGAGCCCCCGGTGTCCGTGCCCAGGGCAAAGTCGACCAGTCGGGACGACACGGCCGAGGCCGAGCCCGAGGACGAACCGCCCGTGATGCGCTCCGGCGCCGCCCCGTTGAGGGGGGCGCCGAAGTGCGCATTGTTGCCATTCATGGAGAAGGCCAGTTCGTCGGTGACGGTCTTGCCGGCAAAGGCCGCCCCGGCGTCCAGCAGGCGCTGCACCGTGGGGGCCGTGCGGGTCTTCAGCCCCGACAGGGCCAGCACGATCGGGTTGCCGCCGCCCGTGGAGTAGCCGGCCACGTCGAACAGGTCTTTCACTCCGAAGCGCAGGCCCGACAGGGGGCCGGTGCCCGCGTTCGGCACCGGGGCGTCGGGGTAGGGAACAAAAGCGTGCGCAGGGTCATGCAGAGGCATGGGTGTCTCCAACAGGGGGGGCGGGCTGGGGGGCAGCGGCCCGTTCAGGCAGCTGCCCATGGAAGCAGCGTACCGTGTGATCGGCATGGACGGACTCCACCGGGGGCTGGCTGCCGCGGCACAGCTCGCTGGCGCGCGGGCAACGCTCGGCAAACGAGCAGCCCGGGGGCAGCCGGGCCAGATCGGGGGGCGAGCCGCTGATGGTCTGCAGGCGCTGGCCGGGCACCATGGCGCCGTGCGAGCGGCTGCCCAGCAAGGCCTGGGTGTAGGGGTGGCGCGGGGCCCGGATCAGCTCGCGCACCGAACCCTCTTCGACAATGCGCCCGCCGTACATCACGGCCACGCGGTCGGCCACTTCGACGGCCGCCCCGATGTCGTGGGTGACAAAGATCACCGACAGGCCCAGCTCGCGCTGCAACTCGCGCAGCAGCAGCAGGATCTGGATCTGCACCGTGGCATCCAGCGCGGTGGTGGGCTCGTCGGCCAGCAGCACCTGGGGTTTGCAGGCCAGGGCCAGGGCGATCATGGCGCGCTGGCGCATGCCGCCCGACATCTCGTGCGGGTAGGCCTGCAGCCGGCGGGCCGGACTGGGGATGCGCACCTGCTCGAACAGGGCCAGGGCGCGCCGTTCGGCCTCGGCGCGGCTCACGGGTTCGTGGCGGCGGATGGCCTCGACGATCTGCCGGCCCAGGGGGTACACCGGGTCGAGTGCCAGCAGCGGCTCCTGGAAGATCATCGAGGTGGTCTTGCCGCGGTAGTCGTTGAGCTCGCGCGGGCTCAGCGCCAGCACATCGCGCCCGTCCACCAGCACCTTGCCGCGCATCTGGGTGCGGCGCTCGGGGTGCAGGCGCAGCAGGGTGCGCAGGGTCACGCTCTTGCCCGAGCCCGATTCGCCGATCAAGGCCATCACCTGGCCTCGGGCCACATTCAGCGTCACGCCGCTGACCGCCTGCACCGGCAGCTTGCCGCCGGTGAAGGTCACACACAGGTCCTCGATCTGCACCAGGGGGGTGGGGTGGAGGCTGTTCATGCCAGGGCCTCTTGAGCGCCTTGGGGGCGCAACAGATTGCTCGGGTCGTGCAGCGAACGGTTCAGGGCATCGGGGTGTTCGCTGCCACGCTCATGCACCAGGCAGCGCACCTGGTGCAGCGGGCTCACGCTGCTGGGGATGGGGGCCTGGCGGGCGCAGGCCGGTGCGGCCATCGGGCAGCGCGGGTGAAAGCGGCAGCCGCCCGGCGGGTCGATCGGGTTGGGTGGGTCGCCGCTGAGGGCCGGGGCCTCGGTGCGGTGGTCCGGGTCCATCGAGGGCACGGATGACAGCAGGGCGCGGGTGTAGGGGTGGGCCGGTTCGTCGAACAGGGCGCCTGCGGGGCCCACTTCCACCACCTCGCCCAGGTACATCACCAGCACCCGGTCGCTCATGTAGCGCACCACGTTCAGGTCGTGGCTGATGAAGACATAGGTCAGGCCGAACTCGGCCTTCAGGTCCAGCAGCAGGTTCAGCACCTGGCTTTCCACCGACTTGTCCAGGGCCGACACCGCCTCGTCCAGGATCAGCAGGCGTGGGCGCAGTGCCAGGGCCCGGGCAATGTTGACGCGTTGGCGCTGGCCGCCCGACAGCTCATGCGGGTAGCGCCCGGCAAAGCGGGCCGGCTCCAGGCCCACGCGGGCCAGCAGGTCGTGCGCCCGGCTCATGGCCTCGGCGGCCGGCACCCCGTGCACCCGGGGGCCGAAGGCGATCGAGTCCTCCAGGGTCAGGCGTGGGTTGAGCGAGGCATAACTGTCCTGGAACACCATCTGCACCTGGCGGCGGAACTCTTTGAGCGGCAGGTCACGGCTGCCCACGGTGCGCCCGTCGAACACGATCTGACCGGCGGTGGGTTCCAGCAACTGCATCAACAGCCGGGCGGTGGTCGACTTGCCGCAGCCCGATTCGCCCACCACGCCCAGGGTCTCGCCCTTGAGCACCTCGAAGTTCACGCCGTCGACGGCGCGCACCTCGCCACGGCGGCGGCCCAGCAGGCCGCCCTTGAGGGGAAAGTGCTTGACCAGGCCGCGGATGGTCAGCAACGGCTGGGCCGGGCCGCCCACGTCCACCACGCTCAGCGGCGCCTCTGGCCCGGTCTTGGGGAGTGGATGCCAGGTGCTCATGCGGTCCCCTTGTTGTCCATGGCCGAACGCAGGCCGTCCGACAGCAGGTTGAAGCTCACCGAGGTGATGAAGATCATCACCCCGGGCAGCGCCGCCACGGCGGGCTGGGAATAGATGGCCGTGCGCAGGGTGTTCAGCATCAGGCCCCACTCCGGCTCGGGCGGCTTCACGCCCAGGCCCAGAAAGCTCAGGCCGCTGGCCAGGATCATCGAGACCGAGATCAGGCTGGTCGAGTACACAAAGATCGGCCCCAGCACATTGCCCAGCACGTGCACCCGCACGATGGTGAAGGCGCTGGCCCCCGAGGCCCGGGCCGCATCCACGTAGTCGCGGTTGCGCACCTGGGTGGTCACGGCCTCGGCCACGCGGGCGATCTGCGGCACGAACACCACGGTCAGCGCCACGAGCGAGTTCAGGATGCCCGCCCCCAGGGCGCCGGACAGCGCGATTGCCAGCAGCACCGAAGGGAAGGCATAGAACACATCGATGGTGCGCATGATCACGGTGTTCACAGGCCCGCCGGCGTAGCCTGCCACCAGGCCGATCAGCGAGCCGAACACAAAGGCGCACAGCACCGGGGCCAGGCCCATGAACAGTGACAGGCGGGCACCGATGATCAGGCGCGACATCAGGTCGCGCCCCAGCTCATCGGTGCCCAGCAGAAAGCCCGGGGTGCCGATGGGCTTGAGCCGCTTGAGCATCGAGGCCGCGTAGGGGTCGGCCGGGGTGATCCAGGGGCCCAGGGCGGCCATCAGCAACAGCAGCAGCACCACTGCGCCGGCGGTCATGGCCACGCGGTCGCGCAGCAGCCTTTGCAACACCGATTGCCAGTAGCCCGGCGAGGTCTGCGCGGTCACGGGCAGGGTGCGCCGGCGGGGGGCCAGGGTTGAAGACATGGGGCGCTTTCTCCGAGTCAAGGGGGTCTGTCAGGCCCGTGCGATGCGCGGGTCGAGCAGGGTTTGCAACAGGTCCACGATCAGGTTCAGCAGCACGAAGAACAGGGCCAGCACCAGGATGGTTCCCTGCAGCAAGGGCAGGTCGCGCTGGAAGATGGCCGAATTCAGCAGAAAGCCGGTGCCGGGCCAGGAGAACACGGTCTCGATCAGGATCGAGCCGCCCAGCAGGTAGCCCAGCTGCAGGCCCATCACCGCCAGCGCGGTGGGGGCGGCGTTTTTCAGCAAGTGGCGGAACACCCCGAACTGGGTCAGGCCACGGGCACGCAGGCCGACGATGAACTCCTGCTCCAGGATCTCGGCCACCAGGGCACGCACAGTGCGCGAGATGATGCCCATCGGGATCACCGACATGGTCACGGCCGGCAGCACCAGGAACTGCAGGTGCTCCCAGTCCCAGGCCCAGCCCTCCGAGCCCGAGGGGCCGGCGCCGGTGGCGGGCAGCCACATCAGGCTCGACGAGAAGACGATGACCATCACCATGCCCAGCCAGTAGTGCGGCACGCTCACGCCCAGCACCGACAGCAGCGAGGCCAGCTTGTCGACCCAGGAGTTGCGGAAGAAGCCCGCCACAAAGCCGAACAGGCTGCCCAGGACGAAGCCGATGGCGGTGGCCACCACGGCCAGGCGCAGGGTGTTGCCCACCGCCTTCATCACCTCGGCAGCCACCGGCCGGCCGGTGGCAATCGAGGTGCCCAGGTCGCCCTGGGCGGCCCGCCACAGCCACAGCCCGAACTGCTCGGGGTAGCTGCGATCGAAGCCATACAGCTGGCGCATCTGGGCGGCCAGCTCGGCCGAGGCGTCGGGCGGCAGGATGGACACCAGCGGGTCACCCGGCGCCAGGTGCACCAGGGCGAAGCACACCAGGGACACGCCCAGCATGATGGGCAGGGCGTAGCTCAGGCGACGCAGCAGGTAGGTGAACATGGTGCGGTCCCGGTGGCGCTCAGTCCATCGTCATGGTGGCAATGTCGATGAACCAGCTGCGCGGCTGCACCACGTTCTTCACCTTGGCCGACAGGGCGCGCGGACCCACGTCGTGGGCGATCCACACAAACGGGGCTTCGTCGACGATGCGGGCATGCAGCTTGGCCAGGGCGGCGTCGCGTGCCTTGTCGTCAAAGCTGGTGCGGGCATCGGCCACCAGTTTGTCGATTTCGGCATTGCCGAAATAGCCCCAGTTGTTGGACACCGGCGGGAAGGTCTTGGTGCTGACGAAGCGCACCATGGCAAAGAAAGGGTCCATGGCGGCAAAGCTCACGTTGATGGCGTTGCTGCCGTTGGCCGAGGGGTCCTTGCTGCCTTTGCGCCAGTTGGTGAACAAGGTGTTCCACTCGATCACGTCGAACTGCACATCGAAGAAGCATTGCTTGAGCGACTGCTGCACGAACTCGTTCATGGGCAGGGGCTGCATCTGGCCCGAACCCGAGGCCGAGATCTGCACCTTCACCTTCACCGGCTTGGCGGCCGAGAAGCCGGCCTGGCCCATCAGGGCCTGGGCGGCCTTGACGTCGTACTTGATGTCAAACGCGGGGTTGCCCCACCAGGGGTGGCCCGGCGGCACGGTGCCCTTGGGGATGGCCATCATGCCGCCCAGCATCTGCTTGAGGCCCTCGCGGTCCACGCACAGGTTGGCGGCCTGGCGCACGCGCTTGTCCAGCCAGGGCGAGCCCTCGGCAAACGACAGCTGCCAGGGCCACACATGGGGCTGGGCGTTGCTGTAGAGCTTGAAGCCGCGCTGCTTGATCTGGTCCATGGCGTCGGG
This sequence comes from Curvibacter sp. GW821-FHT01G03, assembly GCF_059422285.1. Taxonomy (NCBI): domain Bacteria; kingdom Pseudomonadati; phylum Pseudomonadota; class Betaproteobacteria; order Burkholderiales; family Comamonadaceae; genus Curvibacter; species Curvibacter sp. GW821-FHT01G03. The sequence continues at coordinate 219,799 of NZ_JBWKWP010000003.1, forward strand.
GGCCGGGGCCTCGATCCAGTCCACCTGGCCCGACAGCAGGGCGGCGGTGCGGGCATTGGCCTCGGGCATGGGCAGCATCACCACCTTGTCGATCTTGGGCGTGCGCTTGGGGTCCCAGTAGCCCTTGTTGGCGGCCAGCTCCAGGCGCTCGCGAGGCACAAAGCGGGTCATGTGGAAGGGGCCGGTGCCCGAGGCATCGGCGGCAAACGCGGCCCAGGCCTGCTTGCTGCGCTCCGCCAGCTCGCTCACGCTGGCGGGCACGGCCTTGAGCTTGGCCTCCCAGTGGCTGGGCGAGGCCATGAACAGGTTGCTCAGGTTGATCGGCAGAAAAGAGTCGGGCTCGCTGGTGATCAGCTCCACCGTGTGCTCGTCGATCTTGCGCGCCGATTTCAGCGTGGGCATGCGCGAGGCGGTCACGCCGACCTGGCTGGCGTCGAACTGCGGGGCCTCCTTGTCGAGCACTTTGCGCACGTTCCACACCACGGCGTCGGCATTGAAGGGGCTGCCGTCATGGAACTTCACGCCGCTGCGCAGCTTGAACACCCACTTGGTCTTGTCCTTGGCGTCCACCGCCCAGCTCAGCGCCAGCGCCGGGATCAGCACGCTGGGCGCATCGGCCTTGGACAGGTCCCACTGCGTCAGCGAGTCGTACATCGGGATGCCGGTGAATCGGTTGCCTTCAAAACCCTGGTCGGGCTGGCCCAGCGTGCGTGGGATGTCGCCGGCCGTCATGGCAATGCGCAACACCTTCTCTTGTGCCTGGCTGCCGGTGGCGGCCAGCGAAGCGGCCAACAGCGTCAACACGGCGGGTGCGCGCAGCCAGGACATGGGAAAACGGTCTACCAAGCGATTCATGGAGTGCTCCTGCTAACCAGTCAAGATTGAATGCAGCAAAGTGCAAGTAACATGCCAACGTTTTGATGCCATTCCGGCGCTCGCCTGGTCCGCAACAGTGCATGCAGCCCTGTCGTGGTGCCGGTCCTGCCAATCCGGTTTGGATGCACCCGCCGCTTGCCCGGAGCCCACCATGTCCCTGGCCTACAACCTCGCCCGCTTTGACCTGATCTCGATCCGCCTGGCCGTGGCCTGCGCACAAAGCGGCAGCCTGACCGCGGCGGCCCGTGAGGGCCACCTGGCGCTGGCGGCGGCCAGCCGGCGCCTGCGTGAACTGGAAGACGCCACCGGCGGTCCCCTGTTCGAGCGCCACGCCAAGGGCCTGACCCCCACCCCGGCCGGGCGCCTGTTCGTGAAACATGGCCTGAGCCTGCTGCAGACCCTGGATCAACTCACCCGCGAGCTGGGCGATCTGCGCCAGGGCATTGCGCGCCACATCCGCCTGTGCGCCAGCACCGCCGCGATCAACCAGTTCCTGCCCGTGTTGCTGGCGCGTTTTGGCGAGCTGCACCCCCAGGTGCGGGTGGATCTGGAGGAGCAGGTCTCCGACACCGTGGTCCGCACGCTGCGCGAGGGGCGGGCCGATCTGGCGGTGTTTGTGGAAGGGCCCGACACCAGCGGCCTGAGCACCCGGCACTTTCGCGACGATGAGCTGATCCTGGTGCTGCCGGCGCGCCACGCCGTGGCCACCAGCACCCCGGCGCGTCAGCCGGTGGCCTTTGCCAGCCTGCTCGACGAACAATGGATCAGCCTGGCCGCCGGGGCCGCCATGCTGCAACAGCAGCAGCAGGCGGCACGTGCCGTGAACAAGCCCCTGCGCCTGCGCATGCAGGTGCGCAGCTTCGACGCGGTGTGCCACATGGTGGCCTCGGGCCTGGGGCTGGCGGTGCTGCCCAAGGCGGCGTCGCTGCCCATCGCGCGGGCCATGAAGCTGGCCTGGCGCCCGCTGGCCGACCCCTGGGCACGGCGGCGCCTGCTGGTGGCCACCCCCGAAGGGGCGGTGGACGAGGGGGTGCAGCTGCTGGCGGACTTTCTGGTGGCAGCCCCGGGAAAATCCCGCGACAAAAAATCACCCTAGTTACTCTATAGTCACTGATACAAGGCGGTTGGTTGTTGAACTGAAAGGTTCAGGGACTGCTCGCGCGGCCTTGGCCCTTTCACAGGTAGCCCATGTCATCAGACGCACTGATTCCTTTCCTCCAGGAGCCCGACTCGCCCGAGGCCCCGCCGCCCCAGCCGGGTTCGCCCGCGCTGCCGCCTTGGCGGGTGCTGGTGGTGGACGATGACCGCGACGTGCACGACAGCACCGCTTATGCCTTGCGCGGCCTGGAGCTGGTGGGCCGGCCGGTGCAACTGCTGCATGCCTATTCCAGCGCCGAGGGCCTGATGCTGCTGCGCCACGAGCACGATGTGGCGGTGATCCTGCTCGACGTGGTGATGGAGACCGAGCACGCCGGCCTGGCCATGGTGGACAACATCCGCAACGGCCTGGGCCTGCACAACACCCGCATCATCCTGCGCACCGGGCAGCCCGGGCAGGCGCCCGAGATCGAGACCATCCGGCGCTACGACATCAACGACTACAAGACCAAGAGCGAGCTCACGCGGGCCAAGCTGTACGCCACCCTGACGGCCGCCGTGCGCTGCTATGACCAGCTGTGCCGCCTGGACGCCAGCCGCCGCGGGCTGGAGAAGATCGTCGCCGCCAGCAATCAGTTCATGGCCGAACAGGGCCTGCAGACCTTTGCGGAAGGCGTGATCACCCAGATCGCCAGCCTGATCGGCATTCGACCCGACGGCCTGGTGTGCGCCAGCACCGACCCTTCGCCCGGCGCGGGCCAGGCGTCGGATTTCGTGGTCATCGCGGCGGCTGGCCCGTACCGCCACCTGATCCAGAAGCGCTTGGACGAGATCACCGACCCCGAGATCGTTGAGCAGCTCAGCCGCTGCCTGGCCGAGCGCCGCAGCCAGGTGGCCCAGCGCAGCCTGACGCTGTTCTTCTCAGGCCGCGACGGTCAGGACTTTGCCGCCTTTGTGGCCGCGGGTGAGCCGCTGCGCGAGGTGGATGCCCATCTGCTGGAGGTGTTCTGCACCAACATCGCCCTGTGTGCGTCCAACGTGTCGCTGTTCATGCGCCTGCGCAGCGTGGCCTTTGTCGATCGCATGCTCGGCATCCCCAACCGCACGGCCCTGGTCCAGCACCTGGACGAGCAGGTGGCCGCGGGCGAGCTGCAGGATCTGGTGCTGGCCCTGATCGATGTGGACCAGTTCGCCGAGACCAATGACATGTTCGGGCACCGCTACGGCGACCTGCTGCTGGGCGCCATTGCCCAGCGCCTGTCACAGGCCCTGGTCAGCCGCTGCTACATCGCCCGGGTGGCGGGCAACACCTTTGCGGTGGTGGGCCATGAGGACGTGGTCAACCCGGAGGAGTTGCGCACCCTGTTCGAGCTGCCCTTCCAGGTCGAGGAGATCAACCGGCGGCTGTCGGTGTCGATGAGCCTGGTGCGCTGCGCCGAGGTGCCGGCCCTGAATGGCAGTGAACTGCTGAAGGATGCCTCGATCGCCATGAAGCGCGCCAAGGCCGCGGGCCAGGGGCGCATCGAGTACTACTCGGCTGCGCTGGGTGCCGACTCCAAGGAGCGCACCCGACTGCTGCACGGCCTGCACCGGGCCTTTGACCATGACCGGTTGTTCGTGGTCTACCAGCCCCAGGTCTCGCTGCTCACCGGGGCGGTGCTCGGGGTGGAGGCCCTGATGCGCTGGCGGGCCGAAGACGGCTCGCTGGTGCCGCCCGACCGCTTCATCCCGGTGGCCGAGCGCTCGGGCCTGATCGTGGGCCTGGGCACCTGGGTGCTGCGCACGGCCCTGAGCGACCTGGGTCGGCTGCACCAGCTGGGCTGGCGCCCGCTGCGCATGGCGGTCAACGTGTCGGCAGTGCAGTTTGGCCAGCCTGACTTTCTGCAGACCCTGGATGAAGCCTTGCACGACAAGCAGATCGCGCCGGATTGCCTGGAGCTGGAGATCACCGAGTCGGTGTCCATGGTCGGCATGGAGCGGGTGGCCGCCGTGATGCGCGAGATCCGCAGCCGGCAGGTGGCCGTGGCGATTGATGATTTCGGCACCGGGTTTTCGTCGCTGTCCTACCTTGATCAACTGCCGGCCGACCGCCTCAAGATCGATCGGGCCTTTGTGGAGCTGCTGGAGACCGAGCGCCCCGGCGCCCGCATCGCCCGCATGATCGTGCCCCTGGGCCATCAGCTGGGCATGAAGGTGCTGGCCGAAGGGGTCGAGACCGAACGGCAGGTGGCCATCCTGCGCGATCTGGGCTGCGACGAGGCCCAGGGTTATCTGTATGCCCGCCCCATGCCCTTTGACGTGCTGTGCGAGTGGCTGGCGCGGCATCCGGTGGGGATGGTGGCCTGAGCCCCTCGATCTTTCAGAACTGGGGTTTGTCCACCAAGGTGCTGAGCGGCAGGTCGGCGATCTCTTGCAGCAGCAGGGCCAGTTGGCGGGCGGCGGCGTCGATCAGGGCGTGGCCCTTGTCGACGGTGGCGGCGGCGGCATTGCCGGCGGCGCCGGCGGGGTTGTAGTCTTGCATCTGCCAGCCCAGCTTGGCGCTGCGTCCGTTGCCCAGCAGCGTGTAGCGCGCGGCCCGGTCCTGCGAGCTGCTGTGAAAGTGGCGGGCCTGGGCCATGTCCACCCGTTCGGGCTGGAGCGCCAGCATCATCGAGGTCTCGATGTCGCCGGCGTGGATGCCGAAGCGATGCTCTTCGGGCCCGAACTGGGCCTCCAGCTCGGGGGGCAGCGGCAGGTTGAACCAGCTGCTGCTGTAGACGATCAGGTCACAGCGGCTGCGCAGCTCGCGGGCCACGATGTCGAGCACGCTGACCTGCCCGCCATGGCTGTTGAACAACAACAGCTTGCGCACCCCGGCGCGGGCCACGCACTCGCCCAGCTCCACCCACAGCCGGATCAAGGTCTCGGGCGACAGCGTCAGCGTGCCCGCAAAGCGCTGGTGTTCAGGGCTCAGGCCCACCGCCTGGGTGGGCAGGAACAGCGTTGGCAGCGCGGCGGGCAGGTAGGCCTGGCTGGCCGCCACGATGCCCTCGACCAGGGCCGTGTCCACGTTCAACGGCAGGTGCGGGCCATGCTGCTCGATGGCCGCCACCGGCAACACGGCCACCACCTCGGCGGCCTCGCCACTGGCCTGCAGGTGGGCAAAATCACGGGCACTCAGCTCGGCCCAGAAGCGCGATGGAAGGATCATTCCAGCATCTTAGATGGGTGGCGGCGATCGCAACAAGCCGGAGCACGGATGAACCCGTCATCTCCAGAATTGACCAATATCACCAATTTGCGCGTCACAACCCGTTAGGATGCAGGCCCATACCCACCCAAGCCCATCCCAAGTGCCCGTTGATCTGAAATCCAAGCTGCAGTCGGCGCTGTGGACTGCCGTGATTTATGCCGCTACGGGCTGGCTTTCCTTGCAGATCTGCATCCCGCCGGACTATGTCTCGCTGATGTTCCTGCCGGCGGGCGTGGCCTTGGGCATGGCACTGACCCGGGGCCCCTGGGCCTTGCCCGGGGTGGCGCTGGGCTCGATGGTGGTGCAATGGCTGGCGGCTCAGCAGGCGGGCCTGGAGGGCGGTCTGTCCTGGACCCTGTTGGTGTCCCCTGTGGGTGCCGCGCTGCAGGCCTGGCTGGGAGCCTGGCTGGCGCGCCGCTGGGTGGGCTACCCGGATCCGGTCGAGACGCCGCAGCGCGTGATGCTGCTGTTGCTGGGCGTGGGGCCGTTGAGCACGCTGGTCAACGCCAGTCTGTCGGTGCCGGTGCTGGTGCTGTCGGGCCTCATTCCGATCAGCGAGGCCATCTTCAGCTGGTGGACCTGGTGGCTGGGTGATGCGGTGGGCGCCGTGCTGGGCTTGCCCCTGCTGCTGGTGTTCCTGGGGCAGCCTGCCGTGGCCTGGCGGGCGCGGCGGCTCAGCGTGGCCATTCCCCTGTTGCTGGCCATGCTGGTGGTGGGGACGGTGGTGTTCGAGACCAAGAACTGGGAAGACCAGCGCATTCGCAGCCAGCTGAACCAGTATGCGCATGAGTTGGGCGGGCTGCTGCAGCGCCGCCTGGACGCGCAGAACGACAGTGTGCAGGCCATTGCCCGGGTGATGCAGATCAGCCGCACTGCGCCCGAGCTGGCCCAACCCGAGGCCCAGACCGACTTCTCCATCACCGTGCGCCATTGGCTGGACCGCTATGGCGGCACGCAGAATTTCGGCTGGAGCCCGCTGGTCCTGCGGTCCGGCCGTGCCGCCTATGAAGCCGGCCGATGGCCCATCAAGGGCCGCTCAGCCACGGGCGAGACCTTTGCCGCAGCCCAGCGCGACAGCTACCTGCCCATCACACTGATCGAGCCCCTGTCGAGCAATGCCCAGGCCCTGGGCCTGGATGTGGCCGTGCTGCCGGCCACGGCCGATTCGGTGGCCGGCACCCGCACCACGGGCCAGCCCCGCGTGAGCGAGGGCATCCGCCTGGTGCAGGAGGTGGGCGAGCAACGCGGCGTGGTGATGTACCAGGCCGTGTTCCAGCCCCACAGCACCGTGCTCAAGGGGGTGGTGTCGGCGGTCTTTCGCATGGATGACGTGCTCCAGGCGCTGGGCACGGCGGCCGCTGGGGTGCCCCCCGAGAGTTGCCTGCTCGACCCGCAGGCCGCCGCAGGCAACCGCCGCCTGGCCGGCCCGAGCGGCTGTGATGCGCCAGACTGGGCCCACGTGCCCATGAGTGTTCAGTTGCCGGTGCAGTTCGGCGGGCGTGACTGGTTGCTGCTGGTGCGTGCCAATGCCGGTTTTCTGAACCAGGCGCGTGACCTCAGCGCCTGGGCCATGGTGGCCCTGAGTCTGCTGTGTGTGGGTTTGCTGGGGGCGTTTCTGCTGGTCATCACCGGCCAGACCCGGCGCACCCAGGCCCTGGTCGAGCAGCGCACGCTGGAGCTGGCCGCGCTGGCCCATTACGACAGCCTCACCGGCCTGCCCAACCGCAGCCAGTGGGTCTCGCGCGGCCAGGCCGAGCTGCAGCAGGCCCTGCAAGAACACCAGTCACTGGCCGTGCTGTTCCTGGACCTGGACCACTTCAAGCACATCAACGACACCCTGGGCCATGCGCTCGGTGACGAGCTGCTGCAGGCCGTGTCGCAGCGGCTCCAGCCCTGCCTGGAAAGCCACCACATGCTGGCGCGCATCGGGGGCGACGAGTTCGTGGCCCTGCTGCCCCAGCTGCAAGGCCCCGACGAGGCCGCCCAGGTGGCCGAGCGTCTGCGCCGGGCGCTGCAGGCCCCCTTGTACATCCAGGGCCATGAGATCAACCTGTCGGCCAGCATCGGCATCGCCTGCTACCCGCAGGACGGCGACAACCTGGACCACTTGCTCAAGCACGCCGACACCGCCATGTATGTGGCCAAGGATGCCGGGCGCAACGGCTACCAGTTCTTCATGAAGGAGATGAACGCGCGCGTGTCGCGGCGCATGTTCCTCGAAAACAACCTGCGCCGCGCGCTGGAGCGCGACGAGTTGTTCCTGGTCTACCAACCCCAGATCGATGCCGCCAGCGGGCAGGTGGCGGGGGTCGAGGCCCTGGTGCGCTGGCGCCACCCTGATGAAGGCTTGATCCCGCCTGACCGCTTCATTCCGGTGGCCGAGGATTGCGGCCTGATCGAGCCTCTGGGGGCCTGGGTGCTGCACCAGGCCTGCCGTCAGTTGCAGGACTGGACCCAGCTTGGCGAGATGGACCTCATGATGGCCATCAACATCTCGCCCATGCAGTTCCGCAAATCGGGCTTCATCGACACCGTGCGCCATGCGCTGAGTGCCAGTGGCGTGGACCCGGCACGCATCGAACTGGAGATCACCGAAACCCTGCTGATGCAACCGCTGAAGGACCTGGACAACCGCCTGCGCGAATTGGCCGACATGGGCCTGACCTTCGCGCTGGATGATTTTGGCACCGGCTACTCCAGCCTGGGCTACCTCAAGCGCCTGCCCATCTCGCGCATCAAGCTCGACAAATCCTTTGTGGCCGACCTGCCCGGCGACGTGGAGGACGAGGCCATCACCCGGGCCACGCTGTCCATGGCCAAGGACTTGGGTTTGCGCTGTGTGGCCGAGGGCGTGGAGACCGAGGCCCAGCAACGCTTCCTGACGGAGCGTGGCTGCGACACCTTGCAGGGCTACCTGTTTGCCCGGCCCATGCCGGCTGACGAATGCCGTGACTGGCTGCGCCGTTACCGGCGTGGCCAGCTGCGGGCGACCGTGGCCGAACCGCTGCGGGCCTGAGCTGACCGATGCCCCAGGCTCCGGCCGGGGCCGCGGCCCCAGTCAGCCCAGGCTCAGCTGCAAGGTCTCGGCCAGGGTGGCCAGTTCGCAATCGATGGCGGCACCCGCGGGCGGATGCCGTTCCAGCACCACGAAGCTGCCCGCGTCCACCGCCAACAGGGCGTGGTGCCAGGTGCCGGGGTGCAGCAGCACGCCCTGACGGCCATTGCTGATGAAGGCTTGTACATCGTCGGGCCCCGGCAGCGCATTGGGCCGGGCCACCACCACCACGAAGCGCGCCCCTTCCAGCGGGATGAAGGTCTGGCTGGCCAGGGTGTGGCGCTCCAGCACATCCACGGGCAGGGGAAAGCGCCGGGCCTCGGCGCTGTAGATGGCCAGGCCCGCCTGCCCGCCGGCCTGCTCGAAACGCAGGTCCAGCGGCAGATCGAGGCGCCAGCAGCTGTGGTCATTGATGGGGCGCGCCTGCGCCGGCGGCGTGCCAAAGCCCTCCAGCACGGCACCAAAAGGGGCAAACGCCGAGGCACTCAGCGGCTGGGGCCGCAGCAGGGTGGGGGTCAGACAACTCATGCCGCCCAGGCAAGCATGGGGCGTGCCTGCCCTCGTGCGGCCGGGGGCCATCCCGGGTTCAGGCCTGGCGCTGTCGCCCGATCAGCTCGTCGAGCTGGCGCGCGATTTCCTGTTCGATCTGGTCCTTGAACGAGCCCAGCAGAAAGCCCAGCGTGGCCTGCAGCTCGAAACGCTCGGCGTTCACCCGCAGCGTGCCCTGCGCACCGGCCCGGCTGAAATGCAGCACATCTTCGGCGTCGCCCTCTTCGTAGCGGCAGCTCATGTCCAGTTTGCGTTCGGCCTTTTCGGCCCAGCCTGTGGCCACCTCGCGGGCGCCGTTCAGGCCCAGCTCATGGTCGCGGTGGATGTGGATGTCGGGCAAGTTCAATCTCCGGCAGAAGGGGTGGCCGATGATACCGGTGCGGGTGCCTGCAGCCGGCGCAGGCGCTCGGCCTCAGGCTGACGAGCCAGTTGTCGCACGGCCTCGTAAAACAGCGGCCAGGCCTGCTCGGGCTGGCGCTCGTGCTGCTGCTCGAACAGGGCCTCGAAGCCCGGCACCAGCGCGTCGTAGGCGGCCAGTGCGCCAAAGGCCGCATTGTTGGCGTTCGCCACCCAGGCGTCGTAGGCGGCCTGCCGGGGTGGGTCGATCTGCCAATGGCGGCGCATTTCGGCGTACTGACGGCGGAAATCCGCCATGACCTCGGCTTTCTGCTGCGCCAGGTCGGCGGGCTTGCGGCCTGGCTGGCGAGCCCCGGCATACACCGCCTCCAGGCGGGCCCGCGTGGCCCGGGTCAGTTGGCGAAAGCCCAGGCGCTGGGCTTCGCTCTGGGCATAGGTTTCGCGCGCCGCCGGGCTGGCGGCCTGGGCCAGCCATTGGCGCACACCGATCAGCTCGACCGCAGTGGCAAAAGATTCGTTGAAGGGGGTGTCGCCGTTCAGGTAGACCACCTGATGCGCCAGCTCGTGGAAGATCAGCCGGGCCAGTTCACCTTCGGGGTACTGGATGAAGGTGTTGAGCAGCGGGTCGCCCCCGGCCCAGTTGAGCCAGCCCAGGGTCGAGTAGGCCGGCACGCCGTAGACATGGGTTTCCAGCCCCTGCTCACGCAACGTGGCCGCTTCGGTACGGGCCTCCTGCACATCGAAGTAACCTCGGTAGCCGATGCAGCCCGTGACCGGGAAGCACCAGGTGTGCAGCGTCAGGGCATCGGGCGGCGCCGCCGTCACATTCCAGATCACGGCGCTGCGGTGCAGGTCGGCGTAGCGGTGGTAGCTGGCGTTGTCGGGCAGGCCCAGCTGGCGCACCGCGTATTCGCGCAAGGCCTGTGCCGATTGCAGCCGGGTTTTGAGCAGGGCGGGCGTGGCCGGGTCGGCCAGCCAGTCGGGGATGGGCCGGGCGGCCTGCATCAGCTGCACATGGCCCCTCGCCGATTGCCAGTAATAACCCAGGGTGCTGCAGCCCGTCAGGCCCCACGCCAGCAGGCAGGCCAGCAGCGCTTGGCGCAGGATACGGCCAGGCAGGAAGACGGTTGATGTGGACAGATCAGGCGCACGCATGGTCGGATTACAGCATGCGTGAAACGCCTGCAGCCCCAGCAAAAAGGCGCCTGGCCCATTCCGAAATCAGAACAGGCCAGGCGCCTTCATGGCCGCCGTGAGCGGATCTCGCTTACTTGCTCAACTCGGCCTGGGTGGCGGTGTCGAGTTCGCCGGTGGTGGGCAGTTGGCGCGACTTCTGGAACTTGGCCAGTTCACGCTTGGTGCGCGGGCCCATCGAGCCATCGGGCTTGCCGACGCTGAAACCCAGGTCATTGAGCTTCTGCTGAGCTGCCAGCACGCTCATGCCGGCGCCAGCCGCCGGGGCTGCCTTGGCGGCCGGTGCGTTGGGGTTGACGCCGCCGTCCACGTTCAGGCGCCCACCGGTGCCCAGGCCGCCCTTGACGGTCTGGGCCTTGTAGTTCTGCACGGCCTTGACGATGTTGGCGTACGAGTCGAGGAAGGCGGCCACGATCACCTTGCCCTCGGCGGTGTTGGTGTAACCACCGCCCAGGCCGCCGAAGCCGGCACCCAGGATGCCGCCAAAGGCACCGAAGTCCCAGTTCTTGGCACTGCCTTCGGCTGCGGCGATCTGCACGCTGGAGCGGTTGTCGTCCAGGGTCAGCAGGGTGCTGGCTTCCTTGGCGCTCATGCTGCCGCCCACCAGGGCACCCACGGGGCCCAGCAGGCCACCGACTGCCGCACCGGCGCCACCGGCGTTGTTGTTCGAGAAGGTGATCGAGGGGGTCAGCGAGTAGTCGGCCGACACCATCTGGCCCTTGCCGAAGTTGGAGTTGTTGCGCAGTTCACCCGATTGGGCCAGGGCGCGTTCCTGCATCATGTTGTTCATGGCGCGACCCCGGTCCACCACCACGAAACAGTTCGACTGCTGGATCAGCAGCTTGAGCACCGGGGTGGTCGGGCCCAGGTGGCGTTGCTGCGTCAGCATCACGTACCAGGGGGCATTGGTGTCTTCGACGATGGCGATCGTGCCCAGCGTTTCTTCGCAGCGTGGCAGCTTGCTGTTGGCGCCCTGGCTGTTGGCACCACCGGCCGAGCCGGTGGCTTCGGTCTTGGCGGCGGCCGAGCCGGTTTCCATGGTGGCGCAGCCAGACAGGGCGGCCAATGAACCGGCCAGGGCCAGCAGCGTCAGTTGATGGGGGAATTTGAAGGCCATGAAATGAACTCTAGTGAATAGCGCATGTCGGGCATGCGGATGTTGGAATGGTTCGGGTGCTCCCAGGATTCCCTTCGCACGGCATTCCACGGGCCTGTGCTGCCCAGGTCAGTCGTGCGGCGGAAAACTCGAAGATGCTAACGTGCGCGTCAGTATGTTTACAAAAGTTTTTGCAACGCACATCCCCGGGAAACCCGCGTTGGGCCGGCGATTCAGAGGCCTTTGCGTTGCCGCAAGCCAGTCGGGCTGTTTCAGGTCCCCACTGTTGTCCTGATGCAACAGGCGAAGTCGAGGCGGGCACCGATCAGCCCCTGAAGATGTCGAAAGGCTCGATGCGCAGCACGCGCCGGATGCCGATGTAGCTCGAAATGCCCGCGATGATCAGCACCATCACAAAAGCCATGCCCAGGTTGCCGTAGGTGGTCATGGCGGCATAGCCGGGCAGTCGGGCGCGGGCGATCGAGATCATCAGGCTGACCAGGCCGACGCCCAGGCCATAGCCGGTGAGGGCGGTGAAGCCGGCCATGAACAGGATCATCAGCACCAGTTGACGGCTTTTGGCCCCGATGGCCTTGAGCGCGCCGAACTTCTCCAGGTTCTCCAGAATGAAGGTGTAGAAGGTCTGGCCCGAGATCGACAGGCCCACGATGAAGCTGATGATGGTCATCAGCAGCAGGTTGGTGCCGATGCCGGTCTGGAAGGTGTAGAAGTGGGCGATGGCGTCATTGAACTCGGTGCGCGTGCGAGCCACATAGCCGAGCCGGGCCACGGCCTGCTGGATGTGCGCCACATCGGCGGCTGTCTTGGGCTGCACCAGCACATACGAGATCGTGAAGCGGGTGGTGGGCAGGTACTCGGTGGCCCGGCTGTAGGTGGTGTAGAGCGTGGGCACACCGTTCAGGCCGTTGGCGGCCACCTTCGCAATGCCCACGATCACGCTGCGGTGGTCGTTGAGCTCGAACGAGCTGCCGATGACCGGGTTGCCGAGCTTGCCGTATTCCGAGTCATGCACCACCACAAAACCGCTCTCGGCAAACAGATCCTGGATCTGCCCCTGTTCGAGATCGGGCCGCCCGTAGAGCGTGGAATCATCCAGGCCGATCACGCTCACCCCCTGGTAGCTGCCATTGGCCAGGCGCACCTGGGCCCCGCCGATGAAGATCGGCACCGCATAGCGCACGCCGTCCAGGCTGCGCACGGCGTCCAGCAGGTAGTCAGGCATGGGGATGGGGCTGCTGGCGGTGTTGACCGCCGGGTCCATCACCCACATCTCTGCGCCCACGTTGGTCACGGTCGAATAGGCCCGGTTCAGGATGCCGGCAAACATGGCCGTCATCTGCACCATCAGAAACACCGAAAACGTGATGCCCATCACCAGGGCCGAGAACTTGCCCTTGTCGTTGACCAGCAGCTTGAAGCCGATGCGCAGGATGCCGCCATGTTTCATGGCGCCTCCTGCCGGGCCGGCCCTGCGGCCCCCATGCCCGGCCCAGGCTCCCAGCCGCCCCCCAGGGCGGCGAACAGGGCCACCGTGTCCTGCTGGCGTTGGGCCACCGCCTGCAGCCGAGCGATGCTGGCCTGCTGGAATTGCTGTTGGGCGGCCAGCACATCGAGGTGGCTGCCCAGCCCGGCCTGGGTGCTGGCCTGGGCCTGCTGCAGGTAGCCTGCTGCGGCCTGCCAGGCCCGCTCCTGGCTGTCCAGGGCCTGGGCATCTTGGCCCAGCGCGCTCAGGGTGTCAGCCACCTGGGCCAGGGCGCTCAGCACAGTCTGGCGGTAGCTGGCCAGGGCCTGGTCCAGGTTGGCACGGGCGGCCTCGCGGCCATGCCACTGGCTGCCGCCCTGGAACACCGGCAGGCTGACCGAGGGGCCGAAGCTCCAGTATGTTTCGCTGCCGCCCAGCAGTTGCCCGGGGCTGCGCGCGGCGTTGCCGGCGGTGGCGCCCAGGCTCACGTTCGGAAGCATGAGGGCCGTGGCCACGCCCACGGCGGCGCTGGCTTGATGGGCCACCGCCTCGGCGGCCAGGATGTCGGGCCGCTGGCGCACCAGCTTGGCCGGCAGGCGCAGGGGCAGGCGCTCGGGCAGGTGCAGGCTGGCCAGGCGCGGCGCGGGCAGCGCCGGTGCGGCGGGTTCGTCGCCGACCAAGGTGCTCAGCAGGTGCTGGCTTTGCGCCAGTTTCTGCTGCAGCGCGGCCAAGGCGGCCTGGTTGCTGGCCAGCGGCGCGGCCAGGGCCAGCAGGCTGGCCGGGGCGGCGGTGCCGGCACGCACCTGCACCTCGGTGAGCTGGATCTGGGTTTGCTGCAGGGCCACCAGGTCGCGCGTGGCCTCCCACTGGGCTTCGTAGGCGGCGCGGGCCATGGCGGTGTTCACCACATTGGCCGACAGGCTCAGGTAGGCGGCCCGGGTCAGCTGCTGCTGTTGCTCGGCCTGGGCCTGCAGGCCCTCGACGTTGCGCCGTTGCTGGCCGAACAGGTCCAGGGCATAGCCCACGCTCAGACCCAGTGTGGCCACATTGAACAGCGCGCCCGGCGTGAGCAGGCCTTGCTGGATCGGGGCGGTCTGTTGGCGCCGCGCGTCCAACCCCAGGTTGACCTGAGGAAAGAACACGCCGTAGCCGGCCTGCAGGCTCTCCTGGCTGCGCAGCAGGCTGGCCTGGGCGGCCCGCAGACCGGGGTTGTTCTGTAGCGCGCGCTGCATCAGCGCATCCAGCTCGGGGGACTGGAACTGCCGCCACCAGTCGCGGGGCAGGTCGGCGGTCTCATCAAAGCGCTGGCTCAGGCCTTGGGCGGTGGGGGTCGGGGTGAGCGCCTGTGGCAGGTACCGGGTCGTGGCGGGCGCGGCAGGGGCCTGGAAATCGGGCCCCACGGCGCAGCCGGACAGGCTCAAGGCCAGCCAGAGCGCCGCGACCATCGGCTTGCGGTCCAGGCGGGGGGGCCTGCGAAGGCGAAGGTGCGGACCGGGGCTCATGGCGCCTTGCTCCCGATGTAGACGTCCACCAGTTGGCCCGGGTACACCACCGGAGCGTCGGCATGCTTGAAGCGGAACAGCACCGGCAGCACCCGCAGGTCAACCTTCTCCTGGCGCTGGTTCGAGAGCTGGATCTTGGGCATCACCAGGGGCAGCACGCGGTCGAAGGTCAGGGCTACCTTCTGCTCGGTGCCGCGGATCGACATCTCGGCCCGGATCTGTTCGGGCTTGGGCAGGCGGCTCACCAGGATCTCGTCGACAAAGCAACGCACCGCCAACGTGTCCTGCGGGCCGCTCATCACCACCACCGGATCGTAGCCCTGGGTGTAGGGGTTGTAGGCCCCGTTGCTGCCCGCGGTGCCGCCACGCGCTGCATTCACGCCCAGCACCACACCGTCCACCGGTGCGCGCAGGGTGTACTTGGCCAGTTGAGCCCGCGCCGCCTGGTAGGCCTGGTTCAGGGCCTGCGCCTGCTTGTCCTGGCTGGCGATGTCGTACTGCCAGGCCCCGGCCTGGGTCTGGGCCAGTTGCCGGGCTGCGACCTCGCGGCCCGCTTCGGCCTGGGCCAGGGCGTGGCGTGCGCCGTCCAGCACGTCACGGCTGATGGCCCGGGGGTCGGCTTCGAAGGTGCGCTGGCGCTTGTCGAAACTGTCGCGGGCCGCCTGCACATTGGCTTCGGCCTGCGTGAGCTGGGCTTTGGCGATGGCCAGGGTTTCGGGCCGCGGCTGGGCGCGCAGTTGTTGCAACAGGCTCTGGGCGGCCTCGGCCTGCAGGCGCAGCTGTTCGGTGCTGGCCTTCTGCACCGTGTCGTCGAGTTGCAGCAGGGCGGTGCCGGCACTCACGCTCTGGCCGTCGCGCACCAGCACCTTCAGCACCGGAGCCGCCACCTCGGGGTAGAGGTTGATGTTGGCGCCGCTGTCCTGGCTGCTCTCGACGATGCCATTGGCAAAAATGGCACTCGCGTACGGGCTTTGCGCGGGCTTGAACACCGGCGGCTGCGGGTGCCGCTCGACCGCGAACAGGTAGGCCCCCAGAAAGCCTCCCAGCAGGCCCAGCACGGCCGCGATGAAGATCAGGTATTTTTTGAACATCAACATCATTCAGTTCCCTTGTCGAAGCCGGTGATGTGCCCGTTTTCCATGTGCACGATGCGGTCGGCGAATTCATTGATGCGGGCGTCGTGCGTCACGATCAGGATGCAGCGGTGCTGGTTCAGGATCTGCTGCTTGACGAAGGCGATGATCATCTTGCCGGTGTCACCATCGAGCGAGGCCGTGGGCTCGTCGAGCACCAGGATGTCGGGCTGACCCACGATCGCGCGGGCAATCGCCACCCGCTGCTGCTCGCCGCCCGACAGCTTGACGGGCAGCACGTCAGCGCGGCGCGCCAGATTGACCACGTCCAGGATGCGCCGCCCGGCGTCCTGGGCCGCGTCCCAGGGCTGGCCGCGCAGCACCAGGGGCACGGACACGTTCTCGGCGGTGGTCAGCCGCGGGAACAGGTGAAAGTCCTGGAACACAAAGCCGATGTTGTTGAGCCGGAACTCGGCCAATTCATCCTTGCCCAACTGCCAGATGTTGCGGCCCTTGACCAGCACCTCGCCCTCGTCGGGCCGCAAAATGCCCGAGATCATGCTCAGGAACGTGGTCTTGCCGCTGCCGGAGGGGCCGACGATGAACACCATCTCGCCGAAATGCGCCACAAAGTCGACCTGATCGACCGCCTTCATGCGCGTATCGCCCTCGCCAAACCATTTGCTCACGTCACGCGCGACGATGGCTTCGCCTGGGGTGGGGGCAGAATCCGTGCGGCTTGGCTGGCTGGCTGTCATGGGGCGCGTCGTGGGGCTCACGGGTTGGCAAGCCCTGAGGACTGCGTGTGAGGTGGGCGCCCGACCACCAGGCGCCCGAAGTGTTCACGATAGGCCGTCGCGGCGGCCTCGACTTGATGTTGATCAATCGGCCCTAGGGTTTGTACCTGCTTTGCAAACCGTTCACATCGTTGCGGCAAGGCCGGGCCTGATGGGGGCTTGCCCGCTGAGTTGGCCCTCGGGCAAGCCCCCATCAGGGGTGAGAATCACCCCATGGCGCCACTTGGCGACACTAGGAAAGAACCACCATGCTTTACAAGTTCAAGTCCAAATCCACGGCTGACCTGATCATGCTGGAGCCCAACGGGCGCCGGGTGCTGGAGATCATCGGCAAGACGCCAGGCCCGCAGGGCATCATCTTGTCGTCCCAGATCGCCGCCGCCGTGGGCGCCCTCGAATCCGCCGTGGCCGCCGAGGATGCCCTGGCCGCCCAGGCGCGGGCCGACAACCCCGAAGAGGACGAGGAAACCGCCCGCCCCCAGGGCGTGTCACTGCGCCAGCGGGTGGCGCCGCTGATTGACATGCTGCGGCGCAGTGAGCGGGAGGGGCATGATGTGACTTGGGGGGTGTGAGGGGGGCTGACTTGGCGGTCAGTGCGCTTGGGGCATTGCCGCTGATGAGGGGCGAGCCTTGCCCACTCATCGTGGATTCTGTCTTGCCGCTGCGCTCTGGTGGTTCTGCTCTTTGTTTCAGGGCGGAGGCCGGGGCGCAATCCCGGCCTCCGACCTGAAACAAATGACAGAAGGAACAGAGCGCAGCGGAGACGCCAATCCGCGTACCAAACGCCCGCAGCGGACGCCCGACCTCAATCCACTTTCGCCCCAGAAGCCTTCACCACCTGAGCCCACTTCCGATGCTCGCTGTCGATCAGCTTGGCAAACTCTGCAGGGGTGATACCACTCGGTATTGCCCCCTGCGCCTGCAGCTTTTCCTTGAAGGCCGGGGCCGCGAGCGACTTGGCCACCTCCTGCTGGATGCGGTTGACGATCTCGGGCGGCGTGCCGGCCGGGGCCAGCAGGCCGAACCAGGAGCTGGCCTCGAAGCCCTTCAGGCTGGGGCCGCCGGCCTGTTCCACGGTGGGCACGTCGGGCAGGGCCGGCGAGCGTTGTGCACTGGTCACGGCGAGGGCCTTGAGCTTGCCGGCCTTGATCTGCTGCAGTGCCGAGGGCAGGTTGTCGAACATCACGTCCATGTTGCCGCCCACCAGGTCCATCAGGGCGGGGCCCGAGCCGCGGTAGGGGAAGTGGATCATGTAGGTGCCCGTCATGCTCTTGAACAGCTCGCCCGCCAGGTGGATGGACGTGCCGTTGCCGCTGGACGCCATGTTCAGCTTGCCCGGGCTGGCCTTGGCCATGCGGATGAAATCCTGCACGCTGTTGATGTTCATCTCGCGTGCCTTTTCGGCGTTGACCACCATCACATTGGGCACCGCCGCCACCAGCGTGATGGGTGCGAAGTCCTTGATCGGGTCGTAGGGCATTTTCTCGTACAGGGCCCGGTTGATGCCGTGCGTGCCCACCGTGCCCATCAGAAGGGTGTAGCCGTCGGCCGGTGATTTGGCCACGATGTCGGCACCCACATTGCCGCCGGCGCCGGTTCGGTTGTCGATCACGAAGGCCTGGCCAAAGGCCTTCTGCAGCTCGGGTGCCATGGCGCGGGCCAGCAGGTCGGTGGTGCCGCCCGGGGCAAAGGGCACCACGATACGCACGGGTTTGCTGGGCCAGGCGCTCTGGGCCAGGGCCTGCTGGGCGGCCAGAGGCCCCAGCAGCATGGCCAGGCCGAGCAGGCTGCCAGGCAGGCGGCGCAGCCAGGTGCGGCGCTGGGGGGCGGCGGGCCGGTTGGGGTGACGGGGGTGGGGCATGTGGCGGGTCTCCGTGAGGTGGGCGGCGATACGGGCCGCCCGGTAGTTTCAGGGTCAGGTCAGCGGCGTACCGGGCGCGTGCTCAGTGGGGGCGCCCACGCAGGGCCTGCTCATGGGACAGCACTTCGATCAGGTCGTCCAGGCTTTTTTCGAGCCGCACCCGGCGTGCCGGGTTCAGGCCACGGAACAGCTCGGCCTCCCGCTCATTGGCCAGGGGCTGGATCTGCTGGTGCAGTGCCAGCCCTTGCGGGCTCAGCTGCAGGCACTGGCGGCGTTGATCGTGCGGGTCGGGGCTGCGCAGCAGCCGGTCCTGCGCCGTCAGGCCTGCGAGCGCGCGGCTGATCGACATCTTGTCCAGGCCGGTCAACTCGGACAGACGGGCCGCCGACAAACCGGGTTGCACCGCCAGCAAGGCCATCACCCGCCATTCATTGAGCGTCAGGTGGTACTGGCGTCCGACCTGGTCATGAAAGGGGCGCACCGTGAGGTTCATCAAGCGGACCAGCTTGGAAAACAGCGGGGCATCGGGCGAATTCATGGAGATCAGCGGTGTTGGTCGTGCGACCGGAGGGTGTTTTAAGCGATGGTAACGATCGTTACCAAGCCGAACACCCGGGCTTTCCCTGGCTTTCAAGCCTCAAAAAAAACCGCCTGGCTCGCGGACGAGGCAGACGGTCTGTTGGGCACGAAAACCGGGCGGGCTTTCAGTGCAGGGCGTGCCCCTCGGGGCGCATCAGTCGGCGTACACGCCCGCGGCCTTGATGATGGGCGTCCACTTGGCGATTTCAGCTTGCACAAACTTCTTGTGCTCGGCGGGCTCGATGCGCCGGTCGGTGGCCACCACGGCACCCAGGCCTTCCTGCTTCTTGATGAAGTCGGGGTCTTTCAGGGCGGCCTTCAGGGCCGTGTTGATCTTGACCTGGATGTCGGCCGGCGTGCCCTTGGGCGCGTACAGGCCGTGCCAGATGGTGATCTGGAAGTCCTTCACACCCGATTCGGCCAGGGTGGGCAGGTCTTTCAGCAAGGGGGTGTTCAGGCGTTTGGCCGTGGTCACCGCGTAGGCCTTGACTTTTTTGCCTTCGATCTGGCTGGTCGTGTTGGTGGTCTGGTCGCACAGCAGATCGATCTGGCCGCCGATCAGGTCGGTGATGGCGGGGGCGGTGCCCTTGTAGGGCACAGTGGTCATGTCCGTCTCGATGGCGTTCTGGTACAGCAGGCCGCACAGGTGCGAGGCCGAGCCGACGCCCGCATTGCCCAGGTTGATCTTGCCCTTGTTCTGGCCGATCCAGGTGGCCAGTTCCTTGTAGTTGCTGGCCGGCATGCTGGGCTTGGCGATCAGGGTCATGGGCACGTCGTTGATGATGCCCAGGTACTCGAAGTCGGACTCGACCTTGAATGGCAGGTTGCGCACCAGCGCCGGCATGGTGGCCATGGCGATGTGGTTGACCAGCAGGGTGTGGCCGTCGGGTGTGGCGCGGGCCACCTTGGCGGCACCGATGGAGCTGCCGGCGCCGGCTGCGTTCTCGATCACCACCGAGGTTCCCAGTTGCTTGCGCAGGGCTTCGGACAGGTCACGGGCCACGCGGTCGGTGGGGCCACCGGCCGAGAAGGGCACCACCAGGGTGATCGGCTTGTCCTTGAGGGGGAAGTCGGCGGCCAGGGCGCTGAACGATGCAGCGATCAGGGCCACCAGGGGCAGCAGCTTGGTCATGAGGGTCTCCTTCTTGATGGTGCGAAGGATGATAGCCACTGCACGCGGCGGTCGGCATCCCGGGAACTACGTACCCGATTCGCCAGAAAACCCTTTGTCATCAAAGGTTTAGGGCCGATGGGGTCGCCCGGTCGTCAGGTCTTTGACAGCCTGCCGCCGGGCGTGGCCTGACTCAGCGGTAGCTGCGCGCGTCCTCGATCACCTTGCCGTCGTTGGGCAGGCTGCCGGGGTTGACCAGCTCGACCTCGCCACGCAGCTTGGTCACCTCGCGGATGGCGTCGGCAATGGCGCCGGCCAGGCCTTCTGCCATCTCGGTGGTCTCTACCTGCAGCACCATCTGGTCGTTGGCCATCTCACCGCTGACCACCAGGCGGGCCTTGCGCACCTGCGGGAAACGACGAGCCACTTCGGCCACCTGGCCCGGATGCACAAACATGCCGCGCACCTTGGTGGTCTGGTCGGCCCGACCCATCCAGCCCTTGATGCGGGTGTTGGTGCGCCCCGTGGGGCAGGGGCCCGGCAGTACCGCCGACAGGTCGCCCGTGCCGAAGCGGATCAGCGGGTAGTCGGGGTTCAGCGTGGTCACCACCAGCTCGCCCACCTCGCCTTCGGGCACCGGGTCGCCGGTGCCGGGGCGCACGATCTCGACGATCACGCCCTCATCCAACACCAGGCCTTCGCGAGCGGTGGTTTCGTAGGCGATCAGGCCCAGGTCGGCCGTGGCATAGCACTGGTAGCCGTCCACGCCGCGGGCCTGCAGCCAGTCGCGCAAGGAGGGCGGGAAGGCCTCGCCGCTGACCAGGGCCTTGCGCAGGCTGGGCAGGGGCAGGCCCAGTTCGGCTGCTTTTTCGACCAGGATCTTCAGAAAGCTGGGGGTGCCGATGTAGCCCGCGGGCTGCAGCTCGGCCATGGCCTGCACCTGTTGTTCGGTCTGGCCGGTGCCACCTGGGAACACGGTGCAACCCAGGGCGTGGGCGCCGCTCTCCATCATCGAGCCTGCCGGCACGAAGTGGTAGCTGAAGCTGTTGTGGATCAACTCCCCGGGCCGGAAGCCCGCGGCGTGGATGGCGCGCGCCATGCGCCAGTAGTCGCGGCGTGTGCCCTCGGGTTCGTACAGCGTGCCGGGGCTGGCAAACACACGCGGCATGGCGGCGCCAAAGCCCAGTGCGCTGAAGCCGCCGAACACATTGCCTGCGGCGGCACGCGCGGCCTGCTGGCGCTCCAGCAGCTCGTGCTTGCGGGTCACCGGCAACTGGGCCAGGGCGGCCCGGCTGTCGATGCGCGCCGCGTCCACGCCGGCCAGCAAGGCGCCAAAGGCGGTGGTGCGGGTCTGTGCATGGGCCACTTGCGTGGGCAGGGCGGCCATCAGCGCAGCTTCGCGGTCGGCCGGCGTGCGCGTTTCCAGCGCGTCGTAGCTTGAGGTCATGGTGAATTCCTGTCAGGGGTGCACTCGGGCAGGGCTTGCGGAAACAGAGAAGGTGTGAGAACGGGCAAGATCCATCCAGGCATGCCGTGGGCCGCAGCAGCAGACCATGTGCAACGGGTTCTCATCGGGAGATTCAAACCTGGCCAAGGGCTATGCAGCCCATCCGGCTGAGCCCAGGCACAAGCAAACTGCCATGTCGTGCTCGGGTTCGGTATCGACGTATTCGGGGGCATGGACTCAAGACCTGGTCAGTTCAATACAGTGTGAAAAAGGGGCGCCTGCTCGCAAAAGCAGGGCGTGCGCGCTTGGGGAAATCCAACCGCAGCCGGGCTGCCCCAAGGCGGCTGGGGCCCCCTCGGGGGGCAGCGACCACACGCAGTGAGGGAGCGTGGGGGCCATTTCATGCCAGCCAGCGCTTGCGGCGCTTGTAGCTTTTCACGTCTTTGAAACTCTTGCGCTCGCCGCCGCCCACGCCGAGGTAGAACTCTTTCACGTCTTCATTGCTGGCCAGGTCGCTGGCGGCGCCGTCCATCACCACGCGGCCGCTTTCCATGATGTAGCCGTAGTCGGCGTACTTCAGGGCCATGTTGGTGTTCTGTTCGGCCAGCAGGAAAGTGACCTTCTCTTTGGCGTTGAGGTCTTTCACGATGTTGAACACCTCTTCGACGATCTGCGGCGCCAGGCCCATCGAGGGCTCGTCGAGCAGCACCATGCTGGGGTTGGCCATCAAGGCGCGGCCGATGGCGCACATCTGCTGCTCGCCGCCCGAGGTGTAGGCCGCCTGTGAGGTGCGGCGGGTCTTGAGGCGCGGAAAGTAGTTGTAGACCTTCTCAAGGTTGGCCGCCACCTCGCCCTTGTCGGCGCGGGTGTAAGAGCCGGTCATGAGGTTCTCTTCGATCGTGAGGTGGGCAAAGCAGTGCCGGCCCTCCATCACCTGCACCACACCGCGCTTGACCAGGTCGGCCGGCGACAGGTTCTCGATGCGCTCGCCGCGCAGCTCGATCGAGCCCTTGGTGACTTCGCCGCGTTCACCCTTGAGCAGGTTGGAGATGGCGCGCAGCGTGGTCGTCTTGCCGGCGCCATTGCCACCCAGGATGGCCACGATGCCGCCTTCGGGCACCTGCAGGGAGACGCCTTTGAGCACGAGGATCACGTGGTTGTAGATCACCTCGATGCCGTTGACGTTGAGAACGATGTTGGGTTTGTCCATGGCACTTCTTTGTGGAGAGGTCGGGGCGTGCCGGGCGCTTGCCCGGCACGGAACCATTGCGTCAAGCCATCACGACCGCATCACGACTGGCAGTCGGCCGGGGTGCGCGGGGTCAGCTTCTTTTCTGCGGCGTACTTGGCGGCAGCGGCCTTGACCATGGGCTTGATGATTTGCTCATCACCCTGCATCCAGTCGCTGGTGATCTTCCAGGCCTTGCCGTCCCAGCTGTGCATGCGGGCCCAGTAGGCGCCCATGTGGTCCTGGCACGAGGTGCTGATGGGGCGCAGCACGCCGCCAAAGCCCAGCGCATCGAGCTTGGCCTGGGTCAGGTTCAGGTTTTCCAGGCCCCAGCGCACCTGATCGCCGTTCATGACCTTGCCCTTGCCATAGCGCTCCTGGGCGGCCCGGATGCCTTCCACGGTCAGCATCGCGCTCATGGCGCCGCGCAGCCACAGCACCTGGCCAACCTCTTCCTTGGGGCCCGTGCCCTGGCCCTTGGCGTGCAGGGTGGCCAGGGCCTCCTTGACCAGCTTGGCATCGAAGTCGGAGCTGTTTTGCAGCGCCACGGCGTTGTAGCCCTTGGCGCCTTCGCCCACGTCACGCACATCGGGTTCGGCACCCGACCACCACACGCCGTACATCTTCTCGCGCGGGTAGCCGGTGGCCTGGGCTTCCTTCAGGGCGGTGGAGTTCATCACGCCAAAGCCCCACAGAATGGTGTAGTCGGGGCGCGACTGGCGGATCTGCAGCCAGGTGGCTTTTTGCTCCACGCCCGGGGCCGTCACCGGCAGCAGTTGCAGCTCGAAGCCATGGGCCTTGGCACGTTCCTGGATGATGGGCAGGGCTTCCTTGCCGAAGGGGCTGTCGTGGTAGACCAGGGCGATCTTCTTGCCCTTGAGCTTGTCCAGCCCGCCTTCCTTCTTGCCGATGGCCTGCACGATCACGTCGCCCGCCACCCAGTAGTTGCCGGCCAAGGGGAAGTTCCACTTGAACACCGTGCCGTCGGCGCTTTCGCTGCGGCCATAGCCCAGGGTCACCAGCGGGATCTTGTCGGTGGGCGCCTTCTCGGTGATGGCAAAGGTGGCGCCGGTGGACCAGGGCTGGATCACGGCGGCACCGCCATGGTTGCCCTTGAGGCGTTCATAGCACTCCACGCTGCGGGCGGTGTCGTAGCCGGTCTCGCATTCTTCGATCAGCAGCTTCACGCCATTGATGCCACCACGCGCGTTGACGAGCTTGTAGTAGTCGACGATGCCGTTGGCAATCGGCGTGCCGTTGGGCGCGTAGGGGCCCGTGCGGTACGACAGCACCGGCATGTACTGCTCCTTCGCCTGGGCGAAGGCCGACGTGCTGACGAGGGAGGAAACGCCTGCGGCAAGCAGGGTGGCGGCAAGGGCCAATTGGCGAATCTTCATGGTTGTCTCCGTTGTTGAATGGATGAAGGCACGGTCAGGAAATCAATGGGGGAAGGGCCAGAGTCTGAGCTTTTGCTTGGCGGTGGACCACAGCTTGGCCAGCCCATGCGGCTCGACGATCAAAAACCACACGATCAGGCCGCCAAAGATCATCAGCTCGGCGTGCGAGGCCGCGGTGGTGCTGATGTCTCGCCCGACCAGGCCGGCCAGGAAGGGCAGGAACTGGCTCAGCGCGATCGGCAGCACCACGATGAAGGCGGCGCCGAAGAAGCTGCCCATGATCGAACCCAGCCCGCCGATGATCACCATGAACAGCAGCTTGAACGACAGGTCGACCGAGAACGCGCCCGGCTCCCAGGCCCCCAGGTAGAAGAAGGCCCACAGCGCGCCGGCCACGCCGATGATGAACGAGCTGACCGCAAAGGCGCTGAGCTTGGCGTACATGGGGCGGATGCCGATCACCGAGGCGGCCACGTCCATGTCGCGGATGGCCATCCACTCGCGGCCGATGGCGCCGCGCACCAGGTTCTTGGCCCCCAGGGCGATCACGGCCAGGGCACACAGGCAGAACAGGTACTTGCTCACGTCGCTTTCGAGCGCAAAGCCGAACACCTGCAGGTTGGACACCGCCACCGAGCCCGAAGAGTTGTCCAGCGTGAACCACTTGATGCGCAGGAACATCCAGTCGGCAAAGAACTGCGCCGCCAGCGTGGCCACGGCCAGGTACAAGCCCTTCACGCGCAGGCTGGGCAGCCCGAACAGGATGCCGAAGGCCGTGGCACACAGGCCGCCGAGGATCAGCGTGGGGATCAGCGGCATGCCCGGGATGCGGGCAAAGAAGTTGTAGGCGCCATAGGCCCCCACCGCCATGAAGGCGCCCGAGCCCAGCGAGATCTGGCCGCAGTAGCCGACCAGGATGTTCACCCCCAGGGCTGCCAGCGACATGATCACAAACGGGATCAGGATGGCGCGGAACAGGTAGTCGCTGGCTGTCAGCGGTACCACCACGAAGGCCAGTGCCAGCAGGGCCAGCATGAAGAAGCGGTCCTGCGCGATCGGGAAGATCTGCTGGTCAGCGCGGTAGGTGGTCTTGAACTGGCCGTTCTCACGGTAGAGCATGGTGTGTCTCCTGGTGTTCTTGTTGTGGCTTAGACGTGGTGGATGATCTTTTGGCTATGGCCCGCTGCGCTTGACTTGCGATGCAAGTCAGCCTTCGCCGAAAGCTCATCGCTGGCCGTTGCCGGCCCGGAATCCTGCGGATTCATCGCGTATTTCATACGGATGTGAAAGGTCTTTTGGCTTCGGCCCGCTGCGCTTGACTTGCAGTGCAAGTCAGCCTGCGCCGAAAGCTCATCGCTGGCCGTTGCCGGCCCGGAATCCTGCAGATTCATCGCGTATTTCATACGCGATCGATGATCTTTTCCCCGAACAAACCTTGGGGTCTGAAGAGGAGGAACACGAGGGCCAGGACGTAGGCGAACCAGATCTCGATGCCGCCGCCCACGAAGGGGCCGAGGTAGACCTCGGAGAGCTTTTCGCCCACGCCGATGATCAGGCCGCCGATGATGGCGCCGGGCACCGAGGTCAGGCCGCCCAGGATCACCACGGGCAGGGCGCGCAGGGCCACGGTGGCGAGCGAGAACTGCACGCCCAGCTTGCTGCCCCAGATCATCCCGGCCACCAGGGCCACCACGCCGGCCACGCACCACACGATCACCCAGATGCGGTTGAGCGGGATGCCGATCGACTGGGCCGCCTGGTGGTCGTCGGCCACGGCGCGCAAGGCGCGGCCGGTGGCGGTCTTCTGAAAGAACACGCTCAGTGCGGCCACCAGGGCGGCGGCGATGGCGGCGGCGATCACGTCTTCCTTGTTGATCAGGATGCCGCCCTGGAAGATCGACTCGAGTGCGAACATCGGGTCTTTGGGCATGCCCACGTCGATCTTGTAGACGTCGCTGCCGAACAAGGCCTGGCCCAGGCCTTCCATGAAGTAGGTGATGCCCAGCGTGGCCATCAGCAGGGTGGCGCCCTCCTGGTTGACCAGGTGGCGCAGCACCAGAAACTCGATGGCCCAGGCCACCACGAACATCACCACGCCCGCCGCCACAAAGGCCAGCAGATTGGCCACGATGGCGTTGTCCAGGCCCGTCCAGGCCGGAATCCACTCGGCAAAGCGCGCCATGGCCAGGGCGGCGAACAGCACCATCGCGCCTTGCGCAAAGTTGAACACGCCCGAGGCCTTGTAGATCAGCACAAAGCCCAGTGCGACCAGCGAGTACAGCATGCCGGCCATGAGGCCGCCAATCAGGGTTTCTAGAAAAAATGCCATGTCCTGCCTCTCTTGATCAGTGGCCGGCGCCGAGGTAGGCGCGGATCACGTCTTCGTTGTTGCGAACTTCGTCGGGTGCGCCGTCGCCGATCTTCTTGCCGTAGTCCAGCACCACCACGCGGTCCGAGATGTCCATCACCACGCCCATGTCGTGCTCGATCAGCACGATGGTGGTGCCGAATTCGTCGTTCACATCGAGGATGAAGCGGCACATGTCCTGCTTCTCTTCCACGTTCATGCCGGCCATGGGCTCATCGAGCAGCAGCACCTGCGGCTCCATGGCCAGGGCGCGGCCCAGGTCGACCCGCTTTTGCAGGCCGTAGGGCAGCTGGCCCACCGGGGTCTTGCGAAAGGCCTGGATCTCCAGGAAGTCGATGATGCGTTCCACGAACTCGCGGTGCCGGATCTCCTCGCGCTCGGCCGGGCCGATGCGCAGGGCCTGCAGCAGCAGGTTGCTTTTGATCTTCAGGTTGCGCCCCGACATGATGTTGTCGAGCACGCTCATGCCCTTGAACAAGGCCAGATTCTGGAAGGTGCGGGCCACGCCCATTTCGGCCACCTGACGCGAGTTCATGTGGTCGAAGGTCTTGCCGCGGAAGGTGATCGATCCCTCCGACGGGGTGTACACCCCGTTGATGCAGTTGAGCATCGAGCTCTTGCCGGCGCCGTTGGGGCCGATGATGGAGCGGATCTCGTGCTCGCGCACATTGAACGAGATGTCGGTCAGGGCCTTCACGCCGCCAAACCGCAGGCTGATGTTCTTGACGTCGAGGATGACGTCGCCAATCTTTTTGGTGCTCATGTTGCTTCGCTGTGGGTCAGGCTGCGGTCTTCACCGGGGCAAAGGTCTTGGCGTCCGACAGCTTCAGCGTGGCGCTGACGCTGCCGGTGCGGCCATCCTCGAACTTGACCTGGGTCTCGATGTACTGCTCGGTGGCGCCGCCATACAGGGCGTCGACCAGCACCGCGTACTTCTCTCCGATGTAGCCACGGCGGACCTTGTTGGTGCGGGTCAGCTCGCCATCGTCGGCGTCCAGCTCTTTGTGCAGCACCAGGAAGCGGCTGATCTGCGAACCCGCCAGCAGCGCATCGGCGGCCAGGTCAGCATTGACCTTTTCCACGCACTCGAGCATCAGTTGGTACACCTGGGGCTTCTGCGCCAGATCGGTGTAGCCCGCGTAGGGCAGGTTGCGCCGTTCGGCCCAGTTGCCCACCGCATCGAAGTCGATGTTGAGCATCACGCACACCCGGTCTCGCCCGTCGCCCAGGGCCACGGCCTCCTTGATGTGCGGGAAAAACTTGAGCTTGTTCTCCACGTACTTGGGCGCAAACATGGCGCCGTCGTTGGCCCCGCCCTTGAGGCGGCCCACGTCTTTCACGCGGTCGATGATCTTCAGGTGACCGTGGGCGTCGATGAAGCCGGCGTCACTGGTGTGGTACCAGCCGTCGTCACTGAGCACCTCGGCCGTGGCCTTGGGGTTCTTGTAATACTCCTTCAGCAGGCCGGGTGACTTGACCAGGATCTCGCCGTTGTCGGCCACCTTGATCTCCACCCCCTGGCAGGGCACGCCCACGGTGTCGGCGCGTGCCTCGTGGTCGGGCTGCAGGCACACGAACACGGCGGTCTCGGTGGAGCCATACAGCTGCTTGAGGTTGATGCCGATCGAGCGGTAGAAGGTGAACAGGTCGGGCCCGATGGCCTCGCCCGCGGTGTAGGCCACCCGCACCCGCGACAGGCCCAGCGTGTTGCGCAGCGGCCCGTAGATCAGCAGATTGCCCAGGCCATACTGCAGCGCGCCCAGCAAGCCGATGGGCTTGCCGTCCATGCGGTCGGGGCCAAAGCGC
This sequence comes from Curvibacter sp. GW821-FHT01G03, assembly GCF_059422285.1. NCBI lineage: Bacteria > Pseudomonadati > Pseudomonadota > Betaproteobacteria > Burkholderiales > Comamonadaceae > Curvibacter > Curvibacter sp. GW821-FHT01G03. Next base: position 247,908 of record NZ_JBWKWP010000003.1, read on the forward strand.
TTGGCAATGGCCATGCACTTGTGGAACAGCGTGCGCTTGAGCCAGCCCGCGTCTTCCATGCGGATCATCACGCTGGTCAGCAGGCCTTCAAACACGCGCGGCGGCGCAAAGTAGTAAGTGGGGCCCACTTCGCGCAGGTCGATGGCCACGGTGGCGCTCGACTCGGGGCAGTTGACCACGTAGCCGCAGCTCAACCATTGCGAGTAGCTGAAGATGTTCTGCCCGATCCAGGCCGGTGGCAGGTAGGCCAGCACCTCTTCGGCCGAGCTCAGCTTGTCAAAGCTCGCCCCGGCCTGGGCGCGATCGACCAGCGCCCGGTGGGTGTGCACCACGCCCTTGGGGTTGCCCGTGGTGCCCGAGGTGAAGAACATGGCCGCCACGTCGTCGGGCTGGGCCTTCTCGACCTCTTCGCGCCAGAAGTCGGGGTGGTTCTGGGCAAACACCTGGCCGCTGGCCACGAGCTCGTCGAGCGCGCCCAGGCCCGGGTCGGTGTAGTTGCGCAGGCCGCGCGGGTCGTCGTAATAGATGTGGCTGAGGGCGGGGTACTGCTCACGCACCTCCAGCATCTTGTCGACCTGCTCCTGGTCTTCCACCAGGCAGTAGCGAACCTCGGCGTTGTTGAGCGGGAACACGCACTCGGCGGCGGCCGCGTCCTGGTACAGGGGGATCGGGATCGCGCCCAGCGACTGTGCTGCCAGCATGGTGGCGTACAGGCGCGGGCGGTTGGCCCCGATCACCACCATGTGCTCGCCCCTCACCAGACCGGCTTGGTGAAGGCCGCAGGCAATGTGTTCGACCAGGTGGGCCAGGTCAGACCAGCTGCGGGTCTGCCAGATGCCGTATTCCTTTTCTCGGATCGCTGGCGCCTGAGGGCGCTCGCTCGCGTGCTTTTGCAGCAAGCGGGGAAACGTGGTGTGCATGACGGTTCCTTGTCTCCAGTTGGATGGGGCGGACTCTGCGGTCGCCGCCGATATGCAATGAATCGTAAGCAGGGGTTTGACGCCATGTTGTCGTTGCAATGACAATTTGCGGGTTGTCCCTTGTTCGGACTTTCCCCAGTTCTGTCCCGGAGGTGTTGCATGGCCAGCGAGTCTGCGTTGTATCAGCGTCGTCGCCCCCCCACGGCCGAGGAAATGGCCGGCATCCCCTGGCTGCACCATCTGCAGCCCACCGAGCGCGACCGCATCTTGCCGATGCTGGTGGTGGGCGATGCCCTGCCGGGCGACTACATCTGCCGCATGGGCCGGCCCGTGAACTACTGGTTCGGTGTGGTTGAAGGTTTGCTCAAGATGAGCGCCGACAGTGCCCAGGGCCATCCCATCACCTTCACCGGGGTGCCCCCCGGGGGCTGGTTTGGCGAGGGCACGGCGATGAAGCGTGAGCCCTACCGCTACAACATCCAGGCGTTGCGCCGCAGTGTGGTGGCAGGCCTGCCGCTGGAGGGGTTCCACTGGCTGCTGGACCATTCGCTGGGCTTCAACCGCTTTGTCATGAACCAGCTCAATGAGCGCCTGGGGCAGTTCATTGCTGCGCGTGAGATCGACCGCATGAACAACCCCGACGTGCGCGTGGCGCGCAGCCTGGCCGCGCTGTTCAACCCCGTGCTCTACCCCGGTGTGGGTGAGGTGCTGCGCATCACCCAGCAAGAGCTGGCCTACCTGGTGGGGCTGTCACGCCAGCGCGTGAACGAGGCGCTGCGCAACCTGGAGCGCCAGCAGATCATCCGGGTGGAGTACGGCGGTCTGCGCGTGCTGTCGGCCGAGGGCCTGCGATCAACCCTGCAGGCTTCGGGTTGAGGCGGGAATCCCCTTCTTATTGCGCACAAAAGTGCGCAATCTGATGCAAAACCCTTTGATCAGCCGGACTCTGGGTTGGATCCGCCCGGGGGCAACGATAATACCGCCCCTCCGTGATGGGGCGCTGAACCGAACAACGCCCCGCAGAACCTGAGGCCCGCGAGACCCGCGGGCCTGCCCCCGATATGAACTCCCCCGTCCATTCCGCCCCGTCCGAGCGGCGCAGCGCTTTCCGAAAACTGGTCCGATTGACCGCCGTCCTGGAGGTGGATGGTGCCGCCCCCCTGGCCGTGCGCACCGTGGAGGTCTCGGCGGGCGGCGTGGCCTTGAGCAGCCCTTTGAACATCAGGCCCGGCGGCCGTTGCCTGGTTCGCATCGCCCTGCCGGCCCAACCGCCTCAGCCCATGCTCGCCGTGCAGGGCGTGGTCACATACAGCGTGCTGAGCCAGCGCGATGGCGGTTTTCGGGTCGGTGTGCAGTTTCAGGCCCTGCCTCGGGGCGCGCAGGAACGGCTGCAGGCCTTCATGGGTGATTGAGCCTCGGGGGCTTCGCCGATCCACCACCAGCGGGACGGCGCTTGCTTGTAGGATGGAGACCTGTAACAAAGCTGGTGCGCACGCAGGGGCTGCGCGGGGCATTTGGGCTTGGCTGGAGAAGGCAATGAAAAGCGTTTGGGTCGGGGTCGGGGCTTGCTTGGCTGCTGCGGCGTGCGCCGCCGCCAGTGTTCAGGTCGAGTTGCGCGACGAGGCCGGCAAACCCTTGTCCGACGCCGTGGTGTTTCTCGATTCGCCTGAGGCGGCGCGGGCCGTCAAGCCCCTGCAGGGCGCCGAGATGGCGCAGCAGGGCAAAGAGTTCGTGCCCCGGGTGCTGGTGGTGACCAAGGGCACCGAGCTGGCGTTTCCCAACCGTGACAAGGTGCGCCACCACGTCTATTCCTTTTCGCCCGCCAAGAAGTTCGAGCTCAAGCTGTATGCCGGCACCCCGGCCAACCCGGTGCTGTTCGATCAGCCGGGGGTGGTGCTGTTGGGCTGCAACATCCATGACTCGATGGTGGGCTGGGTGCTGGTGGTCAACACCCCGTACCACGGGCTGAGCCAGGCCGGTCGCCTGACGCTGGACAACGTGCCGGCGGGCAACTACCGCCTGCGCAGCTGGCACCCCGGCCTGCCGGTGGGGGCGGCCGCGCTGGACCAGGCCCTGGTGGTGCCGGCCAGCGGCAGCGTCACGGCCAGTGTGCGCATGACGGGGCTGACGCCGTGATTCCGCGTCTCCAGCGCGGTGCTGCCAGCCTGATCACCCGGCTGGTGGGCTTGTCCCTGTTGCTGCTGCTGGTGGTGCAGATCGCCGGCTTTGGCGTGGTGCGCCAGAGCATCGAGGCCAACGCGCGGCGCCAGGTGGCCCGCGAGCTCGACATTGCCGAGCACGTGTGGGAACGCATGCTGGCGCAAAAGGTGGAGCAGTTGCGCGACAGCGCCACCCTGCTGGCTGCCGACTACGGCTTTCGTTCGGCCATCAACTCGGGCGATGTGCAGACCGTGCAATCGGTGCTGGAGAACCATGGCAGCCGCATTGGCGCCACGGTCACGGCTTTCCTGGATCCACAGTTCAAGGTCACGGCCTCCAGCCTGGCCGACGAGCACATGGGCCTGGATCAGCAGCTCATCGCCGATCTGCCGGCCTACCTGAGCCGAAACCCCACCGGAGCCCCGCTGATCGTCATCAAAGGCGTGCCCCACCAGTTCGTCATGGTGCCCATGCGCGCCCCGCTCACCATCGGCTGGGTGCTGATGGGGTTTCCGGTGTCGCAGGACCTGGGCAAGGAAATGGGGCTGCTGCTGCAGGTCGAGGTGGTGCTGGTCACCCAATCCGAAGGCCGGCGCACGCTGGCCTTTTCCACCGCCGCCTCCGAGGTCACCGGGCGGGCCCTGGCCCAGGCGGGTGGGGCGGAACTCAGCGGCAGCGGCGAGCTGGTGCTGACCCGCCACGTGCCCATGAAAAGCCGCAACGGCGAGGTCGAGACGATTCTGCTGCGCTCGGCCGAAGAGGTGCTGGCCCCCTACCGGCGCCTGCAGTGGCTGCTGGCGCTGATCAGTGGCGGCGGCCTGTTGCTGGTGGCGCTGGGCAGCTCGCTGGTGGCGCGGCGCATCACCACCCCGCTGCGCGACCTGCTGCTGGCCACCCAGCGCCTGGCCGTGGGTGAGTACCAGACCCCCATCGCCCACCTGGAGCGGCGCGACGAGATCGGCAACCTGGCGCGCGCCTTCGACCACATGCGTGTCGACATCGATCACCAGCAACGCGAAATCCGCCACCTGGCCTACTGGGACCGACTGACCGGCCTGCCCAACCGCGAGCGCTTCCGCGAGGCGCTGGAGCAAGCCATCCGCGACAGCACCCCGCTGGCCCGTCCGTTGGCCGTGGTGTCGCTGGACCTGGACCGCTTCAAACACGTCAACGATGTGCTGGGCTACGCTTTTGGCGACCGCCTGCTGCAGGCCGTGGCCGGGCGGCTGCAGAACCTGGTCACCCAGCCCGGTGACCTGGTGGCCCGGCGCGGCGGCAACGAATTTGCCGTGCTGCTGCAGGGCAGCGACGCCAAGGCAGCCCTGGAGTTCACCCAGCGCATCGCAGGGGCTTTTGAAGTCCCCCTGGCGTTTGACGATCAGACCATCGACTTGAGCGCCGGCATGGGCGTGGCCTGCTGGCCCGCCGACGCCGACAACGCCGACCTGCTGCTGAGCCGCTCCGAAATCGCCATGTACACCGCCAAGCGCAAGCTCAGCGGGGCCTTGTTGTACGACCCCGCCTTCGATTCGGCCAGCGGCCAGATGCTGTCGCTGCTGACCGAGATGCGCCGCGCGGTAGAGCAAAACGAACTGCGCCTGTTCCTGCAACCCAAGGTCCGGCTGCCCGGTGGCGAGGTGCTGGCGGCCGAGGCCCTGGTACGCTGGCAGCACCCGCAGCGCGGCCTGGTGCCGCCCATGGACTTCATCCCCTTTGCAGAGCAGACCGGCTTTGTGCGCCAGCTCACGCTGTGGATGTTCGAGGCCGCCACCCGCCTGATCGCCGGTCTGCCCGAAGCCCTGTCGGGGCTGCGCGTCTCGATCAACCTGTCCACCCGTGACCTGCTCGACCCCGAACTCAGCACCCGGCTGGGGGCGCTGCTGCAACGCCACGAGGTGCAGCCCGCGCGCTTTTGCCTGGAGATCACCGAGAGCGCCATCATGGACGACCCGCAGCGGGCTGAAACCATGCTCAACCGCCTCTCCGAGCAGGGTTTCAAGCTGTCGATCGATGATTTCGGCACGGGTTATTCGTCGCTCGCCTACCTCAAGCGACTGCCGGTCGACGAGTTGAAGATCGACAAATCTTTCGTCATGGGCATGGAAAAAGACGAAGACGATGCCAAGATCGTGCGCTCGACCATCGACCTCGCGCACAATCTGGGCCTCAGCGTGGTGGCTGAAGGCGTCGAAAGCGCCGCCATCATGGAGCGGCTGGGCCAGCTCCAGTGCGATGAAGCCCAGGGCTATCACATCAGCCGGCCCCTGCCGGCCGAGGCGTTCCTGACCTGGTGCGCACAGCAGACGGCAATGGCAGCCACCGCCGCCTGAGTTTCCCGATTCCAACACGCAGCCATCTGGCCCGAGAGGCAGGTGCTGCGGCTTTCACCTCATCAGCATGTCCGATTCCAAACCCCGACTCACCCTGCGCGCACCGCGCCCCGAAGGCGACAAGGCCGCCAGCCCCCGCAGCGGCGGCGCAGCCCGCCCGCCCTCGGCCGGCCGCCGTGGCCCCGCCCCGGGCGGCAACCGCGACGCGGGCGACCGCCGCGGCCCAGGGGCCGGCCCCCGCAGCGGCCCGGGCGGACGCCCCGGCCCCGGCGGCCCGGGTGGCCCCTTCGGTTCGCGCGGCCCTGGTGGCCCGGGCGGCCCCCGCACCGGCGGCGCGCCCCGCGGCGGCCCGCGCGATGACCGTCGTGACGACCCCCGCGGTGGCCGCCGCGACGACCGCCAGGACAGCGCGGCGCAGGACGACCAACGCTTCAGCACCCGCACCGGCATCCGCACCTACAACGTGCCCGCCGAGCGCACCCCCATCCCGGTCAAGCGCCCGCTGCCGGCCCCCGGCGGCGAGCGCCGCCCCGACCGGGGTGAACGCCCTGACCGGGGTGAGCGCCCCGCCCGCACCGAAGGCGCCCCGCGCACCGAGGGTGGCATCGAAACCGTGCGCCTGAACAAGCGCATGGCCGAACTGCGCCTGTGCTCGCGCCGCGAGGCCGACGACTGGGTCGAAAAAGGCTGGGTGCGGGTGAACGGCGAAGTGGCCGAGATGGGCCAGCAGGTCAAGCACAGCGACCGCATCGAGATCGCCCCCGAGGCCCTGGGCCAGCAAGAGCAGCAGGTGACCATCCTGCTGCACAAGCCCATGGGCTACGTGAGCGGCCAGGCTGAAGACGGGCACGAGCCCGCCGTGGTGCTGGTGCAGGCGGCCAACCACTGGCATGGCGACACGGCCCGCACCCGCTTCAACCACTCGCAATTGCGCGGGCTGGCGCCGGCCGGGCGGCTCGACATCGACTCGGTCGGCCTGCTGGTGCTGACCCAGGACGGGCGTGTGGCCCGCCAACTGATCGGCGAAGACTCGGACACCGAGAAGGAATACCTGGTGCGCGTCACCTACGCCGCCGTCACCGGCGATGTGGCCCTCAATGTGCAGGCCGCCTTCCCGACCGAAAAGCTCGATCTGCTGCGCCACGGCCTGAGCCTGGACGGCGAGGCCCTGCGCCCGGCCCAGGTGGACTGGCAAAACCCCGAACAGCTGCGTTTTGTGCTGAAAGAAGGCAAAAAACGGCAGATCCGACGCATGTGCGAGCAGGTGGGCCTGAAGGTGGTGGGGCTGAAACGCATCCGCATCGGCCGCGTGGTGCTGGGCCAACTGCCGGTGGGGCAGTGGCGCTACCTGGCCCCCGGCGAGCAGTTCTGACGCCACAACCCCCGCCCGCCAGGCGGGCGGCGGGCGCATTTTTTGCGCCAGCGCACCGAATCGCTAAATACAGTCTGTAACATGTGGCCTTGACCCGAATCGGGTCCTGAACGATCTGCCGGAGATGCCGATGAGCTCGAACAAATACCGACTTGTGACCCGCAGCGACTTTGACGGCCTGGTGTGCGCCGTGCTGCTCAACGAACTGGATCTGATCGACGAGATCACCTTTGTCCACCCCAAGGACATGCAGGATGGCAAGGTGGCCATCAGCGCGCGCGACATCACCACCAACCTGCCTTATGTGCCCGGCGCCTACCTGGTGTTTGACCACCACGAGTCGGAAACCGTGCGCAACACCGGCGAGCGCGCCAACCACATCATCGAGGCCCATGCCCCTTCGGCGGCCCGTGTGGTCTACAACCACTACGGCGGCAAGGCGGCTTTCCCGCGCATCACCGACGAGATGATGGCCGCCGTCGACCAGGCCGACTCGGCCCAGTACTCGCGCGACGACATCCTCGACCCCCAGGGCTGGGTGCTGCTGAACTACCTGATGGACTCGCGCACCGGCCTGGGCCGCTTCCGCGAGTTCCGCATCAGCAACTACACGCTGATGATGGACCTGATCAAGTACTGCCGCGACCACACCATCGAGCAGATCCTGCAACTGCCCGACGTGCAGGAGCGCGTGACCCTGTACTTTGACCACGCCGCCCGCGCCAAGGAACAGATCCTGCGCTGCGCCACCCAGATCGACAACCTGGTGGTGCTGGACCTGCGCCAGGAGGAAACCATCTGGGCGGTGAACCGCTTCATGATCTACGCACTGTTCCCCACCGCCAACATCTCCATCCACGTGATGTGGGGCCTGCAGAAGCAGAACACCGTGCTGGCCACCGGCAAGTCCATCCTCGACCGCAGCAGCAAGACCCATGTGGGCAACCTGATGCTCGAGTACGGCGGCGGCGGCCACAATGCGGCCGGCACCTGCCAGATCGCCAACGACCGCGCCGACGAGGTGCTCAAGACCCTGGTGCAACGCATCAACGCCGACGGCTGATGCCTGCCTGACGCCAGCCGATCCTGGCCCTCTGGCCCCCTGGCGCTGTTTCGGGGGGGTGGTCGACGCATGCCTGACATCCTTACCCTCACCCTGAACCCCGCGCTCGATGTGCTCAGTGCCATCGACCGGGTCGAACCCACCCACAAGCTGCGCTGCAGCGAGGCCGTGATGCACCCCGGGGGCGGCGGCATCAACGTGGCTCGGGTGCTGCACCGCCTGGGCGCCGACGGCCTCGCCCTGTACACCCAGGGCGGCGTCACCGGCCACGAACTGGCCACCCTGCTGGCCCAGGAGGGCGTGCCCGCCTTTGGCCTGCCGATTGGCGCCGAAACCCGCGAAAGCTTCTCGGTGCACGAAAACAGCACCGGTCTGGACTACCGCTTTGTGCTGCCCGGCCCCCGCCTGCAGCCCACCGAGGTCGAGCAAGCCTTGCAAAGCGTGGCACGCCACGGTGCCGCGGCGCGCTACTGGGTACTGAGCGGCAGCCTGCCGCCCGGCGTGCCCGACGATCTGTACGCCCGCCTGGCGGCCCAGGCCCGTGCACTGGGGGCCCGGCTGGTGCTGGATTCGTCCGGCCCGGCTCTGCGCGCCGCGCTCAGCGCCGGGGTGTTTCTGTTCAAGCCCAGTCTGCGCGAGCTGGCTGAGCTGGTCGGGCAGGCCCTGCCCGGCGAGGCCGAGCAGTTGCACGCGGCCCGCCAGCTCATGGCCGCCGGTCAGGCCCAGGCCGTGGCCCTGACCCTGGGCGAGCAGGGCGCCCTGCTGATCACCCCTGAGCAAGCCTGGCGCGCCCCGCCGCTGACGGTGGCGGTGGCCAGCACCATCGGGGCCGGCGACAGCTTTGTAGGCGGCCTGGTGGCCTCGCTGGCCCGTCAGGCCCATCCGCCTCATCAGGCCCACCAGACCGATCTGGTTGACTGGCCCGCGGCCCTGGCCATGGCCATGGCCACCAGTGCCGCGGCCCTGCTGCACCCGGGCACCGCCCTGTGCCAGCCCGACGATGTGCGGCAACTGTTGCCCCAGGTGCAGCTGCAAGCCCTTTGATCGGCGCTTTTCTGCCCCCCGCCGTGCGATCTGGTCACCCCTTTGGGCCCAGGTTTGCCGCTGGCTCTTGAAAGCCGGCGCAACGCCCATAATTCACGCCTGCCGGGGTGGCCTGCCCACCCCCGAAGATCTTCACTGCAACAGTCCACCCTAGAAACACCATGAGCAAACAGACCCTGTCATTCCAGGCCGAAGTGGCCCAACTGCTGCACCTCGTCACGCACTCGCTGTACTCCAACCCCGAGATCTTTCTGCGTGAGCTGATCTCCAACGCCAGCGACGCCTGCGACAAGCTCCGCTTCGAGGCCCTGAACAACAGCGCCCTGTTCGAAGACGCGCCCAACCTCGAAGTGCGCGTGGCCTTCGACAAGAGCGCCCGCACCATCACCATCACCGACAACGGCATCGGCCTGTCGCAGCAAGAGGCCATCGACAACCTGGGCACCATCGCCAAGAGCGGCACCAAGGACTTCGTCAGCAAGCTCAGCGGCGACCAGAAGGCCGACGCCCAGCTCATCGGCCAGTTCGGCGTGGGCTTCTACTCGGGCTTCATCGTGGCCGACAAAATCACCGTCGAGTCGCGCCGTGCTGGCCTGCCGGCCGCAGACGGTGTGCGCTGGATCAGCGGCGGCACCGGTGACTTTGAGGTCGAAGCCATCAATCGCGCCCAGCGCGGCACCAGCATCACCCTGCACCTGCGCGAAGACGCCGAGGAATACCTCAACCTCTGGAAGCTCAAGTCGGTCATCAACAAGTACTCCGACCACATCAGCCTGCCCATCCTGATGGAAAAGGAAGAGTGGAAAGACGGCGAGAACGACCAGCCCGGCAGCATGGTGCCCACCGGCGAGTGGGAGGCCGTGAACAAGGCCAGCGCCCTGTGGACGCGCAACAAGAAAGACATCAGCACCGAGCAGTACAACGAGTTCTACAAGGCCATCAGCCACGACTTTGAAGACCCGCTGACCTGGTCGCACAACCGGGTGGAAGGCAACACCGAGTACACCCAGCTGCTGTACATCCCGGCCAAGGCCCCCATGGACCTGTGGAACCGCGACAAGAAGGCCGGCGTCAAGCTGTACGTGAAACGCGTCTTCATCATGGACGACGCCGAAGCCCTGATGCCCACCTACCTGCGCTTTGTGAAGGGCATCATCGACTCGGCCAACCTGCCGCTGAACGTGAGCCGCGAGCTGCTGCAGGAAAGCCGCGACGTGCGTGCCATCCGCGAAGGCTCGACCAAGCGCGTGCTGAGCATGCTCGAAGACCTGGCCAAGCACGACAAGCACGACAAGCACGACGCCACCCCCGGTGCCGACGGTGTGACTGACGTGGTCGATGCCGACGACCAGGCCAAAGAGGGCAAGTACAGCCGCTTCTACGCCGAGTTTGGCGCCGTGCTGAAAGAAGGCCTGGGCGAAGACTTCGGCAACACCCAGCGCCTGGCCAAGCTGCTGCGCTACGCCAGCACCCAGAGCGACACCGTCAGCGTGAGCCTGGCCGACTACAAGGCCCGCATGAAGGAAGGCCAAGAGGCCATCTACTACATCACCGCCGACAACCTGGCCGCCGCCAAGAGCAGCCCGCAGCTCGAAGTGTTCAAGAAAAAGGGCATCGAAGTGCTGCTGATGACCGACCGCGTGGACGAGTGGTCGCTCAACTACCTGCACGACTTTGACGGCACCCCGCTGCAAAGCGTGGCCAAGGGCGCGGTCGACCTGGGCACGCTGCAGGACGAAGCCGAAAAGAAGGCCGCCGAAGAGGCCGCCGAAGCCTTCAAGCCCCTGCTCGCCAAGCTCAAGGAAGCCCTGAAAGACAAGGCCGAAGACGTGCGCGTGACCACCCGCCTGGTCGATTCGCCCGCCTGCCTGGTGGTGCAAGACGGCGGCATGAGCACCCAGCTGGCCCGCATGCTCAAGCAAGCCGGCCAGAGCGCCCCCGAGGCCAAGCCCGTGCTCGAAGTCAACGCTGAGCACCCCCTGGTCAAGAAGCTCGACGGCAGCGTGCACTTCAACGACCTGGCCCACATCCTGTTCGACCAGGCCCTGCTGGCCGAAGGCGGCCTGCCGGACGACCCGGCGGCGTATGTGAAGCGGGTGAATGCGCTGCTGGCCTGATCGCCTGCCAACCGGCAGTTGAGGCGCTAGTGGCCATCAGTTAAGCGCCCAAGCCAAGGGGGCAGTGAAAAGGGAATGTGTTCCACACATTCCCTTTTTTTGTCCGGTGACCTTGCTTGAATCAATGCGGCATCGGCCTGAGCCGCTTGAGGTGCACCGCGCCCCCGAACTCGGTTCGTAAGAGGCATGGTTGGAGGTCGGGGTTCAACGCTTCGGTGCCATCAGGGCCTTGGCCGTTCATACCTGCCAAACCATCCCTACCCAACAGGGCCGCAAAGTCATTGGCATGCTCCGGGCGCTCCGCCGCTTCGCTTCAAGCGGCAGGTCCATCAACGGCCAGATCTTGGCAGGCAACGCCAAGTTTTGGCCACCGGCGCTGAAAACCGACCGTCGTATTCAACTTCGCATGACCCGATATGGGCTGGCAACTTCTTGGCCAAGGTGGCACTGGTTTCGGCATAAAGGCAGGACACCCAGTAAGCCTGCACAGTGCTGCCTGGAAAATGCCAGACGGCAATGCGACCGCTTTGGCTGATCCGTGCGCCATCAGGTGCCAGAATCGCTTGATCGGAGGGGGGGCCAAGGGAGAAGGAAACGCCAACGTAGGGATGACGGTCGTCAGTATTGATCACCTCCCAGCCGCTTGGTGAATCAGATACATTCGCCGCCACCTTTAATTCGGATGGGCAGGCATAAAAATCGGATGCGAGCGCCTTCTGCTCGAACAGGGATGCCAATATCAGTGCTGAGAGAGCAATTTTGAGCGAGATCATCTTCATTCGATCACAGAAAAAGCATCTCCATTGTTACTCGGATCTAAATGGCTGCCATCCTTTTTCTTTCCTTTGAAATTCAATCGACGCAGCCGAATCGTTTTGCTGCCTAGCCATTGATCCACAACCCAGATTCCCGATGAATCTTGTCTGACATAGAACGCGGCGTGATTTCTGGATAGGTTGTTTTGGTATTTTCCATCCACAAATGTGGCAATGGCCGTTCCTTTTTGAAGTAATGCATTGCCTTTCACCGCAGCTCCCTGCCGCCAGAGGGCCGCTGGAGGTGCTCCAGAATACTCTCTCACAAGAGCAACGCATTGCTTGGTGCCGACAGTTGGAAGTTTGGCCAGTTTCTCGGCCTCGGAATATATGTAAGACATAATTTCTGCAAGCTCGGATATGAAGTGGTGAAATTTATTTAAACGAGAGTAAAAATCAGGGTGGCCAATGAATGGATGGGAATGTAGATTTGAATCGCTCGCGCAATCAAGGCGACGCAATTGAAAATAAGATGAGTGGCCTCTCTTATCTGCTCAGTGCCGACATGGGTAGTCCGTCGTGAGCAACGCGCAAGTCCTTGATGCCTCTCACGATTCCTCGGCTTGTTGGGTGCAGGCTTTGCAAGCCAGGGTTTTGGCAGTGCCAGTCTTTTTGTAAATGACGCCGAGCAATCCCATGGGGCCCAAGCCTTCACAGCCACCCGTCTGGTGAGTTGTTTCGTCCACGGCTGGACAAGCCGATCCACATGCGGCACCCGCTGGTCAAGAAGCTCGACGGCAGCGTGCACTTTGGCCGAAGGCGGCCTGCCGTTCGATCGGGTGGCGTATGTGAAGCGCGTCAACGCGCCGCTCGCCCGATCGATCACGCCGCGGGCCGCTCAGGTTTTGTTTTCACCTTGCGGCCCGCCGCCTCAACCCGCCCGCGCCGCAGCCTCTTCCATGCGGCGCAGCAGGCGCGCCGCCAGGGCGTTCAGCCCGCCGCCGCGGGTGAACTCCAGTGCCGGCACCTCGACCCCCAGTGCGGTGGTCACGCGCAGGTTCAGCTCCACGGCCATCAGGGAATCCATGCCCAGTTCGGGCAGCGGCGTCTGCCGGTCCACCGACTCGGCCGGGATGCCCATCACCGAGGCGATGTGCCCGGCCAGCAGCTCGCTCAAGGCCTCCGCACGGGCTTCGGGCGGCAGGGCGGCCAACTGGGCCATGACCTCGTTGCCGGCCCGGCTGCCGGCCCGCGCCGTGCTGACCAGATCGGCAAAGCGCCGCACCGAGGCCGAGGCCGCATGGGCCCGGCCCCAGCTGTCCCAGTTGATCTCGCAGATCACGGCCTGGGTGGCCTGCAGCGCCAGGGCCGCGTCCAGGTAGTCGCAGGCCCGCGCCATCGGCGTGGTCTGGAAGCCCATCAGCGCCAGGTAGCGCGCCACCTCGTCCGAGGCCTCGGCCATGCCGCCGCCGCTCAAGGCGCCCCAGTTCACGGCCGTGGCGGCCAGGCCCAGCGAGTGGCGGTAGGCGGCCAGGGCGTCCAGCGCGGCATTGGCGGCGGCGTATGCCGTCTGGGGCACGGTGCCCGTGATGGCCGCCACCGACGAGAACAGCACGAAGTGGTCCACCGTGATGCCGGCCTGCAGCAGCCCCCGGTGCAGGTTGAAGGCGCCCTGGGCCTTGGGCGCCAGCACGGCCCGCAGCGCCTGTTCGCTCAAGGCGCTGAAAGGCCCATCCTGCACCACCCCGGCGGTGTGGAACACGCCCCGCAGCGGTGGCTGGCTGGCCTGCAGGGATTGCAGCAGCGCCAGCACCTCATCGGGGTGGGTGATGTCGAGCTGCCGGCTGATCACCTCCACCCCCTGGGCCTGCAAGGCCGCCACGGCCTGGGTTTGTGCGGGCAGCGTGGCACCGCTGCGCCCCACCAGCACCAGGTGGCGTGCCCCGCGGGCAGCCAGCCAGTGGGCGGTGGCCAGGCCAAAGGCGCCAAAGCCCCCGGTGATCAGGTAGCTGGCCTGGGCTTCGATGCGGGTGTGCGGCAGGGCGGGGCGCACCAGGGCGGTCGCGTCGTCAAAGCCCAGCAGCACCCGCCCCACATGCGCCGAGCGCTGCACCTTCTCAAAGGCTTCGGCCATGCGCGACACCGGGATCAGCTCGCCCGGCAGCGGGCGGTAGTGGCCTGCCGCCAGTTGCCCGAACACCTCGGCCTGCAACTGCTGCACCAGCGCCGGCCGGAAGGCCGACATGCGATCGATGTCGATGGCCTGAAAGCTCAGGTTTTTCTCGAACGCGGCCAGGGCCAGCGGCCGGTTGGTGAAGATGTCGAGCTTGCCCACCTCGACCACCCGGCCAAACTCCGCCGCCACCGCCAGGTTGGCACCCAGGATCTCGCCCGGGGCCGAGCTGATCACCACATCGGCGCCGCGTCCGGCGGTCAAGGCCCGCACCTGATCGACAAAGTTGAGTGAGCGTGAATCGAGGGTGTGCTCGGCGCCCATCTGCCTTGCCGCCGCCTGCCGCTCGGGCGTGCTGGCGGTGGCGATCACGGTGGCGCCTGCGGCCCGTGCTGCCTGGATGGCCGCCATGCCCACGCCACCGGCGCCCCCGTGCACCAGCACCACCTCGCCGGGCTGCACCCGCGCCGCGTGCACCACGCTGTAATGCGCCGTGAGAAAAGGCACCATGGCCCCCAGCTCAGCGTGGGGCGTGCTGGCCGGCACGGCGAGGAAAAAGCCATGGTCCAGGGCCGTGGTGACATAGCGCTGCGCCATGCCGCGGGTGCCGAACACCACCGTGTCGCCCACCTGCAGCCGCACTACTCCGTCGCTCACCCCATCCGCCACCCCAGCCCCCACCCGGGTCACCACGCCCACCCCGCTCATGCCGATGTTCATGCCGAAATACGTGCCGCCCAGCTCTTTCTCGCTCAGCAGGCCGATCACCTTCATGGCGTCTTTGTAGTTGAGCTCCAGGGCTTCCAGGCGCAGCTCCACCTCGCCCGCCTCGGGGGCGCGGCGGGGCGCTTCGCGCAGGGCCAGGTCGGCCAGCAGCCGCGTGCCAGGCAGCTCGATGGCAAAGTTGGTCTCGGGGTCCGGCAGCCGCCGGCCCTGCTCATAGCCGGCCCGTCGTTGGGCCAGGGTGCGCTGCAGCTGCGGGGCCAGGGCCCGGCCGCCGTGCAACTTCAGTTCGTCGATCTCGGTGCTGCCCTGGGTCATGGTGTGCCAGGCTGCCAGCACGTCGGCGGGGGTGGCTTGTCGGTCCACGTCCAGCCAGCGCCAGCGCAGGGCTGAGTTCTCGTTGCGCAGCGTGCGGCGCGCGCCGACCAGGGGCGCCAGGCTGAGCCCGGGCGGCGCGGCGTCGGGGACTGAGGGCGTCGCTGGGGCGTTGGCGCCCATGGCGGCCATGCCGGCGTTTTGTGTCAGCACCAGCCCTTGCACCAGCGGCAGGTGCACCAGGGTTTCTTCGAGTTCGGCCAGCACCTCTTGCACGGCGGTGGCCACCCCGGCCAGTGCGGCCGGGCCGGCCATGGCCTGGCTCAGGTCAAAGCCGTCGGTGGGGCCGCCCGCCGCGGGCGCGGCGCCGACGGCCGTGGTGGCGCAGATCACCACGGTCACCGCGCCTGAGGCTTCGGCCAGCATGCCGCGCAGCCGGGGCGCCACCGCCTCGGCAATGGCCCCGGGCTCGCAGCCCTGGGCCGTCACCGAGCGGTTGGCCGGGTGGGTGGCCTCCAGGGCGCGCACCCAGCTGCGGCTGTCTGGGCCCAGGCCGACGATGAACAGGGGCGGGGTTGTTGCTGTGACGGCCGTCGCTGTTGCGGCGTCGGCGCTGAGGTCCGCCGTGGGCGGCTGTGCCGGCGCTTCATCCGCTGGGACAGCAGGTGGCCCATCAAGCGGTGCATCAAGCGGGGTGTCCACCCATTCGTACCAGTGCGGCTGCAGCTCGTCGAGCAGGGGCTGGCGCGGCGTGATGGGGCGAAACTGCACGCGGGCCAGTTCCATCACGCAGCGGCCGTCGGGGGCTGACAGCGTGATGTGGGCCACCAGATCGGCCTCGTGCGCCTCGGGGGCCACCCGGGTCACGCTGACCCGCAACTGTTCGGGCAGCGGCCCGAACTGGCGCACCGCCTGCACGGCGGCGGGCACCAGAGGGCCGCTCGCGGCGGCGGCCCCGGCCTCGGCTGACGATGCCGCGGCGCTGGCCCAGGCGGCCATGCACTGCAGGGCGCAGTCGAGCACGGCCGGGTGGGCCTGGTGGCGCTGCTGGCTGAGGCGTCCGTCCACCCAGGCCTCCACCCGGTCGCCGCTCACCGTGGCCCGCTGGATGCGTTGAAACTGCGGGCCGTAGCTCAGCCCGGCCGCCTTGAGCTGTTCATACAGTCGGGGGCCATCGATGGGGTGGGTGTTGTCTTCGGCGTCGGGGGCCGGGTTGGGGGGCAGGTCTGGGGCCCTGGCCGGCGGCGGGTTGACCCGGGCGTCCACGATGCGGCCTCGGGCGTGCACCACCCAGTCGCTGTCGTCGTTCAGGCGGCTGCGCACCGTGAAGCGGCGGGTGTCCTCGTCGACCGACAGGCGCAGCACCGGCGCCTCGTGCTCGCCCACGATCAGGGGCGACACAAACACCACGTCTTGCAGCGCCGGGTGCTCGCGCCCCGTGATGGCCACCGCCGCGGCCAGAGCCGCGTCCAGGTAGGCGGCGCCGGGCAGCAGCACCATGCCGGCCACCACGTGCTCGTGCAGCCAGGGCAGGGCGCCCACGCTGATGTCGCACTCCCATTCGGGCTGGCTGGCCCGGGTGCGCAGGCCTGGCAGCACGGGGGCGCCTTCGTCGCCCAGGCGGTCGCGCCGCAGGTCAGGCACTTCGGCCCACAAGGGCACGCGCTGAAACCGATGCACCGGCAGATCGCGGTGCGGCACCGGGCCCAGCAGCCCGCCGGGTGGGGCGGCATCGCTGAGCAGGCCCAGCGCATACAGCTCGGCCAGGGTGGCGCGCAGGCTGGCGTCGTCAGGCTGCTGGCGCACCAGGGTGGGCACGCTGGCGCCGGGCTCGCCGCGCCGGCTCAGAATTTCGCGGATGTTGCCCGACAGCACCGCATGCGGCCCCAGCTCCAGAAAACCGCGGTAGCCGTCGTTGACCAGCGCGTCGAGAGCCGCGGCAAAGCGCACGGGTTGGCGCACGTTGGCGGCCCAGTAGTCGGCATCCCACAGCTCGGGGGCGGTCTCGGTGCTCACCCGTTGGCCGCTCACGGTGGAGTACAGCGGCCGCTGCGGGGCCTGTGGATTCAGCCGGGCCAGGGCATCGCGCAAGGCCGGCAATATCGGATCCATCAGGTGGCTGTGATAAGGCACCTCGACCTGCAGCAGGCGGTTGAACACACCCGCCTGCTCCCACTCGGCGGCCAGTTGCTGCAGGGGTTCGGTGGCGCCGGCCAGCGTCACGCCGGTGGGGCTGTTGACGGCGGCGATCTCCACCCCCTGCAGGTGGGTGATGCGGGCCTGCACGGCGGCCTCGGGCAAGCCCACGGCCAGCATGCTGCCCGTGCCTGCCTGCTGGGCCTGCAGGCGTGCCCGGTGGTACGACACGGTGACCGCCTCGCGCAGGCTGAGCATGCCCGACAGGTAGGCCGCGCTCACTTCACCCACACTGTGGCCCACCAGGGCCGCTGGGCGGATGCCCAGCGCGGCCAGTTCGGCCGCCAGGCCCACCTGCACCAGAAAATTGCCGGTCTGCGCCACCCGCGTGCTGCCCACCCTGGATTGCGCCTCGTCGCGCAGCAGCTCATCGATCAGCGACCAGCCCGCCAGCGGTCGAAAGATCGCATCGATCTCGCGGGCCACCTGGGCAAACGGCCCCTCAGAGGTCAGCAGCTGGCGCGCCATGCCCCACCACTGTGGGCCCATGCCGCTGAGCACAAACACCAGCTCGGGCTGCGCGCCCTGCTGCGGCAGCACCCGTTGCGGCGCCTTGCCGCGGCCCTGGCCCAGTTCGCGCAGGCGCTCCAGCAGCTCGTCGCGATCGGCGTAGGGCACGGCAAAGCGGCAGGGCTGGTGTTGCCGCCGTGTCCACAGCGCGTCCACCCAGGCATCCACCTCGTCGGTGCTGCTCAGGGCCGCCACCGATTCGGCCAGCGCCTGGGCATAGGCCCGGGCCCCGGCCTCGTTGCGGCCCGACACGGGGCAGAGGCGGGCCAGGGGGGATCGTGCCCGGCGTGGCGCTTGCGCCAACGCCGTGGGGGCGGTGGCGGCCGTGGTGACGGCGTCGGGCGCACCCACCAGCACCGCGTGGGCGTTGGTGCCGCCATAGCCAAAGCCGTTCACCGATGCCGCCGGCTGCGCGTAGCCGGCCGGAAACGGCTCGGCCTGGCGCGGCACCTGCAGGCGGTAGTCCTCAAAGGGGATGGCAGGGTTGAGTTCGTTCAGCCCGGCCTGGGGCGCCACCGTGCGGTGGTGCAGGGTGAGCGCCGCCTTGATCACGCTGGCCACGCCCGCGGCCGCCTCGGTGTGCCCGATGGACGACTTGATCGAGCCCACGCGCAGCGGCACCTGGCGCCCCGCCACCGCGCCCAGCATGCGGCCGATGGCCGCCATCTCGATCGGGTCGCCCACCGAGGTGCCGGTGCCATGCGCCTCGACATAGCCGATCTCGGCCGGTGTCAGGCCGGCCCGCGCGGTGACCTGGGCGATCAGTTCGGCCTGGGCCTGCTCGCTGGGCACCGTGATGCCGGGGGTGCGACCGTCCTGGTTGCAGCCCGTGGCCCGCACCACCGCGTAGATGCGGTCGCCATCGGCCAGGGCGGCTTGCAGCGGGCGCAGCACCACCATGGCCGCACCTTCGCCGCGGGCGTAGCCGTCGGCGGCCTTGTCAAAGGTCTTGCAGCGCCCGTCGGGGGCCAGAAAGTGGCCCTTGCACATCGAGATGAAGGTCTCGGGCCGCAGCATGGCATTGACGCCTCCCACCAGGGCCATCTCGATCTCGTCGCGCTGCAGCGCCGCCACGGCCTGGTGCAGGGCCACCAGCGACGACGAGCAGGCCGTGTCCAGCGTCATGCTGGGCCCGCGCAGGTCGAAGGCAAACGACAGACGGTTGGACAGCATGGTGTAGCTGCTGCTGGTCGGGGTGTGCATCGAGATGGCGCGGCGCGTGGCCTCGTTGTGTCGCGCCGCCATGTTGTCGGCCGTGAACCCGCCCACATACACCCCCACCGCCCGCCCGGCCACCCGGCTGGCGTGGCCCGCGTCGTCGAGCGCCTCTTGGGTCACCTCCAACAGCAGGCGTTGCTGCGGGTCCATGATGGCCGCCTCACGCGGCGAGATGCCAAAGAACTCGGGGTCGAACTCTTCGAGCGAGGCCTGCAGAAAGCCACCGCGCCGGGTGTACAGGCGCCCGGGCACCTCAGGGTCGGGGTCGTAGAAGCGCTCCTGGTTCCAGCGCTCGGGCGGGATGTCGACCATGCCGTCGCCCTGGCTGAGCAGCAGGTTCCACAAGTCTGCCGGGCTGCGCACGCCCCCGGGCAGGTGGCAACCGATTCCGACAATCGCGATCTCACGCATGAAGAACTCCCTTGGTGTGAAAACAAAGCAAAAGGCAAAAGAAACCCCGCCCCGCGGCGGGGGCCGCAGGGTGTACAGAAGAGGGGGGGGGAGGGAAGACGGGGCGGGGTCACCCGCCAGGCGTCAGCCCGGCGGCACCGCGCGCCGTGGCGCCACCGGTGGCCCGGAGGGTGCCCCTGGCTGCGGCATCGACAGGCTGCTGAAATTGACATGAGTCAACGATTTGCCTGCATTGGCGCGCATCAGGTGGTCAATGGATGTCATCGTTTCACTCTAATGGCCGGCCTGCCGAAACTCGGAGGCCTGGCCCGCCAGTCATCGACTGGGCCAGCCCGGCCAACCGATGGCTGGCTGGGCTCGCTCGCGACTGACCGCTGAGGGGGCTGCACCCAGCCGCTCATGCGCCCCCCCAACCCCGCCGGTGATCGACGCCCACGCCGCCCGGCCCGGTGTGCGCCAACGGCCGCTCGATACTGCCGCAGCATCCCCCTTAGCCCTGCCACTCACCATGCTCCCCACTCCCTCAGACCTGTGCATCTCCGAGCTCGACCTGAGCGCCCCCGAGCGCCTGGCCGTCTATGAAAAAGCCCTGTACCAGGCCTTTCGCAAGCACCCCCCGGGCACCTTCGACACCCTGTGGGCCTTCGATCCCGAACCGCAGCGCGCCCGCATCCTGGTGCCCTATGCCGGCCAGCGCATCGTGGTGGCCGAGGTGGCGGGCGAGCTGATCGGCGCCGTGGCCCTCAACTTCGACATGGGCGTGACCCTGCAGCTTGAGCGCTATGGTTTTTCGGTGCCCAAGGAGCAGGGCCAGACAGCCGAGGGCCTGGTGCTGTTTTCGTCACGCATCATGGTCGGCCGCCGCTTTGTGCTGCCCGCCCTCATCGAGGCGACAGAGCCCCTTTTGCGCGCCAGCGGCATCCGCCTGCTGTGGGCCAGCTGCGACAAAAAGCACCTGCTGGGCTACCTGCAACTGGGCTTTCGCAGCATCGACAAAGTGCAGTTCAACCAGCAGCCCGAGTTTTTGCTGCAGCGCTCCATCGTGGCTTGATGGGGGCATGGCCTACGGCAGGGGTCGGCGCCACATGGCCGTCACCACCGGGCAGCCCGGCACCGGCGCATAAGTTTCAAGGGCCTCAAAACCCAGGCGGCTGTACAGCCCCAGGTTGCGCGGGTGCGTGTTCTCCAGAAACACCGGCAGCCCCTGTGCATCGCACTGCTGCAGCGTGTGGCTGATCAGCTGGTGCCCCAGGCCCTGCCCCTGTTGCCCGGGCAACACCCCTACTGCGAACAGGTACAGGTGCGGCCGCGCCGGCCGCCGGGCCTGCAGCGCCTGGTCCAGCTGCCAGGCGCGCCAACTGTGGCGCGGGTGGGCCCGCCCCAGCAGCCTCAAGCCCAGGCCCAGCGTGGCCGCCAGCGGCAGCTGCTTGTGCCCTCCCGGCGGCAACCACAGCGCCGCGGCCTGCCCGTCCCCCAACAGCGTGCAATGCCCGCGCGGCAGGTACACCTGGGCGATCAGCGCCGCAAACGTGTCGACCACCAAGGCCGCCGAGCCCATGGCCCACAGCGACACGGGGTCGTCGGCGAAGGCGCTGCCGATGATGTGGGCCAGGGCGGGCCGGTCGTCGGGGGTGGCGGGGCGGATGGGGCAGGGGGGTGGCATGGCCTGTGGCATGGGGGCAGCCGGGCGCGAGGGGAGTGCATTGGGCCCCGGCCGGTGTTTCAGATTCTTGGGGGCCAGGCCGCGCTGGCGCGGGCCCTTGGGGGGTGGTGGCTGGCCGTTGGTCGGGCTGCTAGGCCATGCTGATGCCGTGAGAGCTTGCGTGACCCCGCAAGCCGTTTGGCGCCCTTGGTGCAAAATCCGCGCACATCCAATGCAACCCAGCAGGAGTGGCCATGACCGCGATGTTGATGGTTCTGAAATTTGCCGTGGTCACCGTGCTGGTGGCTTCGCTGCTTGAGGCCGTGGTCTTGTCGCTGTGGAAGGGACGGGGCCCCTACGACTGGAAGGCCGCCGGCATCTCGCTGATCGATTTTCTGGTGCGCGAGTACTTTTTGCGCTGGGCCTTGCCGCTCAGCTTCTGGTTTGGCGCCATGCAGTGGATCTGGGCGCACCGCCTCTTCACCCTGCCCATGGACCATTGGACCGGCTGGGCCACCTGCTTCATTGGCCAGGAGTTTTGCTACTACTGGTACCACCGCGCCGCCCACCGCATCCGCTGGTTCTGGTGCACCCACGCCATTCACCATTCTTCGAACCAGCTCAACCTGTCGGCGGCCTACCGTTTTGGCTGGACGGGCAAACTCACCGGCACCCTGCTGTTCTTCATGCTCGCCCCCTGGCTGGGCATGCCCCCCAGGGTGATCCTGGTGATGCTGTCCTTGAACCTGCTCTACCAGTTCTGGATACACGCCACCTGGATCCCGCGTCTGGGCCCGCTGGAATGGATTCTGAACACCCCCTCGGCCCACCGCGTGCACCACGCTTCCAACCTGATCTACCTTGATGGCAACTATGGTGGCGTTCTGATCGTGTTTGACCGCCTGTTTGGCACCTACATTCCCGAGCAGCAGGGCGTACCGATCCGCTACGGCCTGGTCAAACCCAGCACGGGCTACAACCTGTTCAAGATCGAGTTTGAGCATTGGCTGTCGCTGTGGCGCGATGTGAAAGCCGCCCCTTCGGCCCGTGCCCTGCTGGGCTACCTGCTGCGGCCCCCGGGCTGGAGGCCGGGCGGCGCTGGGGAGACCACGGAAGAGCTTCGCCAGGCAGCCCAGGCCCAAGGCTTTGCGGCCGAACCCGCTGTGCAGGCTGTGGCCTCGCAGACTGGCAAGCCGGCGGCAGCGGCGTGAGCCGAGGCCATGGCCGCCAACTAGCGCGGAAGCCCTTCGCCATCGTTCTGCACGGCCCCACCAGCGCGGGCAAATCGAGCATCGCTGCGGCCCTGCAAGACAGCGCCCTGGTCCCCTCGTTTCATGTGAGCCTGGACGCCTTTGTCACCATGTCAAGGCGCCGCGACATGCGCAGTGCCCAAGAGCAGGCGCTGGCCTACCGCATCCACTGCGAGAACCTGCGCGCCACGCTTCGCCGCCTGGTCGACTCCGAGTTTGAAATCATCCTGGACACCGTGCTGCGCGATGAGGCCGAGCTGCAGGCCTGCCTTGACGTTTTGTCAGCCCGCCCGCTGTGCCTGGTGGGGGTCCAAGCCCCTCTGGCCACGCTGGAGCAGCGCGAGCGACTTCGTGATGACCGCGCGACGGGCATGGCGCGGGAGCAATTCGGGCATCTGGCGTTTATTCGTGGCTACGATCTGGTGGTGGATACGTCGACGGGGTCGGCTGCGGAGCTTGCTGCTGAGATTCGGCGGCTTTTGGGTGGTTAGCTAACGTGCCCAGGCCTGATGACGAGATCTACCTTGTGCACTGGCTCCTCCGTGAAGGCTGCCGGGCTTCCCCCCCCCGCCGGTCCCGCTTGGCCGCTTCAACAAACCGGAAGCCCCGTCAGCTTCTAATTCTTCATGTGTTGCATGAATGTCGAGCAGAGGATCCGGGCCAATTTGGCGACAGGATCAGGCTTGATGATCTTGGGTCACATGCTTCACGATGGTCCTGTAAAGCTGTGTACCATCATCCCGCATCAACGAACAAAAAAACTGCAGGGAGTGTGCCGATCCAATGGATGAGGCGACCCTGGTGACGACCGCATGCTGGAAGACATCAAAAAGACCCTCTGGGCCACCGCCGACAAGCTTTGGGCCAACATGGACGCGGCCGAAAACAAGCACTGGGTGCTGGGCCTCATCGTCGTCAAATGTATCTCTGACAATGGTGCCCCCTGAGGCCGAGTCACAACTTGCCGCGGCCTTGTTATGAGCATTCCTAGCGCCTCCGAGATCGTTCAAATCGTGGATCAGTTGGATCACCACGTGGCCGATGACCTGGAAGGCCAATACCTGGATTTCAAACCTTCACTGGGGCCCAAAGAAGATCTCAGGGTGGCCTGCGAGTACGCCGTGTGCTTCTCCAATGCGGGTGGTGGCGCGGTGGTCTTTGGCGTTGCGGACAAGGTGAAAGGGCGAGCCCAGGCCATTCAGGGTTGTAAGGGGCACGATCTGGATGTTTTTCGACGGGGTATATACGACGGCACGATTCCAGGGATCGACGCCGAAGTGTTTGAGTTACTGGTGCCGGAAGGCACAGGCCGCTTGCTTGTGATGCGTGTGGCAGCGGGGCAAAACAAACCCTATGGTACGGCGGCTGGTCTGTTCAAGCAGCGGATCAGCAAAAACTGCATGCCTCTGGATCCCAGTGCGTTTCAGCACGCACAGGTGAGAACCGCCGCCTTGGATTGGAGTGGTGCGGTGGCACAGGGGTTGACGCTGCAGGACCTAGATCCGCTGCAAATCGAACGGGCGCGGCAGATTTTGCGAACCAAGGCGCCTTCGTCAGGTTTATTGGAGTTGTCTGAGTCCCGCTTTCTGCAGGGCTTGGAGGCCGTGCGGGATGGACGGGTGACACACGCCGGTATGTTGTTGTTTGCCAGGCGTGAAGTGCTGACTGCACATTGCCCCCAAGCCCAGTTTCATTACGTGCTGCACGACAGTGAGACCACTGTGGCACGCAATGACATCGACCGCTTGCCCCTGCTGGAGGCGGTGGAGCGCATGGAGCAGGTGTTTGTCGGGCCGCTGAACCCCGAGCGTGAGGTGGAGTTGGGCCTATTCAAGGTGCGCATTCCACAGTTTCCGGTGGAGGGGGTGCGTGAGGCCGTGTTGAATGCCCTGACGCACCGCGACTATCTGAACCCGGGGGAGATTCTCATTCGGCATTCCTCCAAAGAACTGGTTGTGACCAGCCCGGGTGGTTTTGTTGCGGGCATCACGCCTGAGAATATCCTGCGGCATGAGGCCGTGCCCCGGAATCGGACGCTGGCGAACGCCTTGGTGAAGCTGAGGTTGGTTGAGTCGTCTGGTGTGGGCCGGCGCCGCATCTTCAGATCTGCACTGATCTATGGCAAACGCCGCCCTGTCTATCAAACAGATGGTTTTTCGGTCACCTTGCGCATGTTCAACCGCGAGACCCATGAAGAGTTGGCTCAGTTGGTGGCGCGACTCGATGCGCAAGGGGCCGACGTGTCGCTGGACCACCTTCTGGTTTTGGACACATTGATGGGGCAGTCATTCATTGATGTAGCAGAGGTCGCCGAAGTCTTGCAATTGCAAAAAGACGAGGCCAAGCAGGTTTTGGAGGCCATGTGCCAGCCACCCCTCGACCTGATGGAGCGCAAAGGCCATACCTCTGCGGCCACCTACCACCTAGCCAAGGGGGTAGCCAAGGCATTGAAGGGCAAAGCGACTTACACCCGCACGCGTGGGCTGAACCCGGTCCGGTACGCCGAGATGGTGAAGGCCTATCTGGCGGATCACCAACGCATCGACAACGCGCAGTTGCGCGACCTCCTCGGGCTGGGTGAGTCGCCCTCTGCGTCGGTTGAGGCGTCTCGCTATCTAAAAAAATGGAGTGGTGGTGATGGCTTCCTGGTCAAGCAGGTGGCCCGAGGAAAGCCTTTCTACACTTTGAAATGAGCGTTTAGCAAACTTCTTTCTAACAATCTGGCTGAGAAAAAATCTATTTAAATCAATGGGTTATAGGGATTTTTGCTAAACGCTTTGCTAAACGGTCCGGCTGCTTCTCGGAAACTTCTCAAAAAAGCGCCGAATTGGGTGCGTGCCAACAGCCATCTGGATTACAAAGGCTGCTTTTCTACGCCTATCAGGGAGAGGCACGACGGAAGCCACCGTGCTGCGCGATGAGATCGAGCTGCAGGCCTGCCTTGACGTTCTGTCAGCCCGCCTGCTGTGCCTGGTGGGGGTCCAAGCCCCTCTGGCCACGCTGGAGCAGCGCGAACAATGTCGTGATGACCGCGCGACGGGCATGGCGCGGCAGCAATTCGGGCATCCGGCGTTTGTTCGTGGCTACGATCTGGTGGTGGATACGTCGACGGGGTCGGCTGCGGAGCTTGCTGCCGAGATTCGGCGGCTTTTGGGATGAACCGGGCCGCCCATACAGCGGTCTGTGCGACCCGCCTTTTTAGCGCTTCCAAGAGCGGCCCTCGCGGCTCAAAGTGACGCCTCTCCGCCGCACCGGGTGACGTTCGGCAAATGAGGGCACTGTCTTTTCGGGCCTTTCATCCTCATCCCGTTCTCTCACCCCTCGGCACCCATCGGGGCCGGTGGCTTGGCGATGAAGGCCTGCTTTTCATGGCGATCAAAGCCCGCTGACTCATAGAAGCGCAGCGTGGCGGGGTCTTTGCGGCCGGTCATCAGCATGACCTTGTAACAGCCCGCCGACCAGGCCTGTGCGAGCGCATGTTGGAGGATCGCCTGACCGTGACCTTGACCTCGATGTTCGGTATGGGTGACGACGTTCTCGATCACGCCATAGGGTCTGCAGCCCCGGGTGAGGTTGGGAATGAGGGTGAGGTTGCAACTCGCGATCAACTGCTCATTCAGGTAGCCGCCAAAGTACCGATACCGAGGGTGGCTCAGCAACTCGTGCCACACGCTTTGCACGATGTTGGTTTCAGGCAATGGGTCGTCTGTGGTGTGCAGGTGTTTGTACAGTGCCAGCAGGTCGTTCAATTCGCTGGCGTCAATCAGTCGGATCTTCATGTGTTGTGCTCCTGGTGTCTGAAGCCGCCCCGGTTCGGGCCCCTTGAGCCGATTTTGTGGGGTCCCCACCCTAGCGCAAGCCGGGCACAAGGGGCCCTTTCAACGGGGCCCAGGCCAGATGCCCCCATGTGCTCGCCCCCTGCAATTTCACTTGGCCAATACCCCGCCACCCACCGCCCCAGGCCACCCGGCGCGCGCTGATCCCTGCCAGGCCTCCAGCTCCCGCACCGGCACAGGCCGGCTGAACAGGTAGCCCTGAAATTGCTGGCAGCCGTTGTCCACCAGAAAGGCGTGTTGCTCTGGGGTTTCGACGCCTTCGGCGATGACCTGCAGGTTCATGGTGCTGCCCAGGGCCAGCACCATGCGCACGATGGCGGCGCTGTTGGCTTCGGTCAGCACGTCGGCCACAAAGGATTGGTCGATCTTGAGTTTGTTCAGCGGCAGGCGTTTGAGGTAGTTCAGGGACGAGTAGCCGGTGCCAAAGTCGTCCAGCGAAAACGTGACACCGTGGCTGGCCAGGGTGAGCATTTTGGTCTTGATGTCGTCGATGTCTTCGACCAGCATGGTTTCGGTCAGCTCCAGTTCCAGTCGGCTGGGGCTGAAGTGGTGGTGCTGCAGCAGTTCCAGCAGTTTGGGCACAAAGTCGGCCTGGCGAAACTGGCGCTGGCTGATGTTCACGGCCAGGCACCACGCGCTGCGCTCGGGGTGTTCCGACCAGGCCTGCAGTTGGGTGCAGGCGGTCTCCAGCACCCATTGGCCGATGGGCACGATCAGGCCGGTCTGTTCGGCCAGGTCGATGAACTGGCCGGGCATGACCAGGCCGCGCGTGGGGTGGCGCCAGCGCAGCAGGGCCTCGGCGCCCAGCACCCGGCCCGAGGTGTCCAGTTGGGGCTGATAGTGCAGCTCGAACTGGTGCTGCACCAGGGCCTGCACCAGGTCGGCCTCCAGCTCGGATCGCTCGGTGGCGTCGGTCAGCAGCACGTTGACCAGCAGGGTGAGCATGGTGGTGGCGGCCAGGGTCTGCAGCCAGGTGCCGGGCACGCGGATGTCGTCGGGCAGGGCGTAGCCAGGCACGAAGTTGGCGGTGGTGGCGGCCAGCACCACAAAGGTGCTGAGGCAGAGCAGGGCCACGCCATAGCGCAGGCGCGGGTCGTCGTCGCGAAAAGCCACCAGCGCGGCCACACCCAGGCCCAGCAGGTACAGGTGGGTGGATCGCGGGGCCAGGGCACTGGGTGGGTCCAGCAGCACGGCATTGCCGATGACGATGATCAGCAGGCTGCCAAAGATGACCAAGTTGGCGGCCTGGCGCCGGTTCAGGCAGGTCAGGGTCAGGCTGATCAGCCCGAAGAAGAAGAGCATGGCGTCCATGCCCACCACCAGCCACAGGTTCTTGGAGACGAAGAACGCGCCCCACACCAGGCCCATGGTCATCATCATGACGCTGGTCAGCAGGCGCACGCGCCGCTCTCGCCGGTGGTACAGCAGCCCCAGTTCGGGGGCCACCCACAGGTGACGCAGATTGCGCATGAGACGTGCGGCGGCGTTCGGCATCGTTTCCTTCAACCTCCCTTGTTTATTCTGGCAGCAACCGTGGGGCTTGTCTTGCTCTCAGGCAAGACTGGAATGCTGAGCGGGTCTTGGTCTGGGGCGGCCTGTTAATATTTTTGCCCCCGCTTTGCCTGGGCTTCACCCCAAGGGGGTGGGCTTGGCGTCTACAGTCGGGGCCTCCGGTCGCGGACCGGAGGCGGTTTGTCTGGGTTGTCGATGCAGAGTGTTCTTTCTCTTTTGGCCTTGTTGCTGTTGGTGGCCTGTTCGGGCGTGATGGCGCGCTTCTGGCCGCGGCTGCCGCAGCCCCTGCTGCAGCTGTTGATGGGGGCGATGGCGGCCTGGCCGGCCTCGGGCCTGCGGGTGGAGCTGGACCCCGCCACGTTCATGTTGCTGCTGGTGCCGCCGATGTTGTTTGCCGATGGTTGGCAGATGCCCAAGCGCGAGTTCGGCGCCAACATGTGGCCGATCCTGCTGCTGGCGGTGGGGCTGGTGCTGGTCACGGTGTTGGGGGTGGGGCATGTGATCCACTGGCTGCTGCCGGCCATGCCGCTGTCGGTGGCTTTTGTGCTGGCGGCGGTGTTGTCGCCCACTGATGCCTTGGCCGTGTCGGCGGTGGCGCATCGGCTGCCGATGCCGCCGCGGTTGCAGACCATTCTCGAGGGCGAGTCGCTGATGAACGACGCCTCGGCCCTGGTGGCGGTCAAGTTTGCGGTGGCAGCCACGCTCACCCAGCAGTTCTCGCTGGGGCGTGCCCTGCTCGACATGGTGTGGATGTCGGGCGGCGGGGTGCTGGTGGGGCTGGTGTTCGCGCGGGTGTTTGCCGCCTTGCACGACCGTTTTCTGTTCTGGCGCGAGGGGGCCGAGGCTGCCCCGCCCGTGCTGGTGATTCTGCTGATGCCCTTCGGCCCCTACCTGCTGGCCGAGCATTTCGGCCTGTCGGGGGTACTGGCCGCGGTGGCCGCCGGCATGGCGGCCAGCCAGTTCGATGTGCGCAGCACGCGCTTCAATGCCTTTCATGTGCAGGCCCAGGGCACCTGGGAGGTGATCCGCTTTGCCTTCACCGGCCTGGTGTTCGTGCTGCTGGGCCAGCAATTGCCCGAGCTGCTGCAAAACCTGCAAGAGCCGCTGCAAGACCTGAAAGAGGCCGGAGCCCCGGTGCACCACGGGCATGCGTTGGGGCCGTTGCTGGTGAGCACGGCCGGCATTGCCCTGGCCTTGCTGGCGGTGCGGTTTGTCAGCCTGGCCGTGGGCGCGGCCCTGCCGGCCTGGTTGCCCAGGCGCTGGCGCCGGGGCACGGTGCGGCCGGTGCCGCTGAGCTGGGTGGGGGTGGCTTCGCTGGGCGGCATCCGCGGCGGGATCACGCTGGCGGCGGTGCTGGGCTTGCCGGTCTTGCTCTCCGATGGCACGCCGTTTCCGGCGCGCGAGCTGCTGATTTTTCAGGCGACGATGATCATCGTGATCTCGCTGCTGGGGGGCAGCATCGGCTTGCCCTGGCTGTTGCGGCGCCTGGGCACGGCCAGCGGGCCGGGCAGCCTGCGGCGCAACCGCGAGCTGCGCTGGGCGCGCAAGCGTGCCTCGCGGGCCGCTTTGCTGGCCCTGCGCTCACCGGAGGTCGATGCGGAGGTCGACCGCGTGGCTGACGCGGCGCAAGGCCCTGCCCGCGAGGCCGCCGACGAGGTGCGCCAGCGCGTGCAGCACCTGTACCACCACCGCCTCAATGAAGCGGTGGGCGATGAAGAGTCACGCCTGGTGTCGCAAGGTGTGCTGGCCCTCGAAAAGCACCTGCGCCTGATGGCGCTGCAGGTCGAGCGCGAAGAGCTGGCCGGCCTGCGCGAGCGGCACCAGATCAACGACGAGACCTACCGCGTGCTGATGCGCGAGATCGACCTGGTCGAACTGGTGCTGCGCGGCGCCATTCACTGACGCAACGCGGGCTCGGCGGCCAGCAGGGTGTCGAGCGTGATCAGGGCCTGATCGAGGGCGTAGTCGCCCAGTTGCCGATCCATCTGCTCGGCCGCCTGGGGGTGCAGGGTGCGCAGCTCGTCCGCCAGCGCGGCGTAGGCCGTGGTGGCGCGCACGTCGTCGGTGCGCAGCAGTTCGCGCAGGGTCTGCAGGGGCGCAGCCAGGCTGGCCGGATCGATCGCCGGCCGGGGGGCTCCAGGTGTGGTGGCGGGGGCCGCCAGAGCCCGCAGCCAGGGGGCCAGGGTGTTGAGCTGGGTGGCCAGTTGATTGAGTTCTGCCGGCTCGGTGGGGCAGCCCGGCTGCTTGATCCGGTGCTCCAGGGCTTCAGCGGTGTGCTGCACCGCACTCAGGCCCAGGGTGCCGGCCAGGCCCTTGAGGGTGTGGGCCGTGCGCTGGGCGCCTTCTGTGTTGCCGGCCTGCAGCAAGGCCTGCACCGATTGGGCATCGGCACCGTGCTCCAGGCCAAAGCGGTGCAGCAATGCCATCAGCCGCTGCGGGCGGCCCAGCACGTTGCGCAGGGCCTGGCTCAGCGACAGGCCGGGCACGGCGAGCAGGGCAGGGGGCAGGTCGGGCGGCAGGGCATCGGCTGGGTGGGCTTCAGGCGTGGTGGCGGGTGCCGTGCCGACGGGCTCGGCGGTCGACGGCGCAGGGGTGTCCGCAAGCTTGGGGGGCAGCCATTGCAGCAGGGTGCGGTACAGGCCTTCGGGGTCGACCGGTTTGGCGATGTGGTCGTTCATGCCGGCGGCCTGGCAGGCCTGCCGGTCTTCCTCGAACGCGTTGGCGGTCATGGCCAGGATGGGCGTGAGGGCATGGCCGGGCAATTGCCGGATGGCACGGGTGGCCTGAAGGCCATCCAGGTGCGGCATCTGCAGGTCCATCAGGATCAGGTCGTAGGCGGTTTCGCGGGCGCGCTCCAGGGCTTCCTGGCCGTCCTGGGCCAAGTCCACCTGCAGGCCGGCATGGCTCAGCAGGTCCAGGGCCACCTCCTGGTTCAGGGCGTTGTCTTCGGCCAGCAGCAGGCGGGCCTGGCGGTACCGGGCCAGGGCCTGTTCCACGTCGCTGCGGCCCGCCGTCAGGGCGGGGGGGCGGGTGGGGGCGGGCGCGCTGGCCTGGGCTGCGGCGGTGCGCCCCGCGGCCTCGCGTGGGCTGGCGTGCTGGGCCTGGCCAAACGGCGCCTCGATCCAGAAGGTGCTGCCCTGGCCCAAAGTGCTGTCCACGCCCACGGTGCCGCCCATCATGTCGGCCAGGCGGCGCGAGATCACCAGGCCCAGGCCGGTGCCGCCAAAGCGACGTGTGGTGGACACGTCGGCCTGTGCAAACGGCTGGAACAGGCGCTGCTGCTGCTCGGGGCTGAGGCCGATGCCGGTGTCGCGCACTTCAAAGCGCACCCACAGGCGCGGGCCTTCCTCGCGCAGCACACGCCCGTGCAGCAGCACGCGGCCCTGCTGGGTGAACTTGATGGCGTTGCTGGTGAAGTTCAGCAGCACCTGGCCCAGTCGCAGGCCGTCGCCGTGCAACTGGGCGGGCAGGGTGGCCATGTCGGTCTGCAGGGCCAGACCTTTGTCGGCGGCGCTGTCGCCCAGCAGGTTGCACACGTTGCCGATCACATGGGCCACCTCGAAATCGGTCGGGTCCAGCGACATGCGGCCGGCCTCGATCTTCGAGAAGTCCAGGATGTCGTTGATGATGCCCAGCAGGTGGTGGGCGGCGTCGTTCACCTTGTCGAGCCGGCTGCGTTGTTGCGGGCTCACGTTGTCGCGCTGGATCAGGTGGGTGATGCCGATGATGGCGTTCATCGGCGTGCGGATCTCGTGGCTCATGTTGGCCAGGAAGGCGCTCTTGGTCCGGTTGGCGGCTTCGGCGGCCTCTTTGGCTGCGGCCAGTTCGGCGGTGCGCTCGGCCACCATGTCCTGCAACTGGTTCTGGAAGCGCAGCAGGGCGCGCTGGTCTTCCTTCTGGCGGGTGATGTCGGTCCAGATGGCCGAGATGTAGCGCCGGCCCTGGATCTCGATGATGCGCGAGCTGATGGCCAGGTCGAGCAGGCTGCCGTCCTTGCGGCTGCGCTGTACCTCGTCGTGTGCGGCGCCTGCCTCCTGCACGGCGCGCAGGCGCTCCTGCAACTGCCCGCGGCCCTGGGCGGGCGTCACGTCGTAGATCGTCAGGTGGCCGAACTCCTGGCGGGTGTAGCCCAGCAGGGTGCAGGCCGCTTCGTTGAACTCGACGAAGGCCAGGGTCTCCAGTTCGATCAGCACGATGCCGTTGTCCGACTGGCTCATCACGGCTGCGTACATCTGCTCGCGTTGGCGCAGGGCTTCGCCAGCCTGGCGCACCACCGTCATGTCCTGTGCCATGCCGTCGGCCCAGATCACCCGGCCTGAGTCATCCCGGTTCAACTCGGCGCGCTCGCGGATCCAGCGGGTGACGCCCTGCAGCACCACCCGGTGCTCGATGTCGTAACGCTTGCCCTTGAGGGCCGCGCGCCAGGCCTGGCGCACGGCGTCGCGGTCTTCCGGGTGCACCATCTCCATGAAGCTGGCGGCCGTGATGGGGGTGCCTTTGTCCACCCAGAACAGCTCGTAGGTTTCGTCAGACCAGCGGATGCTGCCATCGCGCATGTGCAACGTCCAGCTGCCGATGCGGGCCAACTGCTGGGTGCGGCGCAGCGTGGCCTCGCTGTCGCGCAGCGCGTGTTCGGCCGAGCGCGCGGCGGTGATGTCGCGCGCCACGCCCAGCACGCCCAACAGGGCACCGTCCTGGTCGTACAGTGGGGCCTTGACGGTCTGCACCAGCTCGCGGTGCTGGTCGCTGGCAAAGGTCAGCCATTCTTCGTTGCTCACGGGATGGCCCGCCAGCACGGCCTGCAGGTCGTTCTGGCGGAACAGGTCGGCCAGGTCGCGCGTCACAAAGTCGTAGTCGGTCTTGCCCAGCAGTTCAGCCTCGGGGTGGCCCATCAGGTCTTCGAAGCGCCGGTTGCATTGCAGAAACACGCCCTCGGCGTTCTTCAACCAGACCAGGTCGGGCATGCCGCGCACCAGGCTCTTGAGGCGGTGGCGTTCGGCGTCCAGGGCCAACTGGGTCTGTTGGCGCGCCTCCAGGGTGCGCACAAAGTTGACCACCGCCTGGGCCAGGTCGCGCACCATGCTGTTGCGCGTGCGGGTCAGGGCCTCGACATGCGACAGGGTGCCCAGGTCCAGGGGCATGGCCGCCTCACCCGCGGGCGATGGGGCGGATCGGGCCGCCTGGCTGAGCTGACCCAGTGCCCCGGCCAGCAGATCGAGCGGGCGCGTCAGCCACCACGAGAGCAACAGCCAGAGCAGGCACACCAGCAACAGACTGGCCGCGGCCAGGCTGGCGGCGGTGTAGACAAAGTCGTGCCGCTGGCCGGCCATGGCGGCCAGCCGGCTGTCGACCTCTTCGGTCAGTTGCGCGGTGAGCTGGGTGGCGTGCCCAACGTAGTGCAGGTAGTGGTTCAAAGCCTCGGCCGCGCGGATCTGACCGAGGTGCGGTGAGCCTGACAGCAACTCGGTGGCCATCATCATGTAGGCCCGGTACTGTTCGTAGGCCTCCAGGGTTTCGGCGCTCAGGGGGCGCAGGCCATCGCCCAGGCTGTTCAGGGCCTGGGTCATCTGGTCGCGCTGCTGGTCTTGTGTCGCCAGTTCGTCCACCAGCCGCGTGTTGGCCTGGCGGGCCTGTTCCACTGTCAAACGGCCGGTCTGCGCCTGCTCCAGCAATTGGCTCAGTCGTTGGTGCAGGCCCAGCATCTGGTGCCCCAGCAGGGTGCTGTGGGTCATGGCGGTGGTCACGGCCCGCACCTCGACCTGGCGCTGGTCCTGCTGATCCACGAGGCGTTGCAAGGCCATCAGGTTGACGGCCACGGCCACGCAGGCCGCCAGCACCATGGGCACGAAGAACAACAGCAACAGGCTGGCCCGCTTTTTCATCAGCAGGGGGTCAGGCAGGTAGTCAGGCAGGGTGACCATGGCTTGGCGGTGCGTGGCAGGGCGGAGGGCATCCGGGCCGGATGGGGCGTGTCAGCCCAGGGCGTGCCGAGGCGGGGTGTCGGCGTAGCGCACGGCCACCTCGACAAAGCGGGGCTGCAGGGACAGGAAGGCATCCACCACTTCGGGGTCGAAGTGCCGCCCGCGGCCTTCGGTGATGATCTGGACCACCTTGTCGATGGGAAAGGGTTCTTTGTAGTGGCGCTTGCAGGTCAGGGCGTCGAACACGTCGGCCAGGGCCATCAGGCGGGCCGACACCGGGATGTCGTCCCCCGCCAGGCCTCTGGGGTAGCCGCTGCCGTCCCATTTTTCGTGGTGGCCCAGGGCGATCTGCTGGGCAATCTGCAGAAACTCGAGTGCCGGGCCAGGGCTGGGTGACAGGTCGGGGCCATGGCCCGCCTGCACGCGCAGGATGGCCTCGTGCAGTGCGTCGGCCCCAATCTGGCTGTGCGTCTTCATCACCTCGAACTCCTCGGGGCTCAGCCGCCCGGGCTTGAGCAGGATGTGGTCCGCGATGCCCACCTTGCCAATGTCGTGCAGCGGCGCGGCTTTGGCGATCAGTCGGTCGTTGGGGGCGCGCAGGGCCTGGGCAAAACGGGGGTGATCGCGCAGGTGCTCGATCAGCAACTCCACATAGGCCTGGGTGCGGTGCAGGTGGTTGCCGGTTTCGTTGTCGCGCTTTTCGGCCAGCAGGGCCAGCGCGTTGAGGCTCACGTCCTTGATCAGTTCGTTTTCCTCGGTGCGTTGTTGCACCTGCTGCTCCAGGTTCTCGTTTTGCTGGCGCAGGCTGTCGCGGGCCTGCTTGAGTTCGAGGTGGGTGTGCACACGGGCCAGCAGGATGGCGGCGCGGATCGGTTTGGCCACGTAGTCAACGGCACCCTGGCTCAGGCCGCGCTCTTCGTCGTCGTCGCCCGACATGGCGGTGACGAAGATCACCGGGATGTCGCGTGTGGCCGGGTCGGCCTGCAGGCGCTCCAGCACGCTGTAGCCGTCCAGCCCGGGCATCATGATGTCGAGCAGGATCAGGTCGGGGCGAGGAGGGGTGTGCACCGCGGCCAGCGCGCGCTGGCCCGAATTGGCCACGCGAACTCGGTACAAGGGGCTCAGCAGCTCGCCCATCACGGCCAGGTTGGCGCTGGTGTCGTCCACCACCAGGATGGTGCTGCGGGCGTCGTCAGCGGTTGCGGTCTGGGCTGGGTCCATGGTGCGGGGCGGGTAACAGGCGCGGCCATCCTGAAGGGCTCAGGCGGGCGTTGCCTCATTTGTGATCATTTTTCGTCGGATCGGGGTGGGCCGATTGATGTACCTCAGGACTTGCGCGCAAACGGGGGCCGTGCCGGCCATGCCGCCGGCTGGGGTGTGAATTCGGCCTGGATGAACGCGTGCGACGGTGCCGACTCTGATGTAACCACCTGTTAATTTAACAGACGATCGGGTTTTGGTGATTTTCAGGCCACCAGGGGATCGGCATCCAGGGCCTCCAACTGGTCGTGCAGCAGGTGGGTCTGGCCATGCCAGTAGTCGCTGCTGCCAAACCACGGAAAGTTGATCGGAAAAGTGGGGTCGTCCCAGCGGCTGGCCAGCCAGGCGCTGTAGTGGATCAGGCGCAGCGTGCGCAGCGGCTCGATCAGGCTGAGCTGGCGGCGGTCGAATTCGCACACCTGCTCGTAGCCGTCGATCAGGCTGCCGAGCTGGCGGTTCTGCTGCGCCCGGTCGCCCGACAGCAGCATCCACAGGTCTTGCACGGCCGGGCCGGTGCGGGCATCGTCCAGGTCCACGAAGTGCGGGCCGCCGCCTTCGGATTCGGTGGGGGTCCAAAGGATGTTGCCGGGGTGGCAGTCGCCGTGCAGGCGGATCAGCTCGATCTGCTGGCCGTCAAAGCGCCCGTCGGGCAGCACCAGGGGGTGGGCCGCGATGTGCGCCAGCACCTGCTCGCAGGCCTGGCGCCACGGGCCTTCAGCGTCGGCCGGCAACACCCGGCCTTGCAACAGGCCCTCTACTGCGGCGCGGCCAAAGGTGTGCAGATTCAAGGCCGGGCGAAGCTGGAACGGGCGCTGGGCGCCCACCTGGTGCAGCCGGGCCAGAAAGCGGCCGGTCCACTCCAGCACCTCGCCGTCGTCCAGCTCGGGCTGGCGCCCGCCACGCCGGGGCGATACCGAGAACGCAAAGCCTTCGTGCTGGTGCAGGGTGCGGCCCTGCAGGGTCAGCGGCCCCACGGCGGGCACCTCGGCGGCCTGCAGATCGGCCGAGAAGGCGTGCTCTTCGAGGATCTGGCCCTCGCTCCAGCGGCCCGGGCGGTAGAACTTCACCACCACCACGCGGTGGCCCTGCACCGGGTCTTCAAGCTGCACCTGGTAGACGCGGTTCTCGTACGAGGACAAGGCCATCAGGCGGCCGTCGCCGTACAGGCCGATGCCGGCCAAGGCGTCCAGCACGGTGTCGGGCATCAGGCGGGCGTAGGGGTGCAGGGCGTTGTCGGCGGCGGGGCTGCGGGGCATGGAGTCTTCAGGCATGGCGCCATTGTCCTCCGCCCTGCGGCTTGTGCGGCCGGGTGATCACCCGAGAGGGCCGGCTTGACGAGGGTCAAGGCGTATGCCTGGCCCTGGCGCTCACAATGCAGGCATGGTCACACGCAGGCGTCGTCACGTTCGTTTCATCAGTCGCAGGGGCTTGCTCTATTCGCTGTTGCTGGCTTTTCTGATGATGACCCTGGGGGGCTTGGGCTTCTGGATCGTCGAGCCCGGGGTGCACACCTTCTGGGACGGCCTGTGGCTGGCCTTCACCACCGCGGCCACGGTGGGCTATGGCGACATCGTGCCCACCACCCACTGGTCCAAGGCGTTTGCGGTGGCGGTGGTGCTGCTCGGGCTGGCGGTGCTGTCGCTGGTCACGGCCTCGGTGGCGGCCATGCTGGTCGAGGTGGACGAGCGTGAGATGGATGACGCCGTGCTCAAGGAGATCCGCCACCTGCGCGCCGACCTGCATGCGATGCAGGCCGAACTGAAGGCGCTGCGTCAGGAGACCCGGGCCGACCCGGGCTGATCCCTTTACTCGGGCTCGATGCCCGCCGCCTTGATGATGCGGCCCCACTTCTGTGATTCGACGGCCTGGAACTTGCGCTGCTCCTCAGGTGTGTTCAGGTAGGTCTCGGTGCCGGTGGGCTGGTAGAACGCAGCCTGGGCGCTGCTGTGGGCGGCCTTGTGCAGCAGCTCATTGAGCTTGGCCACCACCGGGGCCGGGGTACCGGCCGGGGCGTAAGCGGCAAACCAGTAAGTGGCTTCGTAGCCCTTCACGCCGGCTTCTTCGATGGTGGGCACCTCGGGCGCCAGGGCGCTGCGCTGGCGCGGGGTCACGCCCAGGGCGCGCAGCTTGCCGGCCTTTACCTGGGGCAGGCCGGTGGCCATGTCGGTGAACATCACGTCGATCTGGCCGCCCAGCAGGTCGGTCACGGCCGGCGGGTTGCTGCGGTACGGAATGGCCAGGATGTAGGTGCCGGTGAGTTGCTTGAACATCTCACCCGCGATGCGGCTCGACGAGCTGCCCGCGCCGAACGACAGCTTGCCGGGCTGGGCCTTGGCCAGCTTGATGAACTCGCCCACGCTGCGCGCCGGGTAGTCGGGGCGCACCACCATCAACTGGCCGCCGCGGCCCAGGGCGGTGACGGGCTCGAAGTCTTTCACCGGGTCGTAGGGCAGCTTCTTGTACAGGTGCTCATTGGCGGCGTGGGTGGTGTTGGTGGCGATCAGCACGGTGTAGCCGTCGGGCTTGGCCTTGGCCACCAGTTGCGCGCCGATGAAGGCATTGGCGCCGGGGCGGTTGTCCACGATCACCGGGGTCTTGGTGTCGGCCGTGATGGCGTTGGCCAGGGCGCGGGCCAACTGGTCGGTGGCACTGCCGGCCGTGAAGGGCACCACGAAAGTGATGGCCTTGTCGGGGAACCCATCGGCCAGCACGGGGCCGGCCAGGGTGGCGATGGCGGCGGCCAGCGTGGATTGCAGCAGGGTGCGGCGGGGGATGCTCATGAGAAGTCTCCTTGTCGTTGTTGGGGGCGGTGGTTCAGGCCTCGGGGGCCTGGACCGGCAGGGTCAGCAGCAGGCCCGACAGGCTTTTGCCGTGGGCATCCAGATTGAGGGCGTCGTTCACGCCGCCCTCGAGGATGTCATGCAGCACAAAGTTCATGGCCTGCAGTTTGGGCAGCAGGTACCTCGTCACCCGCGTGGGCCGCCGGCTGGCAAACAGCGCGGCCACGCGGGCCTCGGTCACCTGTTCGACCAGCAGCGGCCAGTGCTGCGCCTGGTAGGCGATCACGCTGATGCTGGAGGTGTTGCCTTTGTCGCCGGTGCGCCCATGGGCCAGCCGGGCCAGGGGCACAGTGGCGGTGTGGGGCGTCATGGCGTGGGAGGCTGGGTCGGTTGCAATGGGGGCGGATTGTGTCACAGCAGGCTCCAGTGTTCCTTGATCCAGGCCCGGGGCACGAACCACGACTCGCTGGCCAGGCGAGGCGTGATGGCGCTGCGCACGCCGCCACCGCCGGCCGGGCCGCAGGTGTACAGGGCCAGCACTTCGCGGGTCAGCAGCTCGGCCTCGCCGCGCTGGCTGGCGCGGGCGGCCACGCGCAGACGCACGTCCTGCATCAGGCCCGCGGGGGCCAGCTCGGCCTGGCTGTCTGCCCAGGTGCCGGCGTCGTCGGCAAACAGGCTGGCCACGCCGATCAGGTCGCAGCGCACCGGTTGCAGGCCCGGGGCCAGCTCGGCCAGGCGGCTGCGCACCACCTGGGCGGCCAGCCGGGCGCGGGCCACGGCATTGGGGCCGGCATAGGAGATCTCGCCTTCGGCCAGCCAGCCCCCTTCGAAACAGGCGGTGGTCTTGAGGGTGGCGGGGCGGGCATGACCGCGCACGCCACTCACTTGCACCCGGTCGGGCCCCAGGGGCTGCAGCGTGACCTCGCTGAGGTCAGCCACCACATCGGGTGTCAGGTAGGCGGCAGGGTCGTGGATCTCGTACAGCAGTTGCTCTTTGACTGTGCGCTCGTCCACGCAGCCCCCGGTGGCGTCGGCCTTGCCCACCACAAAGCGGCCGTCGGCCTGCACCTCCAGGATCGGAAAGCCCACGTGGGCCAGGTCGGGCACATCTTTCAGGCCCGGGTCGGCAAAGTAGCCGCCGCACACCTGGGCGCCGCACTCCAGCAGGTGGCCCGCGATGGTGCCGGCGGCCAGTCGGTCCCAGTCGTCCTCGGCCCAGCCGAAGTGCGCGAGCAGCGGGCCCAGTGCCAGGGCCGGGTCGGCCACGCGGCCGGTCACCACCACCTGGGCGCCGGCGCGCAGGCAGGCCGCGATGCCCTGGGCCCCCAGGTAGGCGTTGGCGCTGACGGGGGCATCGCTGCGCGGCCCACGCACCTGGGCCAGTTGATCGGGGCTCAGTTGGGCCAGCACGTCGTCGCCTTCAACCACCCCCACGCGCAGCGCACCCAGGCCCAGTTCGATCGCCAGCGCCTGCAGGCAGGCCGCCGCCCCGCGCGGGTTGGCCGCGCCGAAGTTGCCCACGATGGGAATGCCGTGCCGCACGCAGTCGGCCAGCACGGGCCGAATGAACCGCTCCAGCGTGGGCTCGAAGCCCGCGGTCGGGTTCTGGCGGCGCTGCAACTGGGCCAGGGCCAGGGTGCGTTCGGCCAGGGTTTCGAACATCAGCACCGCGGGGCCGCCGCGGGCAACCAGGGTGCGCACCACGGGCACGGCCGCATCCCAGCGGTCGCCCGAGAAGCCGGCGCCGCAGCCGATCAGCAAAGAGGGGGGGAGAGAGGACATGGCCCGCAGTGTGGTGGGCTCAAGTGCATTTGTAAAATGGATTGATTGAATGGATTAATCCATGAAACCACTGAATCCGATCCGCTGGTCTTCGGCCGACCTGGAGGCCTTTGGCGCCTTGGTGCAGACCCGCCATTTCACGCGGGCAGCCGAGCGCTGCCACCTGTCGCAAAGCGCCTTCAGCCAGAAGATCCGCCGGCTTGAGGCCGCGGTGGGCGCGCGCCTGTTCGAGCGGTCCACCCGCCAGGTCAGCCTGACGCCTGAGGGCGAGCTGCTGGCGCAAGAGGTGCTGCGCCTGGAGCAGGAGCTGCAGCAGGCCTTGGGCCGGCTGCAGGCGCTGGCCGGTCTGCAGGCCGGGCGGGTGGCCGTGGCGGCCCTGCCTTCGATGGCCGCGGTGTGGCTGCCCGGGCTGGTGGCCGAGTGGCGTCAGCGCCACCCTCAGGTGCAGCTCACGGTGCACGACACCCTGGCCCAGGGGGCTACCACGCTGTTGCGCGAGGGGCGGGTGGACTTTGCCCTGACAGCGGGGGGTGACCTGCGCGAGTTCGACATCGAACTGCTGCGCACCGAGCCTTATTGGCTGGTCTGCCCGGCGGGGCACCGTCTGGCCGAGCGGGGGGGCATGGGGGCCGGCTGGGACGACCTGGCCGGCGAAGAGTTGATCCACCTGGCCCGCAGCAGCAGCGTGCGCCAGCAGATCGAGCGCCTGAACCTGAGCCCGGGCTGGCGCACCAGCGTGCTGGAGGTGGAGCACCTGGCCACGCTGGCAGCCTTGGTGCGTGCCGGCCTGGGCCTGAGCCTGGTGCCGGAGCTGACGCTGTTCCATTTTCGCGATGCGGGCCTGGTGGCGCTGCCCTTCCAAGAGCCCGCCCTGGCCCGCCCTCTGGTGTTGGCGCGGCGCAAGGGGCAGGCGCTGTCGGTGGCGGCGCAGGCTTTGCGCGGCCTGTTGCTGGCGCGTCTGGCCGGTGACAACCCGGGTCTGGCCTGATCCGGCCCGGTGGCGGCCTCTGCTATCGTCGGGCGCCATGAAGCATCTGGCCTTTCGCTGGCTCACCGTGCGGGCGGGGCTGCAGCGTTTCTTTCGCATTTCCGAGTGGCAATGGATGTTGGGCTGGGCCGTGGTGGCCGGCGTGCTGGGGGCCTTGGCCACCGAGTCCTTCCGCTGGGCCCTGTTGCGCCTGGACCACCACCTGCTGGGGCAGAGCGGCAGCCTGGTCGCGTTGGCGCGCAGTCTGCCGGCATGGGAGCGGGTGCTGGTGCCCGCGCTGGGCGGCCTGCTGGCCGGGGCCCTGCTGGTGCTGGCGCGCCGCGCCGCCAACCCGCAGGCCCACAGCGACTACATGGAGGCCACGGTCCTGGGGGATGGGCGCATCCCGCTGAAGTCCAGCCTGTTGCGCAGCGCTTCGTCCTTGCTGAGCATTGCCAGTGGGGGCTCGATCGGGCGCGAGGGCTCGATGGTGCAACTGGCGGCACTGAGCGCCTCGCTGCTCGGGCAAGGCCTGCGTTTTCCGGTGCCGCGCCTGCGCCTGCTGGTGGCTTGCGGCGCGGCCGCCGGCATCACCGCCGCCTACAGCGCCCCCATCGCGGGCACATTTTTCGTGGCCGAGATCGTGTTGGGGTCCATGGCCATGGAGAGCCTGGGGCCGATCATGGTGGCGGCTGTGGTGGCCAACATCGTGATGCGCCAGATGCCCGGCTACCAGCCGCCCTATGCCATGCCGCCCTTCCCGGCGGTGGCCGGGGGCGAGGTGCTGTTGTTTGCCCTGATGGGCCTGCTGCTGGGGGCCGGCGCGGCGCTTTTCCTGCGCCTGCTGGGCCAGTCGCGCGCCCTGTTCGGGCGCTTGCCCTTGCCCTTGCCGCTGCGGCTGGCCCTGGGCGGCCTGGTGGTGGGCCTGATCTCGGTGCCTTTGCCCGAGGTGTGGGGCAACGGCTACAGCGTGGTCAATTCGGTGCTGCACTCAGACTGGCCCTGGGCCTTGTTGCTGATGCTGCTGGTGGCCAAGGTGGTGGCCACCTTGTGCACGGTGGGTTCAGGCGCGGTGGGCGGGGTGTTCACGCCGGCCATCTTTTTCGGTTGCATCGTCGGTGCGCTGTTCGGGCAGGGGGCGCAGGCCCTGTGGCCGCAGGCCGCCTCGGCGCCACTGGCCTACGCGATGGTGGGCATGGGCGCATTTCTGGCCGGGGCCACGCAGGCGCCCTTGATGGCCATCCTGATGATCTTTGAGATGACGCTGAGCTACCAGGTGATGCTGCCGTTGATGGTGGCCAGCGTGATCGCTTATTTTGTGGCCCGATCGGCCCATGCCGGCGCCATGTACGACATCACCAGCCGCCGCCAGGTGTGGCAGGCCGAGCAGCAGCGCCTGCGCGCCCTGGGGGTGCGCGAGCTGATCGAGCCGGCGCAGACCGTGGTGGGCCTGGGCGCCGACCTGGACGAGATGAGCCGGCTGTTTCTGCACCACCCGGTGAAGTACCTGTACGTGGTGGACGAGGCGCAGCACTTTCAAGGCGTGGTGCCTTTGAAGCGCCTCAGCCCCGCCGA
Source organism: Curvibacter sp. GW821-FHT01G03 (assembly GCF_059422285.1). NCBI lineage: Bacteria > Pseudomonadati > Pseudomonadota > Betaproteobacteria > Burkholderiales > Comamonadaceae > Curvibacter > Curvibacter sp. GW821-FHT01G03. Next base: position 289,740 of record NZ_JBWKWP010000003.1, read on the forward strand.
GCGCCTGCCCGACCTGGAACGCCTGCGGGCCGGTGATCTGATCAGCGCGGAGTTGCTGCCGCTGACCGCCGGCATGGGCCTGTCCGAGGCCTTGCAGCGCTTCATGGACCACCGCGGTGAGCGACTGCCGGTGATCGAGTCCGCTGACGACCCGCGGTTGTTGGGGGTGGTCAACAAGAGCGCGTTGCTGGCCACCTACGCCCGCCTCAGCGGATGAGGCTGGGAGGCCGGGCCAGGCCCGTCGCGACTTATCATGCTGTCACCGATATTTGCTTATTTCTGTAAGGATGGTTGCCATGCATAAGTTCTCGCGCAAAACGCTTCTGGCCGCCCTGGCGACCGCCTTCTGCGGCATCGCGCAGGCAGGGGGCGTGGATGAGGTGGTGAAGGCAGGTGTGCTCAAGGCCTGCACCCCGGGTGACTACAAACCTTTCAGTTTCGCCCTGCCCGATGGCAGCTACGAAGGCTTGGACGTGGATCTGGTGCAATCGCTGGCGGCTTCGCTGGGGGTCAAGGCCCAGTTCGTCAAGACCACCTGGGCCAAGATGATGGATGACTTCACCGGCGGTGCCTGCGACATCGCGGTGGGCGGCATCTCGGTGACGCTGGAGCGCCAGAAGCGGGCATGGTTCAGCGCGCCCTACATGGTCAACGGCAAGACGCCGCTGGTGCGTTGCGCCGATGTGGCGCGCTTTCAGACCGTGGCGGCCATCGACCAGCCTGGTGTCAAGGTGGTGGCCAACCCGGGCGGCAGCAACGAGCGCTTTGCCCGCGCCAACTTCAAGACCGCCCAGCTCACCATCCACCCCGAGAACCTGACCATCTTCAACGAGGTGCTCAGTGGCCGCGCCGATGTGTTCGTGACCGAGTCGGCCGAAACGCTGGTGCAGCAGAAGCTGCACCCCGGCCTGTGCGCCGTGAACCCCGACAAGCCCCTGCAGTACGGCGAGATGGCCTACCTGTTGCCGCGCGGCGACACGCTCACCAAGGCCTATGTGGACCAATGGCTGCACTTGATCCAGGCTCAGGGCGACTACCAGCGCATGGCGGCCAAGTGGCTGAATTGAGCCCGTTTTCTGGCCTGCGCCGCCGTGGCTGGCTGCTGGCCCTGGCCGCCCTGGCCGGGATGACGGCGGCCCAGGCAGCCGATGAACTGGTGCTGGGGGTGCTCGACAATTCGCCCCCGATGTCGTTCCGGGATGCGCGGGGAGATTACAGTGGCTACAGCATCGACATGGCGCGCGCTGTTTGCAAAGAGTTGGGCCGGCGCTGCCGTTTTGTCTCGGCCACGATCGCCAGCTCAATCGACGACCTGAAGCAGGGGCGCATCGACGTGGCGGCCATGAGCCTCTTGCCCACCCCCGAGCGGCGAGCCCAGATTTTGCTGGCGCGGCCTTACTACACCTCGATTTCGGCGTGGGTGGCGCGCCTGGGTCTGCTGCCAGAGCAGACCGGTGTGCGGGTGGCCGTGGTGCAGGGGTCAGCGCAGGCGCGTTTTGCAGCCCAGCGCCAGTGGCAGCGGGTGGAGGTCTTGTCCAATGCCGATCTGGCCGTGCTGTTGCACCAGGGCAAGGCCGACGGCATGCTGGCCCCGATGATGAGCGTGATCGGTTTGATGAAGGCCCCGGCCCTGCAGGCGATGGACCTGAGTGTGCAGCCGCGTCGTGAACCCGAGCTCACCGGCGCGGCCTCTTTTGGCATCACACCGCTCAAGCCCGAACTGAAAACGCAGGTGGATGCGGCCCTGGAACGGCTGGAGCACGACGGGGTGTATGACCGCATCAACTCGCAGTACCTGTCCATCCGGGTGAACTGAAGGCCTCGCCATGTCCGCCCCGAATCGGGACTTCCGATCGATCTGGTTCTTCTCGCTGCTGGCCGGTTTGTTCATGGTGGTGCTGCTGGGGGCTGCGTGGCTGATCGATCAGCAGCAGCAACAGGTGCAGCAGGCCACCCTGAACGTGCAGCAGCGCATGGGACCGGAGGTCCTGCGTCTGCAGCGGCTGGGCCGCAACTTGCTGCAGATCCACCATGAGGGCGACCGTTTGTTGTTGAGCGACTCCCGGGGCGAGCGGCAAGAGGCCTTGCTGCTGGTCACCCTGGTCAGCCAGCATCCCAGCCTGCAACAAGACCCCCGGGTGGCCCAGCAGGCCGAGCGGGCTACCTTGTTGTTGAGCGAGGCCGCCGCGGATCTGGCCCGGTCGACGCAGGGGCGTGCCGCCTGGCGGGCTCGCTGGGAGCCTTTGGCTGCCGAATTGACGCATACCGCCGATGACCTGATGAGCCAGGCCGCCTACCTGCCTGGGACCGATCTGGCCGCTTTGGCGCAGGTGGCGCGCCAAGCCCGATTCCAGTTGCTGGCCACCATGGTGCTGGCCGGGCTGTTCAGCCTGGTCTTTCTGTGGCTGCTGCATCGACGCGTGCTGCAGCCCCTGGTGGGGGTCCACCAAGCCTTGCTGAAGTTGCAGGCCGGCCAGATGATGCCCCTGCTGCCGCGATCAGCCGTGCGTGAGGTGGTGGTGCTGGGCGAGGCTTTGAACACCCTGGCCGCCACCATGACCGAAAACGAGCTGGTGCGCCATCAGCTGGAGTTTCAGGCCCACCATGACAGCCTGACCGGGCTGCCCAACCGGCGCCATTTCATGGCGCAGGGTTATGAGTTGCTGCATCGCCTGCGGCGCGAGCACCGGCGTGCCCTGGTGGGCATGGCCGATCTTGATTTTTTCAAACGGGTCAATGACGAGCACAGCCATGCCGCAGGCGACGAGGTGCTGCGCCAGTGCGCACGGCTGCTGCGCGAGGCGCTGCGCACCCAGGATCTGGTCTGTCGCTTTGGCGGCGAAGAGTTCGCCTTTGTGCTGGTGGGCTGTGACGCGAGTGACGGCCTGGCCCTGGCCGAGCGCCTGCGCCACAACCTGGAGCGCCATCGCTTCACCTTGCCTGATGGCAAGGTGCTTCCGGGCATGACAGTCAGCATCGGCCTGGCGCCGATGGGCGTGGACGGCCTAGAAAAGGCACTGGGTGAGGCAGACAAGGCGCTTTACCGTGCCAAAGACGAAGGCCGCAACCGCGTGGTGCTCGAAGAGCGCGCGGTGGCGGCCTGAAGGGTCGCCACATCCGGCCAGATCGGATGTGACCAACCGTTGGGCGATCAGACCACGGTCAGGGTCACGTCGATGTTGCCACGGGTGGCGTTCGAGTAGGGGCACACGCCGTGGGCCTTGGCCACCAGGTCTTCGGCCACGGCGCGCTCGATGCCGGGCAAGGTGATGGTCAGGTGCGCTTCGATGCCGAAACCAGCCGGGATCGGGCCGATGCCGACCTTGGCCTGGATGGTGGCGCTGGCCGGGATGGCGATCTTGGCGGCGCCGGCCACGTGCTTGAGGGCGCCCATGAAGCAGGCCGAGTAGCCGGCGGCAAACAGTTGCTCAGGGTTGGTGGCACCGCCGGCACCGCCCAGTTCCTTCGGGGGGCTGAGCTTCACGTTCAGCAGGCCGTCCGAGCTGACGGCGTGGCCGTCGCGGCCACCGGTGGAGGTGACGTCGGCGGTGTACAGAACTTTGTCGAGGTGGGTGGTCATGGTGCTGCTCCTGTGAAATGTCTGCCAGGCAGACGGGTGGGGGTTGGTTGACGAAAACAGAAAAATGAATCGGGACTCAGCCGCCGGCCAGGTGGCCGCGCAGGGTCTTGAGCTGGTCGGTCAGCGCCATCAGTTCGGGCAGGCTGCACTGGCTTTGCTGCAGCACACAGGCCGGAATGCGTTCGGCGGTATCACGCAGGGCGCGGCCAGCCGGTGTCAGGGTGATGCGCACCCGGCGCTCGTCCTGAACATCGCGCAAGCGGCCCAGCAGCCCCGCACCTTCCAGGCGCTTGAGCAGCGGGGTCAGGGTGCCCGAGTCGAGGAAAAGGCGCTCACCCAGGGCCGACACGGTCAGGCCATCCTGCTCCCACAGCACCAGCATCACCAGGTATTGCGGGTAGGTGAGGCCGATCTCGTCGAGCAGGGGCTTGTACAGCTTGGTCATGGCCAGCGAGGCCGAATACAGCGCAAAGCAGACCTGGTTGTCCAGCCGCAGCAGGGCGGGGCTGGGGGTGTCGGGTTGTGCGTTGGTGTCCATGGCTTGAATTATTGCTGGCAATTAAATTGTGTGCAATTTAATTGATTAAAACCCCGCAGATCGCAGGGAATCCCGGGGTCAGCGACCCGTGAAGCGGGCTGGGCGCTTGTCGATGAAGGACTGCACGCCTTCGCGGGCGTCGTCGCTGCGCGACAGCCGCTGCTGGGTGTCGATGAAGTCGTGCATGGCGACCAGAGGCCCGTGTTCGATGGCCTTGAGCACGTTCTGGCGCGTCGCGACCACGGCCAGGGGAGCCTGCTCGGCGATGGCCTGTGCCAGCGCCAGTGCCGTGGCCAACGCTTGCCCGGCGGGCACCACTTTTTGAACGAAGTTCAGGCGCAGGGCCTCGGCGGCCCCGAACTCGTCACCGGTCAGCAGGTGCAGCAGGGCATTGCCCAGGCCGGCGCGCTCGGCCATGCGCAGGGTGGCGCCGCCGGTGGCCATGATGCCGCGCTTGACTTCGAGCTGGGAGAAGCGGCAGTCGTCGGCTGCCACCACGATGTCGGCGGCCAGCATCAGCTCGATGCCCAGGGTGTAGGTGATGCCTTGCACGGCCACCACCATGGGCTTGGTGCGTCGGCGGTAGCCCGGCATGCCCAGGTCCACCGGGTCGACCAGACCCAGGGGCACGGCTTTTTCGCCGCGTTGCATCAAGGGGGCAATGGTGGGCAGATCCAGCCCGGCGGTGAAGTGGTCGCCAAAGGCGTGCAGCACGCCCACGCGCAGGGCGGGGTCGTCGTCGAGTTGGGTGTAGGCCAGCCCCAGTTCGCGGTACATCTTGGGCGTGAAGCCGTTGCGCTTGTTGGGCCGGTTGATGCCGATCAGCAGCACGCTGCCGCGCACTTCGGTGTCGATGCTGCCTTCGGGGTGAAGGGGCGTGGGGGTGGGGGGATGGTCGTGGGGCTGGAAAGGGGTGTTCATGCCCCCATGCTAGGGGGCCGGGTGTGGCGCCGGCGTTCACCGGCGCGACACTCCAACCCTGGGGAGAACCCGGGGTTGGCGTTGGCTCAGCGCGGTGTTCAGTAGGTGTAGACGCCGCGGCCGGTCTTGCGGCCCAGGTGGCCGGCGGCGACCATTTCCTTGAGCAGCGGGCAAGCGCGGTACTTGCTGTCGCCAAACTCTTCGAGGTAGACCTGCATCACGGCCAGGCACACGTCCAGGCCGATCATGTCGGCCAGGGCCAGCGGGCCGATGGGCTGGTTGCAGCCCAGCTTCATGCCGGCATCGATGTCTTCGGGGGTGGCGATGCCTTCGGCCAGCACGAAGAAGGCCTCGTTGATCATGGGGACCAGGATGCGGTTGACCACAAAGCCGGGTGAGTTCTTGACCGTGATCGGGCTCTTGCCCAGGGCTTCGGACAAGGCCTTCACGGCATCGTGGGTGGCGTCGCTGGTCTGCAGGCCACGGATGATTTCGACCAGGGCCATCATGGGCACCGGGTTGAAGAAATGCATGCCGATGAAGCGGTCGGGCCGGCTGGTGGCGGCGGCCAGCTGGGTGATGGAGATGGACGAGGTGTTGGAGGCCAGGATCACCTCGGGCGCCACCAGGGCATCGATCTGCTTGAGGATCTTGACCTTGAGCTCGTGGTTCTCGGTGGCGGCTTCGATCACGATCTGGGCCTTTTTCAGGTCTTCGTACGAGGTGCTGCCCTGGATGCGGGCCAGGGCGGCCTCCTTGTCGGCCGCGCTGATCTTTTCTTTCTTGATCAGGCGGTCCAGCGAACCGGCCACGGTGGCGATGCCTTTTTGCACGGCGGCGTCCGAGATGTCCACCATCACCACTTGCAGGCCCGACACGGCGCAAGCCTGCGCAATGCCGTTGCCCATGGTGCCCGCGCCAATGATGCCGACGGTTTGAATGCTCATAGTGAATGTTCCTTCAAGTAAAAACGGTTGCCAAGATGGTATCCAGATTCGATCACCCACCTTGGTAAGGCGCGTGACAGTTGTGCGGCCGCCCTGTGCCAGCCTTGATCTGGCGCAGAAATCCGGGGCCCTGCTGCCAAAAGGTCCCGAGCATCCGGTGACACAGATGGCGGTGGATTGACGGGTTGTTGCTCAGGTTCACAGGGGCAGGGCTTGATGCGATGATGGGTGCGATTGGCAGAACCGATGGTTTTGAGGGAGCAATCCGACAGGGAATTCGATCCGTGGTGTACTCCACGCGGTGCGAATCGGCCCGTCTGAGGTTCTGCCGACGCCGTTGATAACCCAAGATGCTCAAGTACCTGAAATCCCTGCTCCACGGCACCGCGGCCATCGCCCGCGCCGAACTGGCCCTGCTGCGCCGCTATCCGCGGGTTTGGCTGGCCATTCTGGCGGTGGGCGTGGTGCCTGCCCTGTACTCGCTGATCTACCTCACCAGCGTGTGGGACCCCAGTGGTCACACGGCCGAGTTGCCCGTGGGCATCGTCAACCACGACCTGGGCCTGCATTACCGCGGGCACGATGCCAATGTGGGCAGCCACCTGACCGATACCTTGCTGGACCGCAAGGCCTTTGGCTTTCGCATGTACGAATCGCTGGAAGATGCCCGCGAGGCCGTGCGCCGTGGCGACTTGGCCTTTGCGCTGCTGATCCCGCCCAATTTCAGTGCCAATGCGGTGCCAGGCACGGCCCGCGGGGCCGGCCAGATGGTGATCTACACCTCGGAGGGCAACAACTACAGCTCGGCCAACTTGGCGCGGCGCTTTGCCTCGGAGCTGGACCACCAGGTCAACGAGATGCTCAACGAGCAGCGCTGGTCCATGGTGCTGGACACAGCCTCGGCGTCCGAAGACCGCCTGACCCAGTTGCGCAACGCCCTGAGCCAGTTGCGCGAGGGGGCAGACACCCTGGCCAAGGGCAGCCACCAGTACCGTGACGCCGCCCACCAGGTGGGCGAGGGCTTCAAGGAGGTCAATGGCGGTATCCGAACCATCGAGTCTCACTGGCCGGCCAGCAACGATCTGCGCGCCCTCAAATCCGGTGCGCAGCAGTTGAGTGCCGGCCAGCGCGAGCTCGGCAGCGGGCTGGCCCAGATCGGCAACGGGCTGGAGCAACTGGAGGGCGGTGCCGGCCAGTTGTTCACTGGCGCCCGCAAGATGCAGACCGAAACCGAGGGCCTGTGGCTGGTGGGCGATCGCATCGCCGCCGGGGCCGGCCAATTGGCTGAAGGGGCCGACAAGCTGCAGCAAGGCTTGAAGCAGGCCCGAGCAGCGAACAAGCAGGCTGTGGCCGGCAACCGCCAATTGATCAGTGGCCAGACCCAGTTGGAGACCGGCGTGGGCCAGCTCACCGACGGGGTGCAGGCCTTGGGCGATGGCGTGCACAAGCTGGCCAGCAAGCTGCCTGCCGACCGCCAACTGGACGAATTCACCGCAGGCGGGGTGCAATTGGCCGACGGGGCCAACCGGCTGCTCACGGGCATCAAGACCATTGAGGCGGCCATCCCGTCCTCGCTGGCCAAGCTGGAGGGCAATGCCTCGGGTCTGGCCGAATCGGTGGCCCTGCGGGTGGAGGTGGCTGCGCCGGTGCCCAACAACGGCACGGCCTTCATCCCCAACATGGTGTCGGTGGCCTTGTGGATCGGCGCCGTGATGGCGGGTTACCTGTTCAACATGAGCCTGGTGCTGCGGGTGCATGGGCATGTGCCGCGCCTGGCCAAGACCCTGGGCAAGATGACCGTGCCGGTGCTGGTGGTGCTGGTGCAGGTGTTGCTGGTCGAGATCACGCTGCTGTTCGTGCTGTCGGTGCAGACGCCGCGGGTGGCCGCCCTGGGGCTGACCATGGTGCTGGCCTCGGTGGTGTTTCTGGCAGTGTTGTCGGCCATGGTGCATGTGTTTGGTGAATTCGGCCGGATCCTGACCGTGCTGCTGCTCACGCTGCAGTTGTCGGCCGGCGGCGGGGTGTTGCCGGTCGAGTTGTCGGCGGGTTTCTTCCGGGCCGTGCATGCGTGGCTGCCCTTCAGTTGGGTGGTGCAGGCCTTCCGCACCGTGTTGTTCGGGGCGTTTGACAACCGCTGGGGCCATGCCTGTGGCATGGTGGCCCTGGCGGGGGTGGTGGCCACCGCGTTGATCGCGTTGTTTGGCCGCTGGGTGCATGTGGAGCCCGACCTTTATCAGCCAGCGGTCAAGGTCTGAGGACGGGTGGGGGCCTTCGGCGAAGGCCCTTGTGGACCAATGTGGCAGGTCCTGTCAGGCGCCCGCCTGACCGGGGCCGACCCGTGGCAGGCCGACATCGGCCTGCTTGTTCCTCCCGACCGCGCCTCCCAACCGAGAAAGGCACCCTATGAACATCACCTCCAATGGCATCCACATCGAAGTGGAAGACCAGGGCCCGCACGACGCGCCCGCCGTCTTGTTGATCATGGGCCTGGGCATGCAGCTGATTGCCTGGCCTCCGTACTTTGTACAACCCTTGCTGGACGCCGGCTACCGTGTGATCCGCTTTGACAACCGCGATGTCGGCCTGTCGCAGCATTTTGACGAGCTGGGCCCGCCCAACCTGCCCTGGGCGCTGGCACGGCTGCCCTTGGGCCTGCCGGTCAAGCCGCCTTACACCGTGCACGACATGGCGCTGGATGCCCTGGGCGTGCTCGATGCACTGGGCGTGCGCAAGGCGCATGTGGTGGGCGTCAGCATGGGCGGCATGATCGCCCAGCGCGTGGCCTTGGCCGCCCCCCAGCGCCTGCTCAGCCTGACCAGCATCATGAGCAGCAGCGGTGCGGCCGGCCTGCCCCAGGCGGCCCCCGAGGTGTTGGGCGCCCTGGTGAACCCGCCACCCGCCGATCCTGCCAAGGCCCTGGATCACTTCATCAAGCTTTACCAGCTGATCGGCAGCCCGGCCTTCCCGGCCGACGTGGCGCAGATGCGTGAGCGCATTCTGGCGGGCGTGCAGCGTGCCTTTCACCCGGTGGGCACAGCGCGGCAAATGTTGGCTGTGGTGTGCGACAGCGGCCGAGCCGAAGAACTTCGGACCCTCCGCACGCCCACCCTGGTGCTGCATGGCAAGCAAGACCCGCTGGTGCCCTACGCCTGTGGTGAGGACACGCGCCGCCGCATCCGGGGCGCCCAGATGGTCGGCATCGAGGGCATGGGTCACGACCTGCCCCCGGGGGCCGTGGCCCTGCTGCTGGAAGCCTTGCTGCCGCATCTGAAAAGTCATTGAAGCGTTCGCTGAACCCTGTGCATTGCGACAGGTCATGAAAGGGGCTGAAGCCCACGGGCCACCGCCCTGAAGCGGCCCGTGGCCGCTTCTTTCATGCTGGGTGTGCGGTGGCTGCTCGCCACCAGGGGCAGACCGCACCGCACGGCCCTTTCATTGGACCTTTCTTTAAATCCGGTTGTCTGTCTTGAGCAGATGAGTGGCCGATCGGTTCGGGGGCACCGCGGGGATGGCGGGCCGCTGTGAGGGCTCAGAGGGGCTTGCCCCTGTCTGCAACAGGCTTTTGGCCATTCGGATGAAGCATGTTGGGCTGTCGCACCGCTCTGCCGCAGTGGGGCGACAGCCTTTGAGTTCGGGGCGTCTCAGCAGACCACAAAGCGGTGTTCGACGGTCATATCAAGTACCACCCATCGACAGACCGTTCGCTGTGAGCGAGTTCGGGGAAACCCAGGCGAGCCTGAGTGCTTCGCTTCCTAAAGTGGCTCACTTCAGGGAAGCGAACCGAATGAAGACAACGACCCACTTCGTCCCCGAGCCGTGCGACGAAAGCCCCTCTGTCACGGCTACAACAGATTCAGTGTCTGGCGCTGATCTGTACGCACAGCACCTGCATCGATTCGAGGCCGCACAGCGTGCCTGCCGCGAGCGGGGCCACTGGAGCGCCTTTGTGGATCACCCCGAGCTCTACCCCGCGGCCGACGAGGCGCGGCGTTCCGGCTGGGCCTTGCATCAGGGCCAGTTGGGGCAGCGCTTCGAGTTGACCCAACCCGGCACCAACGCCTGGCTGGGCGAGGAGACCTCGCCCTACACCGGGCAGGCCCTCGCCATCACCTACCCGCAAGCTGATGCCGAGGCCCTGTTCAAGGCCGCCAAGGCCGCCATGCCGCGCTGGGCCCATGCCGAGGTCGACACCCGCGTGGGGGTGTTGATGGAGGTGGTCGATGTGCTCTACCGCCAGCATCTGTTCGAACTGGCCTATGCCGTGATGCACACCGCAGGGCAAAGCTTCAACATGGCGTTCACCGGCTCGGGTGTGAATGCACTGGACCGAGCCATCGAAGCCCTGGTCCAGGCCCACCAGGCCTTGCATGCCGTGCCATCGCGGGCCCGTTGGGCCCGCCCCTTCGGTGCCGGTGAGATCTGCCTTGAAAAAACCTACCGACGGGTACCACGGGGTGTGGCCCTGTGTTTTGCCTGCGCCACCTTTCCCACCTGGAACGCCTGGCCTTCGATGATGGCCAGCCTGGTCACCGGCAACGCCGTGATCGTCAAGCCCCATTCGGGCTGCGTGCTGCCGATGGCGATCTCGGTGCGCGTGTTCCGTCGGGTGCTGCAGGCCGCCGGCTTCGATCCCAACCTGGTGACCCTGTGTCTCGACAGCGTGGAGCAACCGCAAGGCAAGTACCTGGTGCAGCATCCGGCGACGGCCATCGTCGATTTCACCGGCAGTGCCCGCTTCGGCCAGTGGGTGGAGCGGCACGCCGGGCAAGCCCTGGTGTTCACGGAAACCTCCGGCTGCAACACCGTGGTGTTGGCCGAAGCCGACGATCTGGACGCGGTGTTGCGCAGCCTGGCCACCAGCCTGTGCCTGTTCAGTGCGCAGATGTGCACCAGCCCGCAGAACATCTACCTGCCACGTGACGGTGTGCTCACGCCCCAGGGGCGCGTACCGGTCCAGACCGTGGGCGAGCGGCTGGTGCACTTCATCGATCAGATTGCCGGTGACCCGCGGCGCGCCGCCATGATGCTGGCCACCCTGCAGTCGGCGCAGACGCTGGCCCTGCTGGACGAGCTTACCCGGGAGGGCACGCGCTGCGGTCAGGTGTTGCGGCAAGCCACGCCTTACGTCCATCCCGAGTTCCCGCAGGCCCGCACCGCATCGCCGCTGCTGATTTGCGTGAACCGCTCTGAGCGAGGCCTGTACGGCGAGGAGCGCTTCGGGCCCGTGGCCTTTCTGATCGTGTGCGAAGACGCCGAGGCGGCCCTGCAGCAGGCCTGTTCCGATGTCTCCGAGTTTGGCGGCCTCACGGCCTTTGTCTATGCAAAAGACCCAGGCTTCATTGCCCGGGCCGAAGAGGCTTATGCCCTGGCCGGCGCTCAGCTCACGATCAACCTCACCGGCCCGATGCCGCTCAACTTTGCTGCCGCCTACAGCGACTACCACGTGACGGGGCTCAACCCGGCCGGCAACGCCTGCCTGACCGACCTGGCCTTTGTGAGCGCGCGCTTTCGCATTGCCCAGGCTCGGCGACCCGCGTCTGCCCTGGCTTTGTCAGGAGATCCATCGTGAAGATCGGCATGAAACCATTCTTGCGTGTGGCCTCGGCCGCCACCCTGGCCTTCAGTGCCGCAGCCCATGGCCAGGCCGAGGGAACCCTGTCCCTGGGCGGACAGATCAAAGTTGGCGTCCAGAGCTTGCACTACGGCGGCGGACAAGGGCCGGCTCAGCCGGGCCCCTTCTCGCAGCACAAAACAATCCTGAGCGACAACTCGTCCTGGTTCTATTTGCGCGGCGAGGAACCTCTGGACGCGCAGACCTCGGTGTTCTTTCACATGGAGCGAGGCTTTCTTCTCAGCAGTGGCGAGATGGGGACCGAGCTTTCGCCCGCGCGTTCCCATGCGGTGGGCTTCAAGAACTCGCAATGGGGCCGATTGCTGGTCGGACGTTGGTCTACCTACCATTCCGCCGACGCTGCGCTGAGCCACAACGGCATCTACGACGCCGGCCCCTATGCCAGCGGGACCCTGAACATGCTGGGTTCGATTGGTCGCAGTCTCTCCTATTTTGCGGGCGGCATCCTGTCGAATCTGGTGCGCTACGACTCGCCACGCTGGTCCCACATCGGCTTCAGTGCGACCTACGGCTTCGATGCTCCGAACCCCCAGCGCCCCAGGAACCACACGCTCAACTTCAACCCCACCTACAACGATGGGCAACTGGTGTTGTACTGGAACACGCTGTACCGTGCCCGCCAGCCGGGAGAGGGGGAATGGCAGCACCTGAGCCACGACCAACATGCCAACCGCCTTGGGGTGGCCTACCAGTTCGACAACGGGTTCAAGGTGGCCTGGTTGTGGGATCGCAACCGGGTGGCCGGCCCATCGATCCCCGAGCGCTCATTGAGTCGAGATGCCTGGGCGATACCGGTGATCTACCGCGAGGGCCCACATCTTTGGCATGTGACCTATGGTGAGGCCCGTCCCTACCAGGCGGACGGTCAGACCCGACCCGACACCGGTGCCCGCATGTTCACGGTGGGCTACGAGTACGCGCTGTCCAAGCGCAGTGCGCTGGCGCTGAGCTATTCCACCGTCAGCAACCAGGCCCATGCGGCCTACGACTTCTGGTACCCCACCAACACCCTGCCCCTGCCCTCCGGCATGGAGGGCTTTCGCTCGCAATCGATCTACGCGGGCATCAAGCACACCTTCTGAGCGCACCAGCAACCCCCATCGACCAAGGAGAACCCATGAACATGAATGACATTCCCGTCCTCCAGGGCGGCTTTGCCCCCATCGACCAGGAACACTCGGTGGAACTGACGGACATCGAAGGCGAGATCCCCAAGGACCTGTCGGGCATGCACGTGCGCAACGGCCCCAACCGCCGTTTTGAGGCCCCAGGCCGCTACCACTGGTTTGACGGTGACGGCATGCTGCATGCGGTGCGGTTCGAAGGCGGCAAGGCCCATTACATGAACCGTTGGGTGCAGACCGATGGCCTCCAGGAGGAACTGGCGGCAGGGCAGGCCCTGTGGCAGGGCATCAAGGACCCACCGCGCAAGAGCCGGCCCGACATGCCGATCAAGAACACCTCCAACACCGACGTGAAGTTCTACGCCGGCAAGCTGATCTCGATGTGGTACCTGGGCGGGGCGGTGTACCAGGTCAACCCCCAGGACTTGTCGACCGTGGGGCGCCTGGAGTTCGATCCACGTTTGAAAGGCGTGCCCATTTCAGCGCACTCCAAGGTGGATGAGACCACGGGCGAGTTCCTGTTCTTTGCCTATGGCAAAGAGGCCCCTTACATGCACTATGGGGTGATGGACCGGCATCACCAGCTGACCACCTTCATGCCCATCGAACTGCCCGGGCCGCGCCTGCCGCATGACATGGCGATCACGCCGAACTACACCATCCTGCACGACTTTCCGCTGTTCTATGACATGGACGCCTTTGCGGCAGGCCGGCACAAACTGAAGTTCCATCACCACCTGCCTTCTCGCTTTGCCGTCGTGCCCCGGCATGGCACACCTGAGCAGATCCGCTGGTTCGAGGCCAGCCCGACCTACATGTACCACGTCTCCAACGCCTGGGAAGAGGCCGACGGCCAGGGCGGCACCGAGATCGTCATGACGGGCACGCCCTTCCGTCTGCCCCGCGACGCCCATGGCGAGATCGATGTGGCGGGCTTCCCCAAGATGCTGGCGCACCTGGAGCACGATTTCATGTTCTACGAGTGGCGCTTCAACCTGCGCACCGGGCAGACCCGCGAACGCATCATTGACGACATCATCAACCAGGAGTTCCCGGTCATCAATTCGGCCATGCAGGGCCTCAAGACACGCTATTCCTGGAACGTGCTCATGGCCCGCCTGCGCCGACCCGAGGAGCCCCGCTTTGCCGGCTTGGTGCGCTATGACCTGGAGCGCAATGTCTGCACCACCTACCACGAGGGCACGGGCCGGTGGTTCAGCGAGGCACCGTTTGCACCCGCAGACAACCCGCAAGCCGAAGACGATGGCTACCTGGTGGGCTTCATGTGGGATGACGACCGACAGGCCTCGTTCGTGGTGGTCTTTGACGCCCGCGACATCAGCCAGGGCCCGGTCGCCCGCATCCGCCTGCCGCACCGCGTACCCCATGGCTTTCATGCCACCTGGGTCAGCGCTGAACGCCTGCGGCGCGGCTATTGATCAACCCCCATTTCAACAGGAGCGAACATGATCTTGGTCCAAGCTGAAAAGATCGCCAAGTGCGTCGAGCAGGGCTGGTGGGGCCACCAGACGCTGTGGGATCTTTTTGAAATACAGCGCCGCGAGCGGCCCGATGCCGAGGCCGTGGTCGATGCCTTCAACCGCAACGACTTCATGGATGGCGCACCGAGGCGCCTCAGCTGGGTGCAGTTGGGGCTGGAGGTTGACTGCTTCTGCCGTCTGCTGATCGATGAAGGTCTGCAGCGTGACGACGTGGTGCTGGTGCAACTGCCCAATTGCGTCGAGCAGCATGTGGTCTACCTGGCCTGCGCCCGCCTGGGGCTGATCATCACCCCGGTGCCGGTGCAGTACCGCGAGCATGAGCTGTCGCAGATCATGCGCACCAGCGGTGCCCGCAGCGTGGTGACCTGCGCCCGCATCGGGCGGGGTGCCAGCGCCCATCGGGCCGCCGCTTTCTTTGATGAGTGGCTGCGGCTCGCGCATCCGGGCACCCGCCTTCTGGCATGGGGGCCTGACCTGCCTGCCGGCCTCCGTGACATCGGGCCCGCCCTGGCGGTGCCACTCTCCCCGGGTGATCTGGCACGGGTTGAGCAGCGCGCGGCCGACGCGGGCGTGACCGCCAACGATGTGTTCAGCCTCTGCTGGACCTCGGGCACCGAGGCCGCGCCCAAAGCGGTGCCGCGCAGCCACAACGAGTGGCTGGGGCTGCTGCCCGGGGTGATCGAGGTGGCCGAGTTGCGGCCCCACATCCGCATCCTCAACCCCTTCCCCATGATCAACATGGCGGGCCTGGCCACCGCGTTCTGCACGGCGCTTCGGCTCGGGGCGACGATCGTGCAGCACCATCCGTTCAACCTGGAGGTGTTCCTGCAACAGATCCGGGACGAGGCCATCGATTACACCGTGGCACCACCCGCGGTACTCAACATGCTGCTGCAAAACGAGGCCTTGTTGAGCGGGATTGACTTCAAGCGCTTGCGGCGCATCGGGTCAGGGTCGGCCCCTTTGTCCGAGTGGATGGTCAGCACTTTTGCCGAGCGCTACGGCGTTCAGATCATCAACTACTTCGGATCCAACGAGGGCGCCTCGCTGGGCGGTGGCGCGCTCGACATGCCCGACCCGCGGCAGCGGGCCCTGTACTTCCCGCGCGCCGGTGCCGCTCGCCGCGGGGTGCTGACTCGCCTGGTCGATCTGGACACCGAGCGCGACATCACGGAGCCCGGCCAGGTCGGGGAGTTGCGCTACGACGGGCCCACCGTGTTCAGTGGCTACTTCAATGCGCCTGAGTTGACCGCCAAGGCCTTTGACGCACAGGGCTTTTACAAGTCTGGCGACCTGTTCGAGATCGCTGGGGACCAGGGGCAGTTCTACCGTTATGTGGGCCGCAGCAAAGACCTGGTGATCCGCGGTGGGGTCAACATCTCGTCTGAAGAGATCGAAGGGCTGCTGCAGGCCTGCCCGGGGGTCAAGGAGGTGGCTGTCATCGGTGTGCCCTGTGAGACCCTGGGAGAGCGGGTCTGTGCCTGTGTGGCACCCGTGTCGGGGCAGGTCATCACGCTGGAGGTGCTGACCGACTACCTGCGCTCGCAACGCATCGCGGTCTACAAGCTCCCTGAGCATCTGATGCTGATGCCCGAACTGCCCCGCAACCCGGTGGGTAAGTTGCTCAAGCGCGAGTTGCGCCAGCGCTTTGCGACCTGAGGCCACCGCCATGGCACAGACACCTGGGGCCCGCCTGCCTTCCCGTCGCCAATCCTTGGGCTGGCTCTCGGCCCTTCCGGGTCTGGGCCTGCCCGCATGGGCGCAACCGCCATCGAGCGCGGCCCCATCTGCGACAGACCCGCGATTGTTGCGGGTCGTGGTGCCGTTTCCGGCGGGCAACCTCATTGACACGGCATTGCGCCAGGTGGCCGAGGTCTTTCGGGAGTCGGGTGGCGACAGGCTGTTGATCGACAACCGGCCGGGTGGGCTGGGGGGCATTGCGGCCCAGCATGTGGCCCAGGCCGCAGCGGATGGCGGCACCTTGCTGCTGTCAACGCCGGGCATCTTGAGCATCAATCCGCACACGGTGCGCAAGTTGCCCTACGACAGTGAAAAGAGCTTTCGCTCTGTCACGACGCTGCTGTCGAGTTCTCTGGTGCTTGCGGTCTCGTCGCGGGTGCCGGCCCGGCAGCTGACCGAGTTCGCAAGCTGGGCACGGGCTCACCCGCGCGACGCAACCTACGCCTCTTTCACGGCGGGCAATACCTCGCACTTCGCCGGCGTGATCCTGAATCAGCGGCTGGGCCTGACCCTGGTCCACGTGCCCTACAACGGCACGCCTCAGGCGGTCCAGAACCTGGTCGGAGGGCAAGTCGACGCGGCCTTTCTGCCCTTGCTGGCGGTGCTGCCCCATCTGGCTTCGGGGCGACTGCGGGTGCTGGCGGTGACGCGGCCCGACCGGTCGCCTCTGCTGCCTGAGGTGCCGACCTTCAGAGAGTTGGGCTACCCCGAACTCGAGATCGGCATCTGGGCCGCCATCTCGGCGCCAGCGGCCACACCCGACGCCATGATCGATCAACTCAATGCCCGCTTCGTTGGCGCACTGCGCTCGCCCCAACTCCGAGAACGGTGGGCCTCGCTTGATCTCACGCCCCTGCCCAGCACCCCTGAGGACATGAGCCGCTTTCTGCGAGCGGAGTCCTCGCGCTGGAAAGCCGCGGTGCAGGCCTCTGGTTTCACCCATGAACCGTGATGGTGTGAGCCGTCACGGCGCATGACCCCCTCAACCCTTTGTTTTGAAAGCCGCTGTGAAACCTGTCTTGTTGCTGATTCCGGGCATGCTGAACACCCCCGACATCTGGGCCGATGTCCTGCCTTGGCTGCCCCCCGACCTGGACCTGCGTTTTGCCGAGGTGGCCAGCCAGGCTAGCCTGGCCCAGATGGCAGAACAGGCCTGGTCGTTGCTGCATGACCTGCACCCCGATCAGCCCCTGGTGGTCTGCGGCTACTCGATGGGGGCCTGGGTCGCCTACGAGATGCTGCAGCAGCGCCCTGGGCGGGTGTTCGGTCTGGTTCTGTTGGGGGCCTCGGCCCAAGCGGACACGCCCGAGCTGCTGCAGGCCCGCGAGAAGGCGGTGGCGGCCATCGCGCGCGACTTCGACAAGGTGGTGGCCGGCCTCAGCCGCTATGCCAGCCACCCGCGCTTTCATGGGCAGGAAGCCTGGATGGCGCGCGCACGCGAGCAACTGCGCGCCATCGGCCCTGAGGCCGCGGCGCGGCAGCACCGTCTGCTGATGCGACGCAGCGATGCGAGCGCCGTTTTGCGCGGGCTGCGCATGCCCGTTCAGGTGGTGTGCGGCGACGCCGATCAGGTCACGCCCCCCGGCTTGTCGCGTGAATTGGCCGCCTTGATTCCGGGTGCCGAGTTGTCTTGGTTGCCGGAGGTGGGGCACCTGAGCCCGTATGAAGCACCCCAGGGCGTGGCGGCTGCCGTGCAGGCTTTGCTGTTGCGGGTACGGCAGTTTGATCCCACCCAGGCGCAGCTGGCCGCCGGAACGGAGGCGCTGTGATGACCCGATGGCCTTCGGCGTGGCGGCTGCCCGTGGTGGTGGCCCCGATGTTTCTGGTGTCCGGCCCCGAGATGGTGCTGGCAGCCTGCCGCAGCGGTGTGGTGGGGGCCTTCCCCACCCCCAATGCGCGCCCCATTGCCCAGTTGGGCGAGTGGATGCAGCAGATCACCGAGGGGCTGGCGCGGGCGCGCGATGAGCCGCAACCGCATCCCCTGGGCCCTTGGTGCGCCAACCTGGTGACCCATTCATCGAACACCCGACTGACGCAGGACCTGGAGCTGGTCGCCCGTTTCAAGCCACCGCTGGTGGTCACGGCCCTGGGCAGCCCCGCGCCGGCCATGGCCGTGGTCAAGCGATATGGTGGCTTGGTACTGGCCGATGTGGTCAACCTGCAACTGGCCCGCAAGGCGGTGGCTGCGGGCGCGGATGGCCTGGCCTGCATCTGCAGCGGGGCGGGGGGGCACACAGGCTTCCTGAACCCGTTTGCCTTTGTCAGTGCGGTGCGTGAGTTTTTTGACGGCTTGCTGGTGGTGGGTGGGGCCATCAGCGACGGCCGAGGTGTGGCGGGCGCCCTGGCGGCGGGTGCCGACGCGGTGTACATGGGAACCCGCTTCATCGCTGTCCGTGAAAGCCTGGCCGCCCCCGACTACAAGCGGATGCTGGTTGATGCCCAGCTTGACGACCTTCTCGTCAGTGACGCGATCACCGGCACCCCTGCCAGCTGGCTCAAGCCCTCCTTGCGGGCGCAAGGCCTGGACCCCGATCGCTTGCCGCCGGCCCCCGAGCGTCATTACGACAGCCAAGACAGCGGCAGCCGCCGATGGCGCGATGTCTGGGCCGCCGGCCAGGGTGTGGGGAGCATCCGGGCCATCCAGCCGCTGTCCGAGGTGGTGGACCAGATCGAGCACGAATACCGACAAGCCTGCGAGCGCTTTCTTCAACGACAGCCAAGGAGTCCGTCATGACCGAAGCCATCTACATCCTCGGCGGCTATCAAACCGACTTTGCGCGAACTTGGTCGCGCCAGGGGCAGGATCTTTCTGACATGGTGCGTGAAGGCACGCTGGGTGCGCTGCAGAGCAGTGGCGTGGCGGCCGAGCACATCGGCAGCATCCATGTGGGCAACGCCTTTGCCGAACTGCAGCGGCAACAAGGGCACCTGGGTGCCATGGTGGCCCAGGTGGTGCCCGAGCTCTGGGGGGTGCCTGCGATGCGCCATGAGGGCGCCTGTGCCTCGTCCTCTTTGGCGGTGCTGGCCGCGATGGCCGAGATCGAGGCCGGCCGCTATGACTGCGTGCTGGTGCTGGGCGTCGAGGAACTCAAGAACCTGCCCGGTGACCAGGCTTCGCGCAACCAGAATGCAGCCTCCTGGCAAGGGCGGGAGGACATCGAGTGTCGCTTCATGTGGCCGGCGGCCTTTGGCCTGGTGGCCCAGACCTACGCCCAGCGCTACGGGCTGGATCGCCAGTACCTGAACCGCATTGCCGAGCTGAATTACGGGCATGCGCGTCTCAATCCGCTGGCCCAGACACGGCGTTGGCAGTTTGATCCGCTGAGCTTCACCGATGACGATCAGGCCAACCCGGTGATCGAGCCTGGCAGCCGGCGCCAGGACTGTGCCCAGATCACCGACGGCGCTTGCGCGCTGGTGCTGGCCTCAGGGCGCTTCCTGAAGGCGCAGGGCCGCTCTTGTGCGGGCCTGGCCCGCATCAGTGGCTGGGGCCACCGCAATGCCGGGCTGCGCCTGCGCGACAAGCTTGAGCGCAGCCAGGGCCAGCCCTATGTGTTCGGGCATGTCCGGCAAACCGTCGAAGACGCCTGGCGCCGCGCCGGCATCGAAGGCATCGACGCCGTGCATGGGGTGGAGACGCACGACTGCTTCACCAGCACCGAGTACATGGCCATCGATCACCTGGGCCTCACACCGCCGGGCCAGAGCTGGCAGGCGATTGCGGACGGCAGCATCGAGCGCGGCGGACGCTGCCCTGTCAACCTCAGCGGGGGCCTGATTGGCGCGGGCCACCCGGTGGGGGCCACCGGCGCCCGCATGCTGCTGGACGCGGCGCGCCAGGTCACCGGCCTGGCCGGGGCCTGTCAGATCGAGGGCGCCTGGCGCCTGCAGACGCTCAACATCGGCGGGTCGTTGGGCACGGTGGTCAGCTTTGTGGTGGAGGTGGACTGACATGGCCGCTGTGCAAGCCTTTGACAAGGCCCGGCCGGCGGGGGCCGGCGCCATCAACGCAGAGCACTGGAAGGTGCTGAGCCTTTCCACGCTGGGGGGCGCGTTGGAGTTCTATGAGTTTGTGGTCTTTCTGCACATGAGCCCCGTGATCAGCAAGCTGTTCTCGGCCTCGGATGTCGCGCCCTGGCTGGCCCAGCTGCAGGTGCTGGGCATCTACGCGGTGGGCTACCTGGTGCGGCCCCTGGGCGGCACCGTGCTGGCCGCTCTGGGGGACCGCATCGGCCGCAAGCGCCTGTTCGGCATCACCTTGCTGCTGATGGCCCTGGGCACCTTGGGCATCGGGGTGTTGCCCACCTACGCCCAGATCGGTGCCGCCGCGCCCATCCTCCTGCTGCTTTGCCGCACCGGCCAGGGCCTGGCCATGGGCGGTGAATTCCCGGCGGCCGCCTCGTATGTGATGGAGACGGTGCCGGAGAACCGCATCACTTTTGCCATCGGCCTGTTGACCGTCGGCTTCGGCCTGGGGTCGTTGCTGGCGGTGGGCATGATCCTGCTGCTGTCCAGCCAACTGCCGCAGGCCGACTACCTGGCCTGGGGTTGGCGCCTGCCCTTTTTGGCGGGTGGGCTGTTTGGCCTGCTCTCGGTCTACTTGCGGCGCAGTGTCAAAGAGTCGCCGGTGTTCTTGCAGATGGCCCAGGCTGCGCAGTCGGCACAGCGGCTGCCGTTCTCGGCGCTGTTCACGCGTTATCGCCGCGAGTTGCTGGTGGCCACCGGGCTGGCGCTGGTCTCGGGAGGGCTGATCCAGACCGTGCAGCTGTACCCGGTGGCGTACTTCCAGGTCGAGATGCAGTGGCCTCGGGCCTTGATGAGTTCCGCCCAGATGGGGCTGACAGCCAGCGCCATGGTGGTCACGCTGCTGACCACCGCGGCCGCCGACCGTTTTGGCAGCGCGCGCGTCATCACCGTCTTCGCCGTGCTCAACATCGTGGGCATCGCCGGGTTCTATGCCCTGGTCACACCGTCGACGGTGTTCTGGGGCTGGTCTGCCATTGGGGCACTCAATGCCGGCTTGATTCCGGTGGTCCTGGCCCCCATGGCCAGGGTGTTTCCGGCGCCCTTGCGCATCACCGGAATTGCCTCAAGCTACAACCTGGCCCAGGCCATAGCGGGCGGGGCGCTGCCGGTCTTGATGGGCAGCCTGTCGCACCACTGGCCCAGCGCGATGTGGGGCGTGCCTGCCGTGCTGTGCCTCGCCGCCATCGTCTGCGCGCCCATGGCGCAAGCGTTGCAAAAGCCGGTGACCCCTGCTTGAGGTGCTGAGCGATGCGGCTTCGCCAGTGGCGCAGCGGTGCCCCTGCTGCTGCTGCCCGGGGGGCCCAGGTGCCCCGGCGCGCGGTTCATGCCTTTGTCTCCAGGTCCTGGTGCGGAGTGTGTGTAGTGAGCGGTCGTGTTTTGGTGATGAGTGGTGTTTCCAATCGCAAGTTGATGCTGCAGATGTGGCCTGGTGCACCGGCCGCTCGGGTGTGGGCCTGAGCCGCCTTAAATTGCCCGGGTTCAGCCTGTTTCGTGTTGGCGCTGACCTTGGCAAGGCCCCGATGGCACGCCACGCCGACAACCCAGATTCCGGACCGGGTGCGACCTCGGCCCCACCCCCCACCGCACCGTGGTATTCGCTCATGAAGCCTTTGTTAGCCCTGCTGCTGCGCGGCCATGCCACGCGCAAGCACCGTTTGATGACCCTGCTGGGTCTGCTGGTGGCGCTGGAGTTTTTTGAGAACGTGATGTTTGTGTTCTCGTCCGCCCACGTGATGGGGGGCTTGGCGGCGGCGCCGGCCGAGTTCGTCGGGGCGCAGGCCGCGTATGCCATTGGCAGTCTGCTGGCCATCGTGCTGCAGCAGCGCCTGGTGCAGCACTGGGGCTATCGGCGCGTGCTGACCGTGTCCTTGGGCCTGTTTGCCTTGGGTTTGCTGGGGTGCTCGACCAGTGGCAGCTTGCAGCAGTTGGCGCTGGCTCGGGCCGTGCAGGGTCTGGGGGGCGGGGCGTTCTTCACCGCGGCCCGGGTCTTGGTGCTGCTGTTGTTTGCGCCGGTGGACCGGCCTCAGGCCATGCGCCGCTTCATGGTGCTGATGCTGTCGGCCAGTGCCCTGGCCCCTGGGTGCGCTGCCAGCCTGATCGAACGCTGGGGCTGGGCCTCGGTGTTTGTGGCGGTGGTTCCGGCGGTGTTGGGGGTGGCCCTGGGCCTGTGGCGTTGGTTGCCCGATCCGGTGGGTCGCCAGCATGAAGGGCTGCCCGGCGACCAAGCCTCGTGGCGGAGCATGGCGGGGCCCTTGCTGTGCTTTGCCTTGGCGGCCCTGTGTCTGCAGTGGGGCTTTTCGGAGGCCCGGCTCGATGTGCTGGCCCACCCGCTGCGCTTGATCTTGCTGGGCCTGAGCGGTGCAGGCTTGTTGCTTGGGTTTTTGTGGCATCAATGGCGGCACCCCACGCCTTTGCTGCACCTGCGCCAGCTCAACAGCCCGGTGTACCTGGTGGGGCTGGGCCTGTACTTTGTGCATTATTTTCTGTCCAACTTTGCGGCCTATCTGTTCCCGATTTATGCCGAGCGGGGCCTGGGCCTGCCCTTGCGCACCACGGGGGCCCTCAACAGCCTGGCCGGGGTGACCAGCCTGGTGGTGGCCTGGGCCTACATCCGCTGGGCGGGCCGGCTGCCGCACAAAAGACCGCTGATGCTGGCGGGCCTGCTGGCGCTGGCCTTGTGCGCCTGGGGCCTGGCCGGCCAGCCGGCCGGGGCGCCTGTGGGTGCTTTGCTGCCCGCCTTGTTGTTGAAGGGCGTTTTCGGGGTGTTGCTGGTCTTGCCTGTGGCGGGGTTGACCTTCCGGGAGCTGGGCGACAAAGGCTTTGCCCATGGCTACCAGGGCAAGAACCTGATGCGCCAGATGGCCAGTTCAGGGGCCAGCGCCGTGGCCGCCGTGATGCTGCAGAACCGCCAGTTTGCGCTGCACGATGAGCTGTTGGTCGGGCTGAGCCCGGAGCGTCCCGGCGTGAGCGCGTGGTTGTCCGGCATGACCGGCGCCTTGCAAGCCCGGGGCTTCAGCCCCGAACAGGCCCACCTGGGGGCCTTGGCCCAGTTGTCGGCCTTGCTCGACAACCAGGCCCTGCTGCTGGCCTGCGAAGACCTGTACCGGCTGTTGGCCGCCATGGCCTTGGTGGCGGCCCTGGTGGTGGCCTGGCAACGGCGCTTGCAGTGACCGGCAGGCCAGCGCGCTGCGTGGGTCAGCCCCTGAAGCGCTTGCGCGTCAGCGCCAGGGCCAGCCAGAAGGCGGCCACGGTGTAGCCGAGCAGCACGGCGCCGTGGCGCAGCGCGTGTTCGGGCCAGCGGTCCATGAACAAGGGGCGCACCAGCTCCACCGCATTGGTCAGCGGCAGCCAGTCGGAGGCCAGGCGCACCAGCTCGGGCAGTTGCTCGCGCGGAAAGAAGATGCCCGACAGAAACATCATCGGCGTCAGCACCAGAGTGAAGTAGTAGGTGAAGAAGTCGTAGCCTTTGGCCAGGGCGTTGAAGATCAGCGCGATGCTCGAGAACATGGCCCCCACGCCCAGCAGCACGCCCCAGGCCAGCAGCAGCTTGGGGCTGTGGCTGATGCCCAGGGCCAGCATCACGCCCATGATGGCCGTGACGGTGAACAAGGCCTTGAAGGCGGCCCACAGCATCTCGGCCAGCACCACGTCATCGAGGCCCACGGGGGCGTTCATGATGCCGTCCCAGGTCTTTTGCACGTGCATGCGCGAAAACGCCGAGTACAGGGCCTCGAACGAGGCGGCGTTCATGGCGCTCATGCAGATCGAGCCGCTGGCCAGGAACAGGATGTAAGGCACCTGGGTGTCGCCGTCGGGGGCGTGCACCGTGATCTGCCCCACCAGCGCCCCCATGCCGTAGCCGAAGGCCACCAGCCACATCAGCGGCTCGGCAATGTTGCCCACCAGGCTGGGGATGGCGAGCTTGCGCCACACCAGCAGGTTGCGCAGGAACACCGGCCACCAGCGGGTGGACAGGCTGGGTGCCCGCCACACCGAAGGCGGGGGTGGGTGGCTGGGGGCGGCTGGATCGGCGGTGGGGCGGGTCATGGTCGGTGGGGGCGTCATCAGGTTCTGGGGGGCGAATGGCGGCGTGAAAGCGCTCGAAGCGGCGTTCAGCCGTCCTGCCGGATCTGCCGGCCGGTGAGCTTGAGGAACAGGTCTTCCAGGTTGGCCGGGCGATGCAGGGTACGCAGGGCGGGCTCGGTGGCCAGGGCGGCCAGCAGGGGCTGGGCCTGGTGGGTGTAGAAAAACACCGTCTCGCCGCTGACCTCGGTGCGGCTGGCCAATGCGGCCAGCGGGCCCTGGGCCACCGCGGTGGCGCCGGCGCCATACACCTCGACCACCTCGGGTTCCAGGTGCTCGGCGATCAACTGGCGTGGCGCGCCTTCGGCGATCTTGCGGCCATGGTCCAGCACCAGCAGGCGGTGGCACAGGCGCTCGGCTTCGTCCATGAAGTGGGTGGTCAGCAGGATCGACTTGCCCTGTTGCATCAGGCGCTGCAGGCGCTCCCACATCAGGTGGCGGGCCTGCGGGTCGAGCCCGGTGGTGGGTTCGTCCAGGATCAGCAGGCGCGGGTTGTTGACCAGGGCGCGGGCCAGGCTCAGGCGCCGCTTCATGCCGCCCGACAGCTCGCCGGGCTTGGCATCGGCCTTGTGGGCCAGGGCGGCGAACTCGAGCAGCTGCGGCCCGCGCTCCAGCATCGTGCGCCGCGGGATGCCAAAGTAGCGCCCATAGACGATCAGGTTCTCCAGGCAGCTGAAATCGGGGTCCAGGGTGTCGAACTGGGTCACCACGCCGAGCTGGGCCTTGATGGCCAGGGCCTGCGCCGGCATGGCCAGACCGAAGGCGCGGATGCCCCCGGCCTCGGGCGTGGCCTGGCCCAGGCACATGCGGATGGTGGTGGTCTTGCCGGCGCCGTTGGGCCCGATCACGCCCAGGCACTCGCCGGGCGCAATGGCAAAGGACAACTGGTCGACCACCGTGGTGTCGCCATAGCGTTTTTGAAGGCCTTGGGCCTCGAACAGGGGCTCTTGCATGGGGGGCATTGTGGCCCAGGCAGGGCGCGATGGCGTGTCTGCGCCGTGACCCGTCCCCGGGGCTGAATAAAATGGCAGGTTACGTTCCATCAACTTCCAGGGGCCCCCTTGTCCGACCGTCTCGCGGTGCTGCCGCAGTACCTGATTCCCAAGCTGGCCCTGACCCGGTTTGCCGGCTTTGTCGCCCGCGCCCGGGCCGGCGCCCTGACGCACTGGATCATCCGTCGCTTTGTGGCCCGCTACGGCGTGGACTTGTCCGAGGCCCAGCAGAGCCAGGCCAGCGATTACGCCAGCTTCAATGAGTTCTTCACCCGGCCCTTGCGCGAGGGGGCCCGCCCCCAGGCCGATGCGGCCTACGTGTGCCCGGTCGACGGCGCCATCAGCCAGTTCGGGCGCATCGAGCGTGACCAGATCTTCCAGGCCAAGGGGCATTCCTACAGCACCCAGACGCTGGTGGGTGGCAATGCTGCGCTGGCGCGCCATTTCGACGACGGCGAGTTCGCCACGCTCTACCTGAGCCCGCGCGACTACCACCGCATCCACATGCCCTGCACCGGGCGGCTGCTGCGCATGATCCACGTGCCCGGCGATCTGTTCTCGGTCAATCCCACCACGGCCCGTGGCGTGCCCGGCCTGTTCGCCCGCAACGAGCGCGTGGTCTGCGTGTTCGAGGACGAGGCCCGCCGCCCCTTCGTGCTCACCCTGGTGGGCGCCACCATTGTCGGCAGCATGGCCACGGTGTGGCATGGCGTGGTCAACCCGCCGCGCCCGGGCACGGTGCGCGAATGGCGCTACGACACGCAAGAGGTGGTGATCGCCAAGGGCGCCGAGATGGGCCGCTTCCTGTTGGGCTCGACCGTGGTGATGCTGTTCCCCAAGAACACCCTGTCGTTCAACCCCGACTGGGCCCCGGCCCGCGCCATCCGCATGGGTGAGGCCATGGGCCAAAGCGTGCCTCAACCCGATTGACGCCCCCCTGTTTCTGTTTTTCAACCTCTTGACCTACCGGCGCACTGCGCCCCAGAACCATGACCACTCTCGGCACCCCCCTGTCGGCCTCGGCCACCAAAGTCATGCTGCTCGGCTCCGGCGAGCTTGGCAAAGAAGTCCTGATCGCGCTGCAGCGCCTGGGCGTCGAGACCATTGCTGTGGACCGCTACGAAAACGCCCCGGGCCAGCAGGTGGCCCACCACGCGCGCACCATCACCATGAGTGATCCGGCCCAGCTCAAGGCCCTGATCGAAGCCGAGCGCCCGCACCTGGTGGTGCCGGAGATCGAAGCCATCGCCACCCCCATGCTGGAAGAGCTGGAGGCCGCCGGTGTGGTGCGCGTGATCCCCACCGCCCGTGCCGCCCGCCTGACCATGGACCGCGAGGGCATCCGCCGCCTGGCCGGTGAAACCCTGGGTCTGCCCACCAGCCCCTACCAATTCTGCGACTCGCTGGCCGAGTTGCAGGCGGCCATCGATGGCACGGATGGCCAACCGGGTATTGGTTACCCCTGCATCGTCAAGCCCGTGATGAGCAGCTCGGGCAAGGGCCAGAGCAAGATCGACGGCCCGGCCGACGTGCAAAAGGCCTGGGACTACGCCATGGCCGGTGGCCGCGTGAGCCACGGCCGCGTGATCGTCGAAGGCTTCATCGACTTCGACTACGAAATCACCCAGCTCACCGTGCGCTCGGTGGGCGCCGACGGCCAGATCGTCACCAGCTTCTGCGACCCCATCGGCCACGTGCAGGTCAGCGGCGACTACGTGGAAAGCTGGCAACCCCACCCCGTGCACCCGGCCGCACTCGAAAAATCGCGCCAGATCGCCCAGGCCGTCACCGACAACCTCGGCGGCCAGGGCCTGTTCGGCGTGGAACTGTTCGTCAAGGGCGAGCAGGTCTGGTTCAGCGAGGTCAGCCCGCGCCCGCACGACACCGGCCTGGTCACCCTGTGCACCCAGCACCAGAGCGAGTTCGAACTGCACGCCCGGGCCATCCTGGGCCTGCCGGTGGACACCAGCCTGCGCAACCCCGGCGCCAGTGCCGTGATCTACGGCGGTGTCGAGGCCCAGGGCATCGTGTTCGATGGCGTGGACGAGGCCCTGGCCATCCCCGGCACCGACCTGCGCCTGTTCGGCAAGCCCGAGAGCTTCGTCAAGCGCCGCATGGGCGTGGCCCTGGCGCGCGGCACCGACACCGACCAGGCCCGCGCCACCGCCAAGCTGGCCGCCTCCAAGGTCAAGCCGCGGGTGGGCTGAACGAACCTTGGCCAGACAGTTTCCACACATTGACCTGGCCAGGGGGTGATTGCCTCACCCCAGCTTGCGATAAAGCGTCTGCCGGCTGATGCCCAGTTGGCGGGCCGCGGCCGAGAGGTTGCCGCGGGCGTTCTGGATCGCCTGCTGCACGGCGGCGCGGGAGATGTCGGCCAGTTTCTGGTCGCTGCCCATCGCGACGGCAGTCGTTGCAGTGGCCGGCACTGATGCCGGTGCAGAGGGGCTGGTGGCGGCGGGGCGCAGCAGGGCCAGCATGTCGTCGGGCAGGTGGGGCCAGTCGACCGTGGTTTCGCCGGCATCGAGCAGGGCGATGGCGGTGCGCAGCACGCTGGCGTACTGGCGCAGGTTGCCGGGCCAGGGGTAGGCGGCCAGGGCGCGCAGCAGGTCGGGGGCGATGCTCAGCGGCGGTTCGCCGCCCAGTTCATTCAGCAGCTTGCGGGTCAGGGCCTCAAAGTCGCTGCGCTGGCGCAGCGGCGGCAGGATCAGGGTCAGGCCGTTGAGGCGGTAGTACAGGTCGGCCCGGAAGCGGCCGGCCTCGGCCGCCTCGCGCAGGGGCTGGTGGGTGGCGCAGATCAGGGCGAAATCGACGGCCACCGGGGCGCCGCCGCCCAGCGGCATGACCTGGCGCTCCTGCAGCACGCGCAGCAGGCGGGTCTGCAGGGCCAGCGGCATGTCGCCGATCTCATCGAGGAACAGGGTGCCGCCGTCGGCCTCGCGCAGGCGCCCCAGGCTGCCTTCCTTGCGTGCGCCGGTGAAGGCGCCGGGGCTGTAGCCGAACAGCTCGGATTCGATCAGGTGCTCGGGCAGGGCCGCGCAGTTGATGGCCACAAACGGGCGGTGGCGGCGCGGCGAACTGTCGTGCACGGCGCGGGCGAACAGCTCTTTGCCCACACCCGATTCGCCATGCAGCAACAAGGGGATGGGTTTGCCGCACACGCGGCGGGCTTTGTCGGCGACGGCTCGCCAGGCGCTGTCACCGGTGTCGAGGGCGGCCAGGGCATCCTGCTCGCGGGGGGCCACGTCGACCGGGTTGCGCCGGGGGGCCGGCGCACGCACGACCACGCGTTGGCCGGGCTGGGTGCGCAACTGGGCGTGCAGCACCGAGCCGTCCTTGCGGTGCAGCACCAGGGGGCTGTCGTGCTGGCTGGCGGCACGGGCCAGCAAGGTGTCGATGCGGGTGTCCAGCACGCGGGCGATCGGGGTGGCCCCGATGTCCTGGCGGCTCAGGCCCAGCCAGGCCAGGGCCTGCCGGTTGGCGCCCATGATCCAGCCGTCCTCGGACAGCGCGACCACGCCCTCGGCCAGGGTGCCGATGCCGTGGGCCTGGGGGTGCAGGTGCAGACAGGTGCTTTGGCGGCAGGTGGTGGCGAACAGGCGGTTTTCGATCATGCGCGCCGCCGTGTTGACCAGGCCCAGTGTGTGCGGGTGGTGGCTGCGCTGGTCGCCCGAGATGTCGAGGATGCCCAGCAGTTCGCCGGTGGCCGAGACGATGGGCGAGGCCGCGCAGGTCAGGAAATCGTTGCGCTCCAGGTAGTGCTCAGGGCCGTGGATTTCGATGCCGCAGGCTTCGGCCAGGGCCGTGCCGATGGCGTTGGTGCCGCGCTGGCTTTCGTGCCAGCAGGCGCCGGCCTGCAGGGCCACGCGTTCGGCCTTGCCCAGGAAATCGGCATCGCCCAGGGTGTGCATGAGGGTCCCGTGGCGATCGGCCAGCACCACCATGCTGTGGCTGTGGCGCACCTGTTCGAACAGGTACTCCATCACCGGCTGCGAGTGGTTGATGAGGTCGATGTTGCAGGCCAGCGACTGGCGCAGCTCGCTGCCGCTCAGGTGGTCCACATGGTGCATGCCGCTGGCCGGGGTGAGTCCGGCGGCGAGGCTGCGCTGCCAGGAGCGGGCCACGCGCTCGTCCACCGCCTCCAGCGGCAGGGGGCCACCTTGTTGCAGGCGCAGCCGGGCCTCGCGCAGCACAGGGCCGGGAACGGGGTACGGGGTCGCCATGGTCATGTGTCTCCTGGGCGCTCGCAGCGCGCTCTGGGGCAGAGTTTAGGCGGTGTGACCCTCGGTGTGACACCGGCAGGGTTTGCGCGGGCCGGGTGTTCCATTTTTGGACAGGTGTCTTGCAATGCAACGTCCGCGGGCTGTCCGCCGGTGTCGCCATTTGACGCGTGACAAGGCGGTTCGCGCCGTTTTCAAGGGCTTCGGGTTTGTCCTTAATTGTTGAAAAAAGTCCTTGCCAATCAATGGCTTGCGGCGCAGGCCGGCGGGCATTTCCAGGGCCTTGGCCCAGGCTGGGTACGCGGTGGCACAGGTCTTGAGAAGCAGTGACGTCCGCCAGGCATGGGCCGGCGACTTTTCTGACAACAGCTGGAGACACGCATGATTTACGCCGCACCCGGCGCCGCTGGCGCCAAGATCGTCTACAAACCCCGTTACGACAACTTCATCGGTGGCCAATGGGTGCCGCCGGTCAAAGGCCAGTACTTCGACGTGATCACCCCGATCTCGGGCTCCGTCTACACCCAGGCTGCCCGCTCGGGTGCCGAAGACATTGAACTGGCCTTGGACGCCGCCCACGCAGCAGCCGACAAGTGGGGCAAGACCGCGGCCGCCGACCGTGCCAACGTGTTGCTCAAGATCGCTGACCGCATCGAAGCCAACCTCGAGCTGCTGGCCTATGCTGAAACCGTGGACAACGGCAAGCCGATCCGTGAAACCCTGAACGCCGACATCCCGCTGTGCGTGGACCACTTCCGTTATTTTGCTGGTTGCCTGCGTGCCCAGGAAGGTGGCATCAGCGAGATCGACGAGAACACCATGGCCTACCACATCCATGAGCCGCTGGGCGTCGTCGGCCAGATCATTCCCTGGAACTTCCCGATCCTGATGGCCGCCTGGAAGCTGGCTCCGGCCCTGGGTGCCGGCAACTGCGTGGTGCTCAAGCCCGCCGAATCCACCCCCATCAGCCTGCTGGTGTTGGTCGAGCTGATCGCCGACCTGCTGCCCCCGGGCGTGCTCAACATCGTCAACGGTTTCGGCCGCGAAGCCGGCATGCCGCTGGCCAGCAGCCGCCGCATCGCCAAGATCGCCTTCACCGGCAGCACCAGCACCGGCCGCGTGATTGCGCAGGCCGCCGCCAACAACCTGATCCCGGCCACCCTGGAGCTGGGCGGCAAGTCGCCCAACGTCTTCTTTGCCGACGTGATGGACCAGGACGACTCCTTCCTCGACAAGGCGATCGAAGGCCTGGTGCTGTTTGCCTTCAACCAGGGCGAGGTCTGCACCTGCCCTTCGCGCGCCCTGATCCAGGAATCGATCTACGAGAAGTTCATGGAGCGTGTGCTCAAGCGCGTGGCCGCCATCGTGCAGGGCAACCCGCTGGACACCGACACCATGATCGGTGCACAGGCCAGCAAGGAGCAGCTCACCAAGATCCTGTCGTACCTGGATCTGGGCAAGCAAGAAGGCGCTGAAGTGCTGGCCGGTGGTGCCCAGTCGCATCAGTCGGGTGACCTGGCCGGTGGCTACTACGTGCAGCCCACGCTGTTCAAGGGCCACAACAAGATGCGCATCTTCCAGGAAGAAATCTTTGGCCCGGTGCTGGCCATCACCACCTTCAAGGACGAAGCCGAAGCCCTGGCCATTGCCAACGACACCCTGTACGGCCTGGGCGCCGGCGTGTGGAGCCGCAATGGCAACGTGGCCTACCGCATGGGCCGCGCCATCAAGGCCGGCCGTGTGTGGACCAACTGCTACCACGCCTACCCGGCCCACGCGGCCTTCGGTGGCTACAAGGAATCGGGCATTGGCCGCGAAACCCACAAGATGATGCTGGACCACTACCAGCAGACCAAGAACCTGTTGGTCAGCTACAGCGAGAACAAGCTGGGCTTCTTCTGATCCGGCAGACGCTGGATTGAAACTTCTCTCTCTTTGACGCGCCCCGTCGCCCGGCCCTGGCCGGGTGCCCGGGCGCTTTTTGCCTTTTGCTTTTTGATCCGGAGGTGTTCCATGGTCGACAAAGTGATCGCCACGCCCGCGGCGCTGGCGCTGATCGCGCAACTGCGCGCCGAGCACGGCAGCTTCTTCTTTCACCAATCGGGCGGCTGTTGTGACAACAGTGCGGCCAATGCCTACCTGCCCGGCGAGCTGACCATTGGCGCGGGGGATGTGTACCTGGGCGACATCGGTGGCATCCCGTTCTACATCGGGGCCAATCAGTACGAGTACTGGAAGCACACCCAACTCATCATCGACGTGATCGAAGGCACGGGGGGCACCTTTTCGCTGGAGGGCCCCACGGGCCAGGCGTTTTTGACGCGCTCGCGCGTGTTCACCGACGCCGAGGCCGCCGAACTGGGGCTGTGAGCCCGAGGGCTCAAGTGGCCTCGCGCACCCAGCCCTGCACCCAGCCCTGCAGCAGCACACCCGCCACCAGAGCGCACAGCGCAGCGCCCTGGGCCAGGGCCTCAAAGCCGTGGTGGGTCAGCACCCAGCCCCCGCCGAATGAGCCCAGGCTGACGGCCAGGTAGGTGGTGCAGCTCAGGCAGGCCATGGCCAGTCCGCGCGCTCGTTCGGAGACCTGGGTGACCAGCGTGGCGGTGCCGGTCTGTGCCAAGCCTTGCAGCACCCCCCAGCACAGCATGGTGACCGCCAGGGTGGCTGGGTGGGCGGTGGCAGGGGCCAGGCCCAGCAGCAGGCAGGCCAGCAGCAGCAGGGCCCCGCGCAGCACCTGTGTCTTGCCAAAGCGATCAAGCACGCCGGCATTGAGCGTGCTGGCCATGAGGCCCAACCCATAGCAGGCCACGAAGAGGGCGAAGCCACCGCTGCCCAACTGCAGCTGGGATTGCACTGTCACCCCTAGAAAGGTGTAGACGCCGTAGAAGCTCAGCATGTCGAAAAAGTTCAGGGCCAGCAACGGCAGCGCTGCACGGTCCAGCCGCGGGCGCCGGGCCGGCGCGTGCCCCGGTGCCGATGGCGGGCCTGAACGGACCGCGCGTGGCGCCCCTTGGGTGGGCGAGGACGGCGGCGATAAGGGCTGAGGCAAGGGCTGAGGCAAGGGCGCGGCCGGCATGCGGCCTACCCGCCAGGCGGCCACGGCCGCCAGCAGCGCCACCGCGACAAAGGCCAGTCGCCAGCCCCACAGCTGGGCGATCAGCCCCCCGACCGGGATGCCCAGGGTCAGGGCCAGCGACCAGCCTGCCATCACACGGCCCATGGCCCGGGCCCGATCGGCAAAGGCGGTGCAGTCGCCCACGTAGGCGTAGCAGGCCGGCAGGAAGGCCCCCGCCGCCGCGCCGCACAGGGCTCGCGCGGCCACCAGCGTGACCAGGCTGTTGGCCAATGCGCACAGCAGGCCCGCCAGCACGAACAAGCCCAGGGCGGCCCGCAACAGGGTCAGGCGGGGTATCCGGTCGCCCCAAAGGCCCACGATGGGGGCGGCGCCCGCCAGCGCCAGACCATAGGCCGAGACGGCCCAGCCGGCCTGTGCCGGGCTGGCATCAAAGGTGTGGGCCAGATCCCCCAGCACGGGCGAGATGACCAGCCCTTCGACGCCGATGGCGGTCACTCCCAAGGTCAAGCCCAGCAAGGCCCAGGGCTGCAAGGGGGCCGGTGTCCCCTGGGCCTGGCGGATGGCGGCGGTGCTGTTGCCGCTCATGGCCTGGCCTCCGCCAGGCCGGGGCTTGAGCGCGAGCCCAAGGGCGGATGGGGCACAAAGCAGATCCAGGGCATGGCCAGGTTCGGACGCAGTTCGCGCACCACCTCCAGGCCGAAGTGGGTCGCGCACAAGGCGTTGGTGATGCAGGCCGAGGGCTGGGGGGCGGCCAGCAGCAGACGGCAGGCCTCGGCGTTCGAGTCAGCCTGCCGGGCTTGCACCCAGCACAGGCCCAGTTCGGGCAACAAGGGCGTGACTGCCGCATGGTGGATCAGCTGCTGCAGCCGAGGCGCGATCGGCCCGGTGCAGGTGGCCAGCACCAGGGCGGGAATGGGCATGATGAACACCTGGCTGGCCAGCAGGGCCTCGTCCATGATGAAGGCGTTGAGCCGGGGGTAGGCGGCCGGTACCAGCAGGGCGTCGGCCCGCCCGGTGCGCAGCAGCTCACGGGCGGCCTCGAAGGAGCTGCAGCCGACAGTCTCGCGGGCGCCACCCCAGCGGCGGGCCACGTGCATGCTGCAGGTCAGCTCGGCGCTGTCGTCGCCCAGGGTGGCCAGCCGCTGGTGGAGCGGCCTGGTTCTGGGCGGCCCACTCCCGGCTGTGGTGGCAGGCAGCGCGGCTGGCAAGCAGGCCGCGTTGCTTGCCGGTGGGGGCCGGTGCTGCGGGGCATGGGCCCTGGCAGCGGAGGAAGGTCGGGTGTGCATGGGGTGTCTCCCTGGGCTTGGGTGCCCTGGCCCACCGTGGGCCGGGCGGCTGGGCGAGTGTTGCAAGCACCGTTGGCCCGGGTCTTGAACATTCTTGCCAGACTGCCGGCCGGGCGCAGGCGCCCAGGTCAGCGGCATGGCCCATCAAAGGCCCGGCGGTTCAATGCCCGCACGGTCGAGGCCCAGGTCGTTCAACGGCCTGGCATTCAAAGGCCTGGCAGTTCAACACTTTGAAAGTGCCGGGGGTAGTGACCCGGTGTCACGCCGCGGAACTTCTTCAGTTCACGCGTCAGATGGGCCTGGTCCGCATAGCCGCAGTGCGCTGCCACCTGGCCCGCCGGCATCGCTTGAAGCAGCAGGTCCTCGGCCTGCTGCAGCCGCATCTGGTTGCGGAAGAACACCGCCCGCATGCCGAAGGTGTGCCGGAACGCCCGGCTGAAGGCGGTCGGGCTCAGTTGCAGGCCCTGGGCCCCCAGGGCCAGGGTGGGTTGGCTTTGGGTGGCTTCCAGCCAGGCGCGCAGCTCGGGTCGTTGCAGTGGGTGGGGGGGCAGGTGGCTGTGCTGTGCCCAGCCTGAGCCGGAGCCCAGCACGGTGCGGGCCATGTGCACGGCGGCGCCCAGGTCCTGCCGGTCCAGCGCCTGGGCCAAGGGCATGGCCAGGGCGTGGGCCGGCAGCACGGGGGCGCCCCGCCAGGCCGACCCGGCTGGGGCTGTGCAGGGTGCCGCAGCTGGGGTGCAGTGCCCAGGCATGGGCTCGGGCCAAAGAGGCACCGACCTCAGGGCGGACTCGGCCAGGTACAGGGCCTGGTATCGGGCGCCTTCGCTGCTCAGCGCCTGGTGGATCTCGAAGGGGGCGATCACCACCAGATCGCCCCGGTGTGCGGTGTAGGCCTGCCCGGCGCACTGAAAGTGGCAGGCCCCCTGGGTGATGGCCGCCACAAAGAACTGCTCGTGGAAATGGGGCTCGAAGCGGTGGGCACCGATGTCCCAGCGCAAGGTCCGGGCGTGGCGGTGCGGGGCGGCGGTGGCGAGGCTGGGGGGCGGGCTGTCGGGCATGGCAGTGTCCTGGGGCGTCGTTGCAGCCTAGCAAAGGACGGGGTGGCTGTGCTGGCGACTGGTAGGTCGATGTGGCCCGGGTGGCATGATGAGCTTCTTGCGAGTTTTTCCAGCCATTCGAAGTTCTGGCGGGAACTTTTGACTACACCCGATATTTCCCATCCGAGGGCTTGCTGTTTTTCAAATGGAAAACCCCCAGCCCGGTGCCACTAACGATCGGTATGTTGGTCCAGGCCGCATGCGATGGTATTTGGGATACTGAAAAAATAGAAATCAGGGCGAGGTCTGCGCCTGCCCCTCGCGCGCCCTGATCCAGGAATCGACCTGCGAGAAGTTCAGGGAGCGTGTGCTCAGGCAAGTGGCCGCCATCGTGCAGCCCATGCTCATACCTTGGGCTCTTCGATGCCTTGGTGGAAGGCCGCTGCGCGCGCCACCAGTTCGGGGCTGGCCGAGGCGTAGCCGAAGAGACGCTCCGGTGCGAGACGGGCGATCAATCGGGGGTCGGCGGGCACCTCAATAATCGCATGTGCGGGCTGAGCGCTGTCCCGGCGCTCGGTCTTGGGCACTGGCCGTCCCTGGCTGTCGGTGATCACCGCCACCCAGGGGGTCTTGGCATGGTTGCTGCGCTGGACCACCAGGCCGTATTCGCCCGAGGCCAGGCGCACGAACTCGCCCGGCGGGTACAGGCCGAAGATCTTCACCACGGCCGTCGAGATCGGCCCACCCTTGTCCTCACGGTAGAGCTGGCGGATCGCCTCCTGCGAACTCAGCGGTGTCCGCAACACCCGCGGGCTGATCTTGGCCATGAAGACGTCGGCCACCCGCAGGGCCACGGCGATGTCGGCCACCTCGGTCAGCTTCTGGGGGTAGCCGCTGCCATCAGCGCGTTCGTGGTGTTGGGCCACGGCGGTCAGCCAGTCTGGGTCGCTGACCCCGGCTTGCGCCAGCAGTGCCAGGGCCTTCTGCGGATGGGTCTGGATGGCGCTGCGCTGGCGTTCGCGCATGGGCACGTCCTGTGTCGCCATCTCGCCCTGCAGATCGTGGATGCCGACGTTCATGGTCAGGGCGGCCTTGGCCAGACTGCGCACACGGGCCTCGGGCCAGCCCAGCTGGCGTCCCAGCAACAGGCAGACGGTGGCGGTGTGGATGGCATGCTGGTAGCCGTAATAGAAAAGTTTCACCCCCTCCTGGCGCAGGCAGCGGTACAAGGCGATCTCGGGGTGGCTGGCCAGCAGGGTCTCAAGGTGATGCAAAAAACGGTCAAGCTGGTCTGGAAACCCGACCTGCACATCCAGCGTGTCGAGCAGGCGCTTGAGCACCAGGGTGGCCTGGTTCCAGAGCTCGAAGAGGTTCGGCGCGGCCAGCACGTCGCGGGCGCGATTGGTCTGGACCTGGGTCAGTGCGGCAGCCTTGATCTCTTCGACATCGACGAAAGCACCGCGCTCCAGCAGGGAATCGAGCTGCAGGTCGGAGGTCACCACATGGCCCTTGCCGAGCAGCAGCCGGCCATGCGCGTCGCGCACATTCCACGGCAGGGGATGCCCCAGTTCGACCTTGGCGCGCGGCAGGGGCAGCATCTTCACGGCAAGGCCTCCTCGTTGTTCGCGATAGGAACATGGCCGTCGAACGGTAATCCTGCCCCGGTGTAGGGTCAAGTAGGGGGATTCCGGGCCAATGGCCCCAGAGGCGCGGAGCGGTCGGGGTCTTCAGCCGCCCGCGGGTACGGCGTCGGTGTTGACCATCCAGGGCACGCCGAAGCGGTCAACCAGCATGCCGAAGCCCGGCGACCAG
Source organism: Curvibacter sp. GW821-FHT01G03 (assembly GCF_059422285.1). Taxonomy (NCBI): domain Bacteria; kingdom Pseudomonadati; phylum Pseudomonadota; class Betaproteobacteria; order Burkholderiales; family Comamonadaceae; genus Curvibacter; species Curvibacter sp. GW821-FHT01G03. The sequence goes on from NZ_JBWKWP010000003.1 coordinate 326,253, forward strand.
AAGGTGGCGTTGTAAGGCATGGTCACCTGGCCACCCTCGGAAAGTACCCGGAACAGGCGCTCGCCCTCGGCCGCGTCGCTCACCGGCACGGACAGCACAAAGCCTTTGAAGCCTTCGAAGGCCATGTGGGCCGGCATGTCGGAGCCCATCAGCACCAGGCCGCGGGCCTGCAGGCGGACGTGCATGATGCGGTCGCGGTGCTCGGCCGGCACCGGATCGCCCGTGGGCGAGTCACCGTAGCGCAGTTGCATGAGGATCTGGCCCCCCAGGCAACGGGCATAAAAGGCGAAGGCTTCGGCGCAGCGGCCGTCGAAATTCAGATAGGCTTGCATGCAGGTCTCCTGTCGAGGGGGGGGGCGAAGGTCAGGGCAGCAGGGCGGGCAACTGCAGGTCGAGTGTGCGTCGCTGATCGGGGTTCAGTTGCGACTCCAACTGGCGGGCCGAGGCCAAGAGGGCCTCCAGCAGGCCTTGCCGGCGTCGGGCCTCGTTCCAGCGCCGCTCCAGGGCCTGCAGGGCCGCCTCCTCGGTGCTGGCGTAACGGCCGCGCAAGGCCTCAGCGGCCCAGTCGACGGCCCGGTGCTGGAAGTCGTTCCAGGCCGCTTCCTGGACGGCTTCCAGCTGCAATTGCAGGCGCAGTGCCATCAGCTGGTCGGTGAACTGGTTCAGGCGCGAGTTGGGTGCGGCAAAGCCCCCTTCGGCACGCGGGCCACTGCCACCTGTGTTGCCACGTGAGCCGCCCAGGCCGCGCTTGCCGCCGAACTGGGCCTGGGCCGGGGCGGCCAACAGGCACAGGCAGAGGCAGGTCAGGAGCTGGGCTTTCAGTGACCTCATGGGGATCGGTCGGCGCTGGGCTGGCCGCAGCTGAGTCTGCCGATGGGTCTGCTTGGTCAAGCCGAACTGTCTGTCAGGCCTCGGCTGGCCCGCGACCGGGCGGGGCGGGGCGGGGGCTCAGGCAGGGCCAGCGCCGTGGTGCGCACCAGGTCGACCAGCCATTCGCGCTCGTCCCAGTGGTCAGGGTCGATGTGGAAGTAGGGCTTGCCGCCAGGGTAGGGGGGCTTTTCGTCGGCGCTTTTGAGCAGCGGGCGCGCCGCCTCGGTGGGTTTGAGGAACAGTTGGTCATCGCAGACCAGGCCCACCGGCTTGCCGGCCAGGTAAAGGCAGTATTCGCCGAACATCTTGCGCACCGACACCGGGCCCGCCGCGGCGAGCTGGTCCAGCAGGTGGTCGATGGTGCTTTGTCTTGTCCCCATGGTGTCCTCCGTGAATGGCCGGATGGGCGCATTGTGACCGCTTTGTCGCGCCCGCAAAACCCCTGATCCGGTGGCGCTTGCGCCAGCGCAAGAAGGCGGCTTCAGGGTCGCAGGGCCCCAGCGGGCAGCCTCATCACTGGAACGCCACCTCGGCAAAACTGCGCAGTTTGCGGCTGTGCAGGCGCGCCATGCCTTCGGCGCGCAGGATCTCCAGGGCGCGGATGCCGATGCGCAGGTGCTGGTCCACCCGCTCGCGGTAGAAGTGGTTGGCCATGCCTGGCAACTTGATCTCGCCGTGCAGCGGCTTGTCGCTCACGCACAGCAAGGTGCCGTAGGGCACGCGAAAACGGAAGCCATTGGCCGCGATGGTGGCGCTTTCCATGTCCAGCGCCACGGCGCGGCTCTGGCTAAAGCGGCGCTGCGGCTGGTTGTCGGGCAGCAGCTCCCAGTTGCGGTTATCGGTGCTGGCCACGGTGCCGGTGCGCATGAAGCGCTTCAGGTCGGGGCCGGCCACCTGGGTGACGTCGCTGACCGCGGCCTCCAGCGCCAGCTGGATTTCGGCCAAGGCCGGGATCGGCACCCACAGCGGCAGTTCTTCGTCCAGCACGTGGTCCTCGCGCACGTAGCCGTGCGCCAGCACGTAGTCGCCCAGTTGCTGGCTGTTGCGCAGTCCGGCGCAGTGGCCCAGCATGATCCAGGCGTGCGGGCGCAGCACGGCGATGTGGTCGGTGATGTTCTTGGCATTGGCCGGGCCCACGCCGATGTTGACCATGGTGATGCCGCTGTGGTCGGCCCGCACCAGGTGGTAGGCCGGCATCTGCGGCAGGCGCGGCGGCGGCGCCCCCAGCTCGTCGCCGGGTTCAGCCCCCAGGCCCACCCGGCGTGTCACCACGTTGCCGGGTTCGATGAAGGCGATGTACTCGCTGCCGGGGTTCTTCATCTCTTCGTGGCCCAGGCGAACGAACTCGTCGATGTAGAACTGGTAGTTGGTGAACAGCACGAAGTTCTGGAACGCGCGTGGCGAGGTACCGGTGTAGTGGCGCAGCCGGTGCAGCGAGTAATCCACCCGCGGCGCGGTGAACAGCGACAGGGGCAGGGCCTCGCCGGGCTTGGGTGTCCAGGTGCCGTTGGCAATGCCGTCGTCCATGGCGGCCAGATCGGGCAGGTCGAACACGTCGCGCATCAACTGGCGGCGCTCGGCGCTCATCTGGCCCTCGACGTGGTCATGCTCGCTGAACGAGAAGTGCACCGGGATGGGCTGGTTGCTGGTGCCCACCTCCAGCTCGACGCCGTGGTTCTGCAGCAGCAGGGTGAACTGCTCCAGGTAGTACTCGTGGTAAAGGTCGGGCCGGGTCAGGGTGGTTTCAAAGTGACCAGGGCCGGCCACAAAGCCATAGGCCAGGTGGGCAATCTCGGGGTTCTGCATGCTGCGCGACACGGTTTCGGTGTGGATGCGCACAAAGGGGTAGCAGGCCCGCACATGGCCCGGCAGGGTTTCGCCCTGCACGAAGCGCTGCATGCTGTCGCGCAGGTGGGCGATCTGCTGGTCGTAGATGGTATGCACCTGTTGCAACGCCGATTCGGCGCTGAGATGGCGGGTCGGGGCGATGAAGGGAGGTAAATACGGCATGAGTGCATTGTGCCGGTGTTGGGTTGGGTATCGCTGCTTCGCGCTGGTCGTTCTGCACCCTGTTTGAGGGCGGCGGCTGTGGTTGCACTTTGGTTGGTCCACTCCTTGGAGGGCCTGTTGTGCCGCTGCGCTCTGGTAGTTCTGCTCTTTGTTGTAGGTCGGAGGCCGGGATTGCGCCCCGGCGGGCGCCTCACTTTCTTTGTCTCGCCAAAGAAAGTAAGCAAAGAAAGGCGACCCGACGTGCACGCCCTGCTGCGCAGGGTTCGCTGCGCTGCTCAACTTGGGCGGGGTCTCGCTAAACTCGCTGCGCTCAAACAGACGCGAGCCCTTTTTCCGCCCAAGTCTGCGCTGCTCGCCGTGCCCGACGGGAGGGTGGGATCGGGAACCGACGGCTGCTGCTGCGCAGCGACGCCTGTTTGTTTCAATCGGAGGGCGCGGCTGCGTAGCAGCGCGGTGAGGCGTCAATGCTCTGCCCAACAGATCAAACAGCTAAACACCAGCGCTGCTGGATGCACAAGGTTCGCTGATTTCGCCAGTGCCTTCGCAAGCTCGCCCGCACCCGATCCCGCTTGCCCCGTGGGGCAGGGCCGAGCAGCGCAGTGCCAGGGGGATCAGGCCCCGCGTCTGTTTGAGCGCAGCGAGTTTAGCGGGGACCCCCCTGGCGCGAGCAGCGCAGGGAACCACGAAGTGGCCCTGACTTCGGGTCGCCTTTTTTTGCTTACTTTTTTTGGCGAAGCAAAAAAAGTGAGGCGCCCGCCGGGGCGCAATCCCGGCCTCCGCCCTTCAACGAAGCGCTGAACGAACAGAGCGCAGCGGCAGACCCACCTCATGTTGAGTGCAACAAAGCACAAGCCCCATTCGAGCCCCCAGCCAGGGCGCAATGACCGCCAAGTCACCCCCCCAACCCCATAGCCAGGATAATCCCCCAATGAACAGTTCGAACTCCGCCCCGGTCACCCAGGGCTTCGAGGCCCTGGGCCTCCCCTCCGCCGCCCTGCAGAATCTGGTGCAGCTCGGCTACACCGCCATGACGCCCATCCAGGCCGCCAGCCTGCCCCTGACCCTGGCTGGCCACGACCTGATCGCCCAGGCCAGCACGGGCAGCGGCAAGACGGCCGCCTTCGGTCTGCCCCTGGTGCAGAAGCTGGAAGCTGGCCGGCTTGACGTGCAGGCCCTGGTGCTGTGCCCCACGCGCGAACTGGCCGACCAGGTCACGCAGGAGATCCGGCGCCTGGCGCGCTCGGTCGACAACATCAAGGTGGTCACCCTGTGCGGTGGCGTGGCCTTGCGCGGCCAGACGCTCAGCCTGCAGCACGGCGCCCATGTGGTGGTCGGTACGCCCGGCCGCATCATGGACCACCTGGACCGGGGCAGCCTGCAGCTCAACAGCGTCAACACCCTGGTGCTCGACGAAGCCGACCGCATGCTCGACATGGGCTTTTTTGAGGACATCGCCTCGGTGGTGCGCCGCTGCCCGCCGCAGCGCCAGACCCTGCTGTTCTCGGCCACTTATCCAGAGGGCATCGACCAGTTGGCCGCGCAATTCATGCGAGCCCCCAAGCAGGTCAAGGTGCAGGCCCAGCACGACAGCAACACCATCCGCCAGCTGTACTTCGAGGCCACCAATGCCCAGCGCCTGCCAGCCGTGGCCCAACTGCTGAACCACTTTCGCCCTGAATCCACCTTGGCCTTCTGCAACACCAAGCAGCAGTGCCGCAACCTGGTCAGCCTGCTGCAAAGCCAGGGCTTCAGCGCCCTGGCCCTGTATGGCGAGTTGGAGCAACGTGAGCGCGACCAGGTGATGATCCAGTTTGCCAACCGCAGTTGCTCGGTGCTGGTGGCCACCGACGTGGCGGCCCGCGGCCTGGATGTGGCCAACCTGCAGGCCGTGATCAATGTCGATGTCAGCCCCGATCCCGAGGTGCATGTGCACCGCATCGGCCGCACCGGGCGTGCCGGCGCCGAGGGCCTGGCCCTCACGCTGGTCAGCATGGACGAGATGGGCTATGTCGGCCGCATCGAGCAGATGCAGGGCCGCGAATCCGAATGGCAGCCGTTGGACAGCCTGACCCCCACCGGCAAGGGCCCGCTCAAGGCCCCCATGGCCACCCTGCAGATCGTGGGCGGGCGCAAGGAGAAGATCCGCGCGGGCGACGTGCTGGGCGCCATGACCGGCGAGGCCGGCTTTGCCAAGGAGCAGATCGGCAAGATCAACGTCAACGAGTTCAGCACCTATGTGGCGGTCGATACCGCCATTGCGCGCGAGGCGGTGCGCCGTCTTTCGGCCGGCCGCATCAAGGGCAAGGTGGTGAAGGTGCGCCTGGTCGAAGGCGACGAGGCTTGAGCCCTCCCGCCCCCACCTTGCCTGCGCTGGGCCTGCCGGGCGCTGTTGCCCTGGTGGTGGGTGGGCAAGGCGGCGTGGGCGCGGCCCTGGCTGCGGGCCTGCGCGTTCGCCATCCGCAGGCCGGCGTCAGGGTGTCGGTGCGCCGCTCCAGCAGCGATGGGGCCCCTGCAGACGATCTGCTGATCGACCTGCAGGACGAGGCCAGCCTCGCGGCCGCGGCCCACACCCTGGCTGCCCAGTGCGCCGAGCAGGGCCAGAGCCTGCGCACCCTGGTGGTGGCCAGCGGGTTTCTGCACCAGCAGGGCGCCGGGCCCGAGCGCAGCTGGCGCCAGCTCGACGCGGCCTACCTGCAGCAGGCCTTTGCGGTCAACGCCATCGGCCCGGCCCTGCTGATCAAGCATTTCTTTCCGCTGCTGGCGCGCAGCGGCCCGGTGCTGGCGGCCTTTCTGTCAGCCCGCGTGGGCAGCATCGAAGACAACGCCCTGGGCGGCTGGTATGGCTACCGGGCCTCGAAGGCGGCCCTCAACCAACTGATGCGCACCGCCGCCATCGAGCTGCGACGCCACAACCGCGAGGCCGTGTGCGTGGCCTTGCACCCCGGCACAGTGGACACGGGCCTGTCGCAGCCCTTTGCCAAGCAGGGCCTGCGCGTGCGCCCGCCCGAGCTGGCCGCCGCCGAGATGCTGGACACCCTGGCGGCGCTGGGGCCGGCCGACAACGGCGGCTTTCGGGCCTATGACGGCAGCACGGTGCCCTGGTAGGGGCTGGTTCAGGCGGGGGGCATGCTGCGCCCCTGAGGGCCCCGGGGGCAATTGGGGACCAATTCCATGCCGAGATAGAGGTAGTAGGCGCGCACGGCCCCGCGCCCTGGGTGACGACCTTCTTCCTGCCATGTGACGTGCAAGCCCTCTGCGCTGGTGCAATACCGGACCTGCACCGGGCGGCCTCCATCTGCCCAGCGGAGCCACAGCGTCGGCCCGCGTTGTCGGGCGATGACCGTGCCGACAGGCAGCAGCAAGCCCGCGAATCCCCTGTCGGGTGGGGCGGGCGTGAAGCGGGCTCGCTGTCCAGGCAGCACCTGGTCTTGCTGCATCCAGTCGCTGTCCGTCGATTCAGCGAGTTGTACGCAGCAAGCGAGCTGGGCAGGCGCCCCAGTGAAATCAAGTGCCAGGAAGGCAAACCGTCGTTCCGGGTCGAGGGGCACGCCGCCCGGGGGGATGGCGACGGCTGCCTCCGGCCTGCGCGCATCGAGCAGCCCGATCTGGGACCGCTGCGCCTGCGCTGTGGCGTGTTGAATCAGGCAGCACAGGGCTATCGCCATCAGGGTGCGCGGCCTCTGCATTTTGCTTGCCACGGCGGGATACCTATCGCCCGTCATCAGACCAATGCGGTGGGTCGGAAATCAGTTTGTGAACGCCAAAGCTGGCGCCCAGCCGGTGGAGGTCGGAGTGCGATTTGAGTTCCACGGATTGCTGGTTTGCATTGACAAAGGACTTTTTGAGATAGCCCGTGACCGTCATGTCGATGGCCTTGCCATCCGTGTGTTTGGAGGTCAGTGCAGGCTTGAAGACGATCTCAAACGCCTGCACCATCTGTTCTGCTGCCATCCGTGACTTGAGCGTGTCAATATCGCCGTCAGGTTGCGTATGGCGCCACTGAATATCGACACCTGGCATGTCCGGCACCTTGTCTGGAGACAGATTCTCCCTCGCGATGCGCCAAGCATAGTGCATCAGGTACGCCCGCTCCGGGGGGCGAGTGGTGGCGTTGATTCGAACACGTGCACCACCGTTTTTGAGAGAGGCAATGAACCTCTCGATCCGTGGTCTGAATCCTGGGCCAAGATCCTGGGTGCTTTTGCTGGTTGGGAAACGATTCGCCCACTCTCTGCCACTCAACATGCATCAACCTCCATGATTTCTGTCGCTGCTTCGGTGTCTTTCGGACGCTACCGAATATGGGCTTGAATGGCTTGGCGGCGCACCACCACATGCCCGTCGGCGCATTTGGACTTGCGAGAGGTGATCGTTCGAGACGCGTTTTTTTGGGCAAAACATGTGCCTCTCGTCCCGTGGTGTTGGCAAGGTAAGTACCCGAAGGCATCGGCCTGTTTCAAGGGTGCCAGCGGTTCGGCGGCCGCGGCCTTGGCCGGGTGTCGTCAGGCGCTGACGTTTCGGGCAGCTTGGCCAGGGCCGGCCCCACATAGCGGGCCCGGGGGCGGATCAGCGCGCCCTGCTGCACTTGTTCGATGGCGTGCGCCAGCCAGCCCACGCAACGGCTCAGCGCAAACACGGTGAAGGGGCCGTCGGCCGGCCAGCCGTGTTGCCGGGCCAGGGCGGCCAGGGCGAAGTCGACCGTGGGGTGTTCGCCGGCGCGTTGCAGGGCCAGGGTCTGCAACTCGGCAAAGCCCGGTGGCAGCCGCCCGCCTGAGGCCATCAGGCTCGCCAGCAAGGTCTGGGCACGTACATCGCCGTCAGGGTACAACGGGTGGCCGAAGGCCGGGTACAGGCTGCCGCTTTGCAGCGCGGGCGCCAGAGCCGCCTCGGCCCCTTGCGCCAGGGTGGTGTCCACCAGGGCCTGCACCTGCGCCACGGCGCCGCCATGCAGCGGGCCCGACAGGGTGGCCAGGCCACTCAGCACGCAGGCGCTCAGTGCCGCCCCGGTCGAGGCGGTGACCCGGGTGGCAAAGGTGGAGGCATTCAGCTCGTGGTCGGCCAGCAGCACCAGGGCCTGACGGATGAGCTCGGCCGCCTGGGGGCAGCCCCATTGCTGGGCCAGGCGTTGATGCAGGGGGCAACCCTGGGCTTGGGCCGGCGCATCGTCGATCAGGGCTTCGGCCACCGTCATCAGCACCGAGGCGGCCTGGGGCGCCAGGCTGTCGGCTTGGGCGCCCAGGGTGGCCGGGTCGTGGGCTGCGCGTTCGGCCAGGGCCTGCAGGGCCCGGGTCAGGGCGGGCGCCGCCGGGCTGGGGCGGTGGGGGGCGTTGGCCAGGGGCCATGCCGGGCGGGCCTGCCACAGCAGCTCGGCCACCTCTTCGAGCGTGGCGCTTTTTGACCACGCCACCGCATCGCGCCCCCGAAAGCAAAGCCGCCCCTGGTTCACGGTGGACAAGCGGGTGTCCAGCACCGGGTCGCCCCAGCGGATGGTGGCGGCGGCAATCGCCTGGTCGCGGCGGCGTCCTGCCCGTCGGGCCGCCTGCTGTTGCACGTCCTGCGCGTGGTACAGGCTGCGCCGCGGGTCGGCCGGGTCGGGGCGGCTGCGGATGGCGTGGCGGCTGACCTGGGCATACAGGGTTTGCGGACGCACCTGCAGCACGTGCAGGGCTTGTTCGGCGGTGATCCAGCCCATGGGCTCCTCATGTGTCGATGGTGTCAGCCGCCATCGTGCCAGCGGGCGGGCGAACTGCCCAGGGGGCCCGCGGGCAGGGCCTGTTGCAAGGTCAGTCCGTCGATGCTCAGGGCCGGCCGCAGGCGGCGGGCCGGGCCCCAGGCGGTGGCCTCGGGCGTGGGCAGGAGGTCGGCTTCGGTTTCGGGGGCCAGGGCCGCGGCCGGGTTCGCGCTGGGGCGCTCCTGCAGCAATTGCCCGGTGCGCGCCAGGCTGGCCCGCCATTGGCTGCCCTGGCCCTGCTGCAGGCGCCGGGTGAGGCCGCGCAAGGCGGCGCAGGCCAGCAGGTAGCCGGTGGCATGGTCCAGGGCCTGCACCGGCAGCGGCACCGGCGGCGTGTCGTCGTCGCGCGTGGGGCGTCCCGCGTCGGCCACCCCGATGCTCATCTGCACCAGGCTGTCAAAGCCGCGCCGGCGGGCCCAGGGCCCGGTGAAGCCATAGGCATCGAGCGAGACGTCGACCAGTCCGGGGCGGCAGGCCTGGCGCTGTGCCGCCCCCAGCCCCAGGGCCTCCAGCGCATCGCTGCGGTAGCCATGCACCAACACATCGGCCCCCCTCAACAGGTCGTGGAATCGGGCCAGGCCGTCAGGGCTTTTCAGGTCCAGCCGGGCGCAGCGCTTGCCCAGCGTCACCTCGGGGGCCAGCGAGGGCTCGTCCCAGCCGGGCGGGTCGATGCGCAGCACCTCGGCGCCCAGCGCCGCCAGCAGCCGGGTGGCCACCGGCCCGGCCAGGATGCGGGTCAAATCGAGCACCCGCAGGCCTTGCAAGGGGTGGCTGCGCACCGGCTTCCAGCCCGGGGTGGCCGCAGGCAGGCCGGCCTGCCGCTCCAGCAACGGCGTGCTCTGCACGGCCTGCCCCTGCGGGTGGGCCTGCCACTGGCGGGCGCTGCGCAGGGCGGCGGCGCAGCCGCCTTGCGCCACCACGGCGCTTTCCAGCGCTTCGGCGGGCCAGGCCCGCACGGCTGCGGCCACGGCGGCGCGTTCGGCGGGGACGCCCAGCACGGACAAGGCTGCGGCCCGGTGCGCCGGCGCATTGGTGTGCAGCCTGATCCAGCCGTCGGCGCAGCGGTAGTCGCCGGCCACGGCGTCCCAGGCCGGGGGCAGGGCCCAGCCCTGGGGGCGCACCGACAGTGCAAACCACATCGAGGCCAGGCGCCGGTCCACCGTCACGGTCGGCGTGAGGTCCAGCCCGTGCAAGGCCTGTTCGAGGGTGGCCGCGGCCAGGCCGGCCGCCGCCATCGAGGCTGCCGCCAAGGGCGTGACCTCGAAGACCGAGGCCAGGGCGCCCTGGCCCTGGAAGCGGACGTGCGCCAGGGCAGCGGGGTCGCCTTCGACCGCCTGCCAGATCTGTTGCAGAAAGAAGGTGTCGGCGTGGTGTTCCATGAGGGGGTTCAGCAGAGGGGCGATGACTGGCCATTGAGCCCGAGTCCGGCGGGTTTGAACAGATTGATGGCAATCCTCAACAGATGAGCGAAACCCGCAAGAGGCCATTTTTCAAACTCGGTTAGACTTCTGGTCCTCTAGATGAGTTGGAGGCCGAATTGAACAAACAGCACTTGACAGTGGTGCCCCAGGGGGGCGTGGCCAACGCCGCCACGGCGCCGGTGCCGGGGCAGAGTCGCTATGGCGCCCTGGCCGCAGCCCTGCGCAGCCGCGTGGTGGCGGGCGAATGGCCACCCGGCAGCGCCTTGCCGGCCGAGCAACTGCTGGCGGCAGAACATGGCGTGGCTCTGGGGACCCTGCGCCGGGCCCTGGAGCTGCTGGCCGAGCAGGGCCTGATCGAGCGCGTGCATGGCAAAGGCACTTTTGTGCGCCAGGGCATTGCGGGGGCCTCGATGCTGCGCTTCTTCCGCTTTGGTGAGCACGCGGGCGTGGTGCCGGCCTCGCGCATCGTGTCGCGTCAGCGGGTGGCGGCCTCGGCAGCGGCCGCGCGGGCTCTGGGGTTGGCTCCGGGCGAGCCGGTGCTGCGCCTGCAACGCCTGCGCCTGATCGACGCCCAGCCCTGCCTGCTGGAAGACCTGTGGCTGCCCATGGACCTGTTTGCCCCCCTGGCCCAGGGTGACAGCGCCGACTGGGACGCTTTTCTCTACCCCATGTACGCCCGGGTGTGCGGCGTGCATGTGCAGCGCGCCGTGGACGACATCGGCTTCGGCCTGCTGGCTGCTGCCCAGGCGCGCCTGCTGGCCTTGCTCGCGGGCCACCCTGCGGCGGTCGTGACCCGCCAGGCCTACGACCTCAGCGGCCGCTGCGTCGAGTGGCGCACCACCCGCGGCGATGCCCATGCCTTTCACTACACCGTGACCCTGACCTGAGCCAGCCCCGCATTCACCCAGGAGACAAGACCATGAACAAAGCCATTTCCCGCATCGATCAACCCCGCCGACGCCTGTGTCTGGGCGCTGCGGCCACGCTGGCCGCCCCCTGGCTGGGCGCACAAGCGGGTCAAACCATTGCCGGCGGCCGCAACATCACCCTGGTGGTGTCCTACCCGGCCGGTGGCGGCGCCGATCTGATGGCGCGCATCGTGGCGCCGCGCCTGGCCGAGGCGCTGGGCCAGACCGTGGTGGTCGACAACAAGCCCGGGGCCAGCGGCCAGTTGGCGGCCAGCCAGGTGGCGCGCGCCACGCCCGACGGCAGCACCCTGCTGCTCGATGCCTCGTCCTTTGCCGTCAACCCTTCGCTGTATCCGCGCTTGCCCTACGACAGCGCCAAGGCCTTCACGCCGCTGGCGGTGCTGGCCACCTTCCCCAATGTGCTGGTGTGCACGCCGGGCTTCGAGGCCCAGTCGGTGCGCGATGTGCTGCGGCTGGCCCGGGCCAAACCCGGTGAACTGGCCTATGCGTCTTCGGGCAACGGCTCGGCCCAGCACCTGGCCGGCGCCTTGTTCGAGGCCCGTGGCGGCGTGCAGCTGGCGCATGTGCCCTACCGGGGCGGTGGCCCGGCCCTGAACGACGTGATGGGCGGGCAGGTGCCGCTGTTCTTTGCCAATGTGGCCTCGTCACTGGGCCACATCCAGGCCGGCAAGCTGCGCGCCCTGGCTGTGACCAGCCGTGTGCGCACGCGGTCTTTGCCCGAGGTGCCCACCATGGAGCAGGCCGGCGTGGCCGGCTACGAGGTGCTGGAGTGGAACCCGCTGCTGGCCCCCGCCGGCCTGCCCGAACCCACGCGCCTGGCCCTGGTGGCCGGCATCCGACGCGCCCTGGCCGATCCCGAGGTGCTGGGCCGCGTGCGCCAGCTGGGCGGCGACGTGTTTGCCGATGCCTCTCAGGCCAGCGCCGGCCGCTTCATCCGTGAACAGCAGGCGTTGTGGGCCCAGGTGGTGCGCGAGCGCAAGATCTCGGTGGGGTGAGCACGATGAGTCTGGTCATTGCCCCGCCCACGGCACAAGCGCCGCCCGCAGGCTTGCCCGCCCCGGGCTGGGATTGCCATGTCCATGTGTTCGATGCCGAGGTGCCGGTGGCCGCCGGGCATTACCAGCCCGTGCATCGGCCCTTGTCAGACATCGAAGCCCTGGCCCAGGCCCACGGCGTGGGGCACCTGGTGCTGGTACAGCCCAGCGTGTATGCCTGCGACAACCAGGTGCTGCTGCAGGCCCTGGCCCACGAGCCGGGCCGGCACCGGGGCGTGGTGGTGGTCGACGCCTCGGTCACCGACGCCGAGCTGGCGCAGATGCAGCAACTGGGTGTGCGTGGCGTGCGCTTCAATCTGGTGTCGCCGGTGGGCAACGGGGCGGACGATCTGGTCGCCCTGGCGCCCCGGCTGAGCGCCCTGGGCTGGCACGTGCAGTGGTATGCGCGGGCGAGCGATCTGCCCGCCATCCTGGCCTGGCACAAGCGCACCGGGCTGCCTTGCGTGCTCGATCACCTGGCCGGCCTGCAGGCAGGTCTGCCGGACGATGATCCTGCATGGCAGGCGCTGGCGCTTCTGCTGACCCTGGGGGCCTGGGTCAAGTTGTCCGGCTGGTACCGCTTGGGGGCGCAAGCCCCTTATACGGCACTGTCGGCGTCGATCCAGCGGGTGGTCGAACTGGCGGCACGCCATGCCGGGCCGGGCCAGGCGCCCCGCCTGGTCTGGGGGTCTGACTGGCCGCACACCTCATTCGCGCCGGAGGCCTTGCCGGCCTACGACAGCGTGTGGCAGCCAGTGCTGCAGTCCGTGGGGCCGGTCATGGCCCAGGCCGTGCGTGAGGCTGGGCAGCGGCTGTACGCCTGAGGCCCCCGGCCATCAGCGCAGCTGAATCTCCACCCGGCGGTTGCGTGGCTCGTCCACTTCGTCGCCGGTCTGCACGGCCAGCTCGCGCTCGCCGCGGCCCACGGCTTCGATGCGGTTGGCGGGCAGGCCTTGCTGCACCAGCAGTTCGCGCACCTGCTGGGCGCGGCGCAGCGACAGGGCGTCGTTGCCGTCGCCGTTGCCCTTGGTGTCGGTGTGACCCACCACCAGGATCTCGACCCCGGGGAAGCGGGCCGTTTCGGCCTGGATGCGTGGCAACTCGGCTTGCGATTCGCCCGTCAGTCGCGTGCCGCCAGGCTGGAAGAACAGCACGTAGCGCACGGGCTTCGGGGGCGCGATCTTGAACAAGGGGTCATAGGTCTGGCGCACCTGTTCGGGATCGGCCTGGTCGACCACCGGGGCCTGGTTGGCCCGGCTGCTGGCGCGCTGGAAGGGCTCGACCAGCGTCTGGCTGGCGTTGCCCGATTGCACGACCACCCCAGTGGGGCGGCCATCCTCCTGGGGCAGCAGCACCACCTGCACGCGTGGCACCAGGGGCTTGGGGGGCGGCGGGGTAGAGCAACCGGCCAGCGCGGTCAAGGCCAGCAGCGAGCACAGGGCAAGGCGACGGGCGATCATGGCTGTACCTCCTCGCTCACTTCGACAATGAAGTCGGTGCCCAGCACGCCAATGGTGGAGGTCGGCGTGGTGATGCGCACCGACTCAGGGCGGGTCTTGCCAATCAGGCCGGTGATCATGCGCAGTGTGCCTTTGACCACCGACAGCACCATGTTGCCTTCGTTGGTGGTTGAGTTGAAGCGGAACTCTTTCAGGTCCAGGGCACTGTCGGGGCCCAGCATCAAGGTGCTGCCGTCGCGCAGCACCAGGCTGACCGAGGCCCCCTTGCCGGTCTGCACCCGCTCGCTGGCCGCCACTTCGTCGCCCGAGTTCAGTGGGCGTTCACCTTGCGGGCCTCGGGCCAGTACCTGGCCATTGACCAGCTTGACGGTGGCTGCGCGCTCGCGCAGGGCGGAGGCCGCGGTCGCGCTGGTGGCTGGCGTGGTCGTGCTCGCGGGCGCCGGGGTGTTTTGTGCCCGGGCCTGGCCCATCAGCAGCGCCAAAGGCAGCAGCGCAGGCCATAAAGGCGACAAGGCGGACCATCGGGGTCTGGCGTGGGAGTGGAGGGGCTTGGTCATCGATTCAATCGTTGAGAAAGGCCCGTGCATGCAATGGCACACTGCGGCACTGCCTTGTGAAAGTGTTGAATATTAGAGCGAACAGTAACATTTCAGACGAACGGTATGTTAACAGCGCGTCTTTTTTCAATTTTTGTCAGCTATGAACTTGAAAGGGTGAGCTTTTGATCAGCGTGATTCAACGTGTCAGCGAGGCCTGGGTGGTGGTGGATGGCCAGACGGTGGGCCGGATTGGGCCGGGCCTGCTGGTGCTGGTGTGCGCCGAGCGGGGGGACACCGAGGCGGTGGCCGAGCGCCTGCTGCAGAAAATCCTCAAGCTGCGCATCTTCAGCGACGAGGCCGGCAAGATGAACCGTTCGGTGCAGGACCTGGACGGTCAAGGCCGGCCGGGTGGGCTGCTGGTCGTGAGCCAGTTCACCCTGGCGGCCGATTGCACCGGTGGCAACCGCCCCAGCTTCACCCAGGCGGCGGCCCCCGATGACGGCCGCAGGCTTTATGAGCACCTGGTGCAGCAAGCGCGCACCCAGCACACGGAGGTGGCCACGGGCATCTTTGCGGCGGACATGAAGGTGCACCTGGTCAACGACGGCCCCATCACCATCCCCTTGCGCATGAACTGATTCAGGCGGGCTGCAGGCGCTGGGCGGCACGCATGGCGTCGTCCACGCTCCAGTACAGCGTCAGGTGGCCGTTGTGACCATCGGCCAGGCCCTGGCGCAGCAGGGCCTCGCGGGGCTTGTCCTTGACCCGGGCCAGCAGCAGCACCCGCTCTGCCTGATGCAGGGCGGCGGCGAATTCGGCCAGGGCCTCCATCACCGTGGTGTCGAAATCGTCGCTCATCTCCAGACTCAGCACCACCACGCGGGCGTTGCGCTGTTCGGCCCGCTGGCGCACCACGCTGAAGACCTGCTCGGCATTGGCAAAAAACAGCGGCTCTTCGGGCCGCATCACCAGGATGCCGGCCTGCACCCGGGTTTCGGGGTGCCGTTCGCAGTCCAGGTAGTCGCGCGTGCCGGGCAGCAGGCCCAACTCGGACACCAGCGGCTGGGCAAAGCGCCGCAGCGCCAGCAGCAGCGACAGGGCCACCGCCAACAGCATGCCGAACAGCACGCCGAACCCCAGCACCCCAGCCCCTGCCACCAAGGCCAGCCAAGCATCGCTGCCCAGGCGCAGGGTAGCGATCATGGCCTTGGGCCACAGGTTGTGCGAAAGAATGCCCGCCACCACCGCGGCCAGCACCGGCACTGGCATCAGGGCCAGCCAGGGCCGGGCCAGCCAAAGCAACAAGGCCAGTGCCAGCGCGGCGCCCAGGCCCGCCCATTGGCTGCGTCCGCCGGCCGAGTGGCTGGCCATGGCGGCCGAGAAGCCCGCACCGACGGGCAGCCCCTGCACCAGGCCGCTCACCAGATTGGCTGCGCCCAGCGCCATCAGTTCACGGTTGGCGCGCACTGTGTGGCCGTGCTGCAGGGCCAGCGAACGCACCGAACCCCAGGATTCGGCGAACAGGATCAGCAGCAGCGCCGGGGCAATTTCGGCCGCCCGCAGCCATTGTTCGGTGCGCAGCTCGGGCCATTGCCAGCCCAGGCCCTGCCAGTCGATGTCGCCGACCAGCTTCACCCCCTGATCGCCCAGATCCAGGCCCGCCGACAGCGCGATGCCCAGGCCCAGCACCAGCAGCGACGGCGGTACAAAGACCCAGCGCTGGGCCACCTGGCGCAGCGTCAGCCACAACGCCAGCGCACCAAAACCCAGGGCCAGGCTGGCCTGGTGCCACTCGGCACGGGCTTGCATCAGCTGCCACAGCAGGGGCAGCGGCAGGCTGCCATGCCCGGCCACGCCGGCCATGTGGGGCAGCTGCTTGATCACGATGGTCACGGCCAGGGCCCAGGCAAAGCCACGCAACACCGGCCGCGAAATGAAGGCCCCGAGGAAGCCGGCGCGCAGCAGCCCGGCGGTGAGGAACATCAGTCCGGTCAGCCCCACCAGGGCGTAGCCCATGGCCGGACCACCGATGGCCACGGCCGAGGCAAAGACTGCGGCAGCGGACGAGGTGGGCGCCACGATGGCGAAGCGGCTGCTGCCCAGCAAGGGGTAGACGCAAAGCCCCACCAGCGCGGCGATCAGGGCGTGAAGGGGCTCGACCCCGGCAATGGCGGCATAGGCCACGGCCTCGGGCAGCAGCACGCCGGCCACCGACAGGCCGGCCAGCAGGTCGGCACCGTGGCGGCGCAGCAGCCCCGGGGGGGCCGCCTCGGTGACCGGGTCTGGCGGGGTCAGGGGGGTGCTGGCGGGATCAGAGGTGGACATGGCGGAAAGAGCCGCACCGGCGTGGGCCAGGGGCGGATGGGACGGGACGGGGCGGGGCCGACCCGACCCAAGCGCGGGCGTGCGGGCGGCGGGTTCAGGATGGCCTGATGCGCCTTGGGCGTCAATAAGGGTTTGGGAAGCCCAGCGCGCCCAGCAACAGGATCTCGAGCGTTTCCATCTCGAGCGCATCGCGTTCGTTGGTTTCGTGGTCGTAGCCGCAGGCATGCAGGGTGCCATGCACCAGCAGGTGGGCGTAGTGGGCCTGCAGCGGCTTGTTCTGTTCCTGGGCCTCGCGCTCGACCACCGGGGCACACAGCACCAGGTCGGCCATCACCACCGGGCTTTGCGCGTAGTCGAAGGTAAGCACATTGGTGGCGTAGTCCTTGCCCCGGTAGGCCAGGTTGAGCTCGCGCCCTTCCTCACTGCCCACGATGCGCACCGTGATCTCGCCCGGCTGAGGCAGGGCATGGCGGATCCAGCGCGTCACCTGGGCGCGGGGCAGGGCGGCGCGGTGGGCCGCGGCGTCGGGGAAGCGGGCGAATTGCAGCGACAGCGAGAGTTCAGGCAAGGACATGGACGTGGGCGGATGGGGTGTCATCGGAGAGGGCAGGGCAGGCTCAATCGGCGTTGCGCCGCGCGGCGGTACCGGGGCGGCCCGCAGCGTCGTAGGCGTCCACGATGCGGGCCACCAGCGGGTGGCGCACCACGTCGGCACTGGTGAAGCGGCTCACCGCAATGCCCTTGACGCGCTTGAGCACGCGCTCGGCATCGATCAGCCCGCTGGGCGCCCCCTTGGGCAGGTCGATCTGGCTCACGTCGCCGGTCACCACGGCCTTGGCGCCGAAGCCAATGCGGGTGAGGAACATCTTCATCTGCTCGGGCGTGGTGTTCTGCGCCTCGTCGAGGATCACGAAGGCGTTGTTCAGCGTGCGCCCACGCATGAAGGCCAGCGGGGCGATTTCGAGCGCGTTGCGCTCAAAGGCCTTTTGTACCTTGTCGTAGCCCATCAGTTCGTACAGCGCGTCGTACAGCGGACGCAGGTAGGGGTCGACCTTCTGCGTCAGATCGCCGGGCAGAAAGCCCAGACGCTCGCCGGCTTCCACGGCCGGGCGGGTCAGCACGATGCGCTGCACGGCGCTGCGCTCCAGTGCGTCCACCGCGCAGGCCACGGCCAGGTAGGTCTTGCCGGTGCCGGCCGGGCCGATGCCGAAGGTGATGTCGTGGGTGGCGATGTTGTCCAGGTACATGGCCTGGGTGGGGGTGCGGGCACGCAGGTCGGCGCGCCGGGTGCTCAGCACCACCTGGCCGCCCGGGGCCTCGGGCAGGGCGGTGTCGCCGGCCAGCATCAGCTGCACGGTCTCGGCTGGGATCGGCCGCTCGGCAATCTCATACAAGGCCTGCAGCACTTCCATGGCCTGGGTGGCGCGGGCCTTGGGGCCGTCCACCTTGAACTGCTCGTGCCGGTGCGCGATGCTGACCTGCAACCCCGCCTCGATGCTGCGCAGGTGCTCGTCCATCGCGCCGCACAGGTGGCCCAGGCGCAGGTTGTTGTGGGGAGTGAAGGTGTGTCTGACGATCAAGCTGATAATTCCGGCCGAAGGGCCCCGAGACGGGGCCGCAAGGACTGCAATGATAGGCAAATTGACCGGAACCCTCGCAGACAAGAACCCACCGCAGCTGTTGGTGGACTGTCATGGCGTGGGTTATGAAGTGGACGTGCCCATGAGCACCTTCTACAACCTGCCCGGCCTGGGCGAGAAAGTGTCGCTGCTGACGCACTTCGTGGTGCGTGAGGACGCGCAGATTCTGTATGGCTTCGGCACGCCCGGCGAGCGCGATGCATTTCGCCAGCTGATCAAGATCAGCGGCGTGGGCCCGCGCACGGCCCTGAGCGTGCTCTCGGGCATGAGCGTGAACGAGCTGGCCCAGGCCATCACCCAGCAGGAGTCGGGCCGCCTGGTCAAGGTGCCCGGCATCGGCAAAAAGACGGCCGAACGCCTGCTGCTCGAGCTCAAGGGCAAACTCGGCGCCGAAATCGACCTGCTGCGCCCCGCCGCCGCCAGCGACGCCCAGGCCGACATCCAGCAAGCCCTGCTGGCGCTCGGCTACAACGACAAGGAGGCCGCCGCCGCCCTCAAGGCCCTGCCCCCCGACGTCGGCGTCAGCGAAGGCATCAAACTGGCCCTCAAGGCTCTGGCAAGGTAAGGCATTGGCCAGAAGCCCTTTGGGCTGACGGCAGCGATGCGTCAGCGAGCGTCTGGGTGTTGAGGCCGCCAGGCCTCCAGCAGGCCTAACGCGGAGAGGTCAGGCCGCCGCCGGGCCGCCCCAAGGCGGGCTGGGCCCCCTTGGGGGGCAGCGACCACACGAAGTGAGGGAGCGTGGGGGCCACATCAGCCCGCCGCCGGGCCGCCCCAAGGCGGGCTGCGGCCCCCCTGGGGGGCAGGGAGTGACACGCAGTGCACGACCGTGGGGGCCACATCAGCCCGCCGCCGGGCCGCCCCAAGGCGGGCTGCGGCCCCCCTCGGGGGGCAGGGAGTGACACGCAGTGCACGACCGTGGGGGCCACATCAACAGCCTTGTTCCCCGATCCGCTGCAGCATCCGGTGATCCCGCACCAGCAGGCGCCCGGTGGCCACCTGGATGGCATTGAGCTGCTCCAGCCGCTTGAGCTGCTGGTTGATGCGCTGGCGTGAGGCCCCGAGCAGGCTGGCCAGCTCGTGCTGCGCCATGTCCAGCACCACCCGGGCCGGGCCCCCTTCGCCGAGCGGGCCCGCCTGGCCGGCCATCAGCGCCAGTTGCTTGGCCAGGCGCTGGCCCAGGCTGAGTGATTTGAGGTCGTCGGTGCGCTCCATCAGGCGCCGGGTCTGCAAGGCCGACTGGCTCAGCAGCGAAGGGCCGAAGCTGGGGTGGCGCTGCAGCAGGCCGGCCATGGCGGTGCGGGGGATGCGCACCACGGTGGTGTCGCGGTGGGCCACGGCATACACCCCAGGCTCGTCGGGGCCCAGGTCATCGCCGGCCGCATCACCCGCGGGCCCCAGGCTGAACCATTGGCCCGGGCCGGCAAAGTCGAGCGTGTGGGGCAGGTCGCTGAAGGCCTCGCTGCAGATGCGAACGGCGCCTCGCACGCAGCCCATCCAAGGGTGGTGCTGTCCGCCCAGCGGGTCGGCCAGGGGTTGGCCGTCGCGGTAGCGGTCGATCTGCAGCACCCGCAGGATGTCGTGGCGCAGCAGCGGGGTCAGCGAGGCAAACCAGGCATCGCGCTCCAGGGCCTCTCGTTCGTCGCGGTGCAGCCGCGGGGGGTCGTCGGGCAGTTGGAAATGTGCCACCCGCATGGCGTTACTGGACACGGCGTTATCTCCTTGAGGTCATGGCTGACAAGCCGGCCGATTGAACCCGCACAGCGGTGCTCCGTGCGCCGGCGGCCGGATCGGCGGCGTCACTGCCTAGGCCTGCGGCAACGCTCGGTGGGGGGCGGGGCGTTGCCGTCCAAGGCCCGACATCTCCGTGGATGGGCTTTAAATGTCAATCTTGTTGACGAACGTTCGATTCTTCAGCCTCAACCGAGGGCTGTCAATGGATCGGACCTGATCGGCGCTGGGTGTTTACCCGGGGTTGGCCCGTCAGCGCTCGTCGGGGCTCCAGGGCTGGGCCAGCAGTTCGCGCAGGGTTTGCACCGCCGGGGCGCCGATCTGCTGGGCGATCTCGGCTTCGATGGCCTCGATCTCTTCGGCCGCGCTGTCCGACATGGCCCAGCCGCGCTGGGTGAAGCGCAGCAGCTTGACCCGGCCATCGGTCTCGCTGGCCACGAATTCAACCAGATTCAGGGCCGCTGCTTCGCGGGCCAGTTGGTGCACGGCCTGGCGCGACACCCCGAGCCTGCGGGCCAACTCGGACAGCCCGACCGGCCGCCCGCCCAGGTGGGTGAACAGCCGACTCATGGCGGCCGTGACCTCGCCATACCCATTGCGCGCCGCGCGGGCCAGCATGCGCTGCTCGATCCATTCGTAGCGGGTCAGCAGCAGGTGCCGCAGCAGGGTCTTGTGCGCTTTCATGGCGCGATTGTGACCCGGTTCGCTGGCTTTGCTGCTCCGGGTTTGTCAGGTGATCTTGACTTGTTGGGCCGGTCTCAGCGGCAGCCTGCGCAGGCGTTCACCGCTCAGTGCAAACCAGGCATTGGCCACCGCTGGCGCCAGGGGCGGCGTACCGGGTTCACCCACGCCGCCGGGCGGTGCCTGGCTGGGCAGCAGCACGGTGTCGATGTGCGGCATGTCGGCCAGGCGGATCGCGTCGTAGTCGGGGAAGTTGCGCTGCTGCACGCGCCCGGCCTGCAGGGTGATTTCGCCCATCAGGGCCGCGCTCAGGCCGTAGACGATGGCGCTTTGCAGTTGCGCGGCCACCGTGTCGGGGTTGACCACGGTGCCGCAGTCGAGGGCCGCCACCACGCGGTGCACGCGCAGCCGGCCGCCCTCGGCAGCCACCTCGGCCACCTGGGCGCAGACCGAACCGAAGGATTCATGCAGGGCCACGCCGAGCGCCCGTCCCGCCGGCCGGGGCTGGCCCCAGCCTGCGCGTTCTGCCGCGGCCTTCAGCACCGCCTGGTGTCGCGGCTGCCGGGCCAGCAGGCTGAGTCGATAGGCCACCGGATCCTGCCGGGCCGCATGGGCCAGTTCGTCGAGAAAGCACTCGGTGAAGAAGGCGTTGTAGCTGTGGCCGACGCTGCGCCAGCTGCCCACCGGCACCGGCGTGGCGCAGCGCATCTGGCGCACCTCCAGGTTGGGCACCGCGTAGGGCAGTTCGAAGGCGCCCTCGATCTGATTCTTGTCGGGCATGTCCATGGCCAGGCTGGGCAGCAGGCGTTGCATGGTCGACAGGCCGATCGAGGGGGCGGCCACGCTGTTGCGCCAGGCCAGGGGGTGGCCCTGTTCATCCAGGGCAGCCTCGAAGCGGGCCATGGCCGCGGGGCGGTACATGTCGTGTTGCAGGTCTTCCTCGCGCGACCAGGTCAGTTTGACCGGCGCGCCCTGCGTGCGCAGGGCCACGGCCACGGCTTGCTCCACCATGTCGGATTCGAGCCGGCGGCCGAAACCGCCGCCCAGGTAAGGCACATGCACGGTGACCTGATCGGTATCGACATCGGCCACCCGGGCGGCCAGCCATTGGGCCAGCGAGGGCGCCTGGGTGCCGCACCACACCGTGACCCGCCCGCCCTTGACCTGGGCGGTGCAGTTCACGGGCTCCAGCGCAGCGTGGGCCAGGAAGGGCACCTCGTACTCGGCCTGCAGACGTTGCGGCGCCGGGGTCTGGGCCAGCACTGCGGCGGCGTCGCCTTGGTGGCGAAAGCGTGTGCCGGGGGTCTGCAGGGCCGCTCGCAGCTGGGCCGACACGGCGGCCGAATCGAGCTGGGCATGGGGGCCTTCGTCCCATTGCAGCGGCAGGGCGTTGACGGCCTGCTGCGCGGTCCAGGTGTTGCCGGCCAGCACCACCACGGCCTGGTCGTTCAGGGTGATCACGTCTTTCACACCGGGCAGGGCCCGTGCGGCCTGCAGGTCGAAGGGGTGCAGACGGCCGCCGAACACCGGGCACTGCCGGATCGCGCCATACAGCAGGCCGGGCAGGCGGGTGTCGATGCCGAAGCGCGCCTGGCCGTTGACCTTGGCCGGGATGTCGATGCGGGGCACGGGCTGGCCGATCAGGCGGCGCGCCGCGGAGGGCTTCATCGCCACGTCTTCGGGGGCCGGCAGGGCCGCGGCAGCCTGGGCCAGTTCGCCGAAGCGCAGGGCCCGGCCGCTGGCGGCATGCCGCACCACGCCTTCTTGCACCGTCAGCTCGGCCAGCGGCACCTGCCAGCGCTGGGCCGCGGCGCCCAGCAGTTGCTGGCGCGCCGTGGCGCCAGCCAGGCGCAGGGGCTCCCAGGCATCGCGGATGCTGGATGAGCCCCCGGTCACCTGCAGGGCCAGCGCATAGCCCACCGTCTGCAACGAGGCCCGGGTCAGGCGGGCCAGCAGGCCGTCATCGTCGGGCAGCAGGGGTGAGACGTTCAGCAGCAAGGCGGTGTTGGCGTACACGCGGGCCAGCGGTGCGGCTTCGACGCTGACCTGCTCCCAACGGGCGTCCAGTTCGTCGGCCAGCAACTGGGCCAGGCCGGTGTGCACACCCTGGCCCATCTCGGAGCGCGGTGCGGCCACGATCACCCGGTCATCGGGCGTGATCTTGACCCAGGCATTCAGGGCCACCTGGCCGTCCACTGGCTCGAAGGTGGCGCCTTCGCCCAGGCGCTGGGCGCTGCAGCCCACCAGCAGGCCGCCACCGAGCGCCGCGCCGGTGAGCAGGAAACGGCGGCGGTTCAGTGTGGGGCTCATGGCGGGGCTCATGCGCGGGCTCCCTGCAGGGCTTGCGCTGCATCGTGGATGGCCGCGCGGATGCGTTGGTAGGTGCCGCAGCGGCACAGGTTGGTGATGGATTGGTCGATGTCGGCATCGCTGGGGGCCGGGTTCTGGCGCAGCAGCGAGGCCGCCGCCAGGATCATGCCGCCCTGGCAGTAGCCGCACTGGGGGGTCTGGTGCCGCACCCAGGCCACCTGCAGCGCCGCCACGATGCGGTCGGGCGGCGCCTCGATGGTGCGCACCGAGCGCCCGACCAGCGCACTGGCCGGAACCACGCACGAACGCATGGCCACGCCATCGACCTCCACCGTGCAGGCCCCGCAGGACGCCACGCCGCAGCCGAACTTGGTACCGACCAGGCCCAGCTCATCGCGCAGCACCCACAGCAGAGGCATGTCGGGTGGCGCTTCGAATTCCGTCTCCTGCTCATTGACCCTCAACTTCATGGTGTCTCCTGCCTTCTTGGGGCGCTGTGTGGTGCTGGCGAGGCCGGTCGCAAAGTCACATTTTGTGCTTTTGGCCCCATTCACGAAACCGTTGTGTGCGCTTTGCGGGTCACCGCCCGCTCCAATTCAGCACGGGCCAGGGGGCGGTGACCCCTCGCTTGGCCTGCGTGGGGGGGCGGGCACCGCCCGGGACGATGAAACGGTTGATTGCAAATGGCGGGCCCGCGGCCGTGTCGCCGCTTGCATCCTCTGCCCTTGCGTCTCGCTGTCGGCGCAGCAACCAGGAGCACCGCCATGTCAAACAGACGCCCCCTAGCCTTGATCCGTCCTCTCGTTGTGACCTGGGGCCTGCTGCTGTGCGCCCTGTTCGCGGCGCCTGCCCAGGCCGTACCCGCCTTTGCCCGCCAGACCGGCGAGAACTGCGTGGCCTGCCACACCGCATTCCCCGAGTTGACCCCCTTCGGGCGCGAGTTCAAACTCAATGGCTACACCTGGGGCGAGCGGGCGGCGGTGCCGCTGGCGGTGATGATGCAGGCCTCGCTGACCCAGATGGCCCAGTCGCAGGATGCGGGCGGCCGCACGCTGATGCCGCACCAGGAGGATCTGCAGTTCGACCGACTCTCGGTGTTTGCGGCCGGCAAGATCAACGACCACCTGGGGGGCTACACCCAGTGGGCCTACAACAACAACCGGGTGCCCGGCCAGGATGGCGGCACGGTGGGGCATGCCGGCATCCATGACTTCGACCTGCGCGCCATCCAGCGCCTCAGGCTCGCGGGCAAAGACCTGGTGCTGGGCTTCAACCTGAACAACAACCCGACCCTGCAGGATGTGTGGAACAGCACGCCGGTGTGGCGGGGAATCCCTTTCACGGGCTCGAACCTGCCTCGGCCCCAGGCCATGGGCAGCATGGTGCTGGACGGCGGCCTGGGTCAGAAAGTGGTGGGCCTGGGGGCCTATGCCTGGTGGGACCGCCAGTGGTATGGCGAATTCAGCAGCTATGGCAGCGCGGTGAACACCTGGCGGGTGCTGAGCACTGGGGTGGCGCTGGACACCCTGAACCGCCTGCGCGGCTACAACAACCCCTACTGGCGCCTGGCCTGGAACCGAGAATGGGGGGCTCATTCGCTGATGCTGGGCCACTACGGCTTGGTGGTCGACAAGTACCCCGATCCTGGCACGCCGCACGGCAGCACGGACCGCTTCACCGATCTGGGCCTGGATGCGCAGTACCAGTACCTCTCCGACCCGTCGATCTTCTCGCTGCAGGGCTCGCTGGGGCATGAGAAGCAAAACCTGAAGGCCACCTTTGGCCGGGGTGGGGCCAGTCATTCCGACAACCACCTGCAGGCCCTGCGGCTCAAGGCTTCGTATCTGTATGAGCGCACCTACGGCGCCTCACTGGCCTATGTGGACGTGCGTGGCAGCCGTGATGCCGGCCTGTATGGCCGGGTGCGCGATGGTGCCACGGGGGCGTTGGTCAGTGATCGCCCCGACACCCGCAGTCTCATCGCCGAGCTGGACTACAACCTGAACCCGCAGATGCGCCTGATGCTGCAGTACACCGGGTACCTGAAGTGGAACGGTGCCAGCGCCAACATCGACGGCCGGGGCCGCAAGCCCTCCGACAACAACACCCTGTTTCTCGGGCTGTGGTTTTTGTACTGAATCGAAGGACATCGCATGAAAAAGCATTTTCTGGCCGCTGGTGTGCTGGCCATGTCCTGCTGGGGCGCCCTGGCCGGCGCGCAATCGGTGCCGGCCCCGCAAGCCCCGGCTTTGGCGAGCCAGGTCTGCGTGACCTGCCATGGACCCGGGGGGCGCACGGATTCGGGCCAGTTTCCCAGCCTGGCGGGGCAGAGCGAGTCCTACCTGCTGGGGCAGCTCAAGGCCTACCGCGATCACAGCCGTGCCAACCTGAACGCCCAGCGCTTCATGTGGGGCGTGGTGTCCTGGCTCCGCGAGTCGGATCTGCAGGCGCTGGCGGCTTATTACGCGGCCCAGCCACCGGCGCCGCCCCGCGCCGAGGCCCGCTCGCCGGCCCAACTGGCCGCACAGGCCCGGGGGCAGGCCTTGTTCCTGGGCGGTGAGCCGGCCCGTGGTGTGCTGGCCTGCGCGGCCTGCCATGGTGCCCAGGCCCAGGGCCTGGGCACCATTCCGCGGCTGGCCGGGCAGAACGCCCGCTACCTGGCCCTGCAACTGGCGGTGTTCAAAGGCCACGACCGGGCCGATGGCGCCGCCATGGCGGCTGAGGCCGGCCCCCTGACGCCGGACCAGGTGCACGACCTGGCCTTGTACCTGCAGTCCCTCTGAGCTCATGAGCACGGTTCTGCACTTGCCGGTGTGCGTGTTTGATGGCGGCTGGAACCTGCCCCTTTGGGCGGCCATCGAGCAAGGCTTTTTCGAGCTTCGGGGCCTGGCGATCGAGCTCACGCTCACGCCCAATTCGCGGGCCATGATGGAGGGCTTTGCGGCGGGCCATTACCCCCTGATCCTGGTCAGTGCCGACAACGTGGTGGCCTACCAGCAGAATCTGGCTGAGGTGCCGGTGCCCGGCGAGCCCGATGCGGTCATCGTGCTGGGGGGCGACGCCGGCTTTCTGAGCCTGGTGGCGGCGCCCGGCATCCGCACGCTGGACGATCTGCGGGGCCGGGTGCTGGCGGTGGACGCCCCCGACACCGGCTTTGCCTTGGTGTTGTACGAGCTGCTGGCCCGGGCCGGCCTGCCGCAGGCTTCGCTGCGCATCGAGCCGCAGGGCAGCACCGAGCAGCGCTACCAGGCCTTGCTGGGGGGGCGTTGTGCCGCCACCCTGCTGCGCACCCCATACGAGCTGCTGGCGGCCCGGCAGGGCTGCCGGGTGCTGGCCCGTTCGGCCGATGCCTTGCCGCACTACCAAGGCACGGTGGGGGCCACCCGCCAGGTCTGGGCCGAACGGCATCCGGCTGAGCTCAAGGCCTTTTTGCAGGCCTACCGGCAGGGCCTGGCCTGGTGTCGCCGCGAGCCGGCCGCCGCCTGTGCGTTGCTGCAGGCCCATGTGCCAGGCCTGGACCTGGTGCTGGCCCGCGCCGCCTATGGCCTGCTGCTGGACCCGGTTCATGGCCTGACCCCGGATCTGGCGGTGGACCGCCAGGGCATGCAGGCGGTGGCCGCCCTGCGCCGGCGCTACCTGCCGGCCACCCTGGGGCGGCAGGAGCGCATGCAGTACCGCGCCAGCTGGTGACGGCGCTGGCCGTCGGGCCTCCGGGCCGCTGGCGGCCAGGGCGCTGTCAAGCGAGTGGGTGTCAGTCGGGTCGCTCGCCCCGGGCCAGCCGGGCCTCGATGGTCGCCAGCACCGGCAGCAGGTCGGCGACGCTGTCGATCACCTCGTGTGCCCCGCCGGCCAGCAGCTCGGCCCTGGCCTGGGCGCGCAGCCGGTGCTGCTCGGGCTCGGGCGTGGCGCGCCACTGGGCTTCTGTCAGACCCAGGGTGTTGCCGCTGACGGCCAGGCCCACCACCCAGCAACCGATGGCCCGGCCCTCCTGCAGGCCGGGCACGGTGTCGTCCACCTTGACCACCGCGGCCGGGGGCCACACCTGCAGGTCGGACAGGGTGCGCACCATCATCAGCGGGCCGGGGCGGGCACTGTCCATGTCGCCCGCACAGACCAGGTTGTCGGGCATGTAGCCCTGGGCGGCGGCCAGGGGCTGCACCACCTCCATGATGGGGCGGTTGTAACCGGTGGTTGAGCCAATCTTCAGGCCGCGTTCGCGCAGGGCCTGCACGGTGGCCAGGGCGCCCGGGATCAGTTGCGCATGGTCGCGCACGCTGGCTGCGTTCATGGGCGTGAAGACCTCGTACAGCGTGTCGCAGTCGGCGTCGTCAAAAGGGCGGCCGTGCACGCGCAGCCACTCGGCCGCAATGCGGGGGGCATGGCCCAGGGCG
The DNA here is from genome assembly GCF_059422285.1 of Curvibacter sp. GW821-FHT01G03. NCBI lineage: Bacteria > Pseudomonadati > Pseudomonadota > Betaproteobacteria > Burkholderiales > Comamonadaceae > Curvibacter > Curvibacter sp. GW821-FHT01G03. The sequence continues at coordinate 353,322 of NZ_JBWKWP010000003.1, forward strand.
TGGATGTGGTCCCACTTGGCCAGGCCCATGGGCACCCGGGCTTCGGCCACGTCGATGCGCACGCCGTAGCGCGCAAACAGTTGCACAAAGGCGTCCATGGGGGCCAGGCTGCCGAAGTCGATCACGGTGCCGGCCCAGTCGAACACGACGGCCTGCAAGGACAGGGGGGAGAGGGGGGTGGGGTTCATCTGTGAGTTCCGCTGGGTTTCACCAGGCGTTGAAGACTTCCTCGGCCAGGCCGAAGGCGGTGCTGGCGCCGGTGCCGCCGGTCACGGTCACCAGGCGGGTCTGGGCGTCGGGCGCCTGCACGATGCAGGGCTCGGTGGCCGACGATGGGTAGGTGCCCACCCAGCGTTCGCTCACCTCGGCCTGGCTCAGGTGCAGGGCTTCGCGCAGGTGGCGCAGGATCAGCTGGTCCACCTCTTCGAGCGCGAACGGCGGCAGCACCGGCCCGTAATGGTGCGAGTCGCCCACCACCAGCGAGCCGTCGGCGCTCTGCACCACGATCAGGTGGATGCCGTGCTGCAGGCTCAGGGCCTCTTCGTGCAGCAGTTGCTCTCGCACGGCCTGGGCTTCAGGCAGTTCGGAGTAACCCTCGTAGCGCACCAGGCTCAGATCGCCCATCACCGAGCCCTGCAGCCTGAAGCCGGGCTGGGGCCGCACGCGCAGCATCTGCAACTGGCACAGGCGGATCTGGTGCGGCGTCCATTGCGGCGCGAACAGGCCGTTGAGTTCGGCATTGGTGCACACCACCACGCGCTCGGCCCGGTAGCGGCCGCGCGAGGTCTCGACCACGGGCGTCTGCACCGCTTGCACGGTTTCGCCGAAGCGGAACTGAACCCCCAGCACCTCGGCCAGCCACTGCGTGAGCTGCGGGATCGCGCTGCGCGACTCCACGCGCAGCTCGTGCGGGCTGTACAGCACCGACTGCAGGCCGTCGGTCTGCAGCGCCGGGTGGCGCCGCGCGGCTTCGGCGGGGCTCAGCAGCTCACAGTGCTCGCCCATCTCGGTGCGCATGAAGGCCTCCAGCACCGCCTGCGAGGCGGGCCGCTGGGCGCGCAGCCACAGGCCCTGGTGCAGCACCTCGATGCCCGCCTGGGGGGCCACTTCGGCCCACACCTGACGCGAGCGCAGGGCGCGGCGCCAATGGGCGCCGGCTTTCTGGCCGCTGACGGTGACGAATCCGAAGTTGCGGATGGAGGCGCCGATGCACTGGGCATCGCGCTCCACCACCACCACCTTGAGGCCGCGCCGCGCGGCCCAGTAGGCGTGGGCCAGGCCGACAATGCCGGCGCCCACCACGAGCAGATCACAGGGTTCGTTGTTGTTCATTGGGGATTGGGAAGGTTGAGGGAGGGGGGCGACAAGGGGCTGGGGCGAGCGCACCCCTGCCGGCCACTTCGACAGGCCTTGACGGGCCTTGGCGGGCATCGGGGGGCATCGGGGGGCTCAGCGGGGCGTCAGGTCTGGGGCGGGCCGGTGGCCCCGCAGCGGCTGCCGGGGGGATGGCAAGCTGTCATCAGCGGCTTCTCCAGCGCTGCGTTCGCGTCACCAGCAGGCGCTCCAGTGCCCCCAGCAGCGCGCGGCCCATCGCGGCGCTGATGAAGATCAGCGTGGCCATGGCCGCGGCCGGGGCGATGTCGCCCGCGTCGTCCATGGCCAGCACGGCCAGCGAGGCCAGGGTGGTTTCGGGCGAGTAGATGAAGACCACCGCCGACACGGTGGTCATGGCACTCACGAAAAAGTAGCCCGCCACCTGCAGCAGGGCCGGCAGGCACACCGGCAGGTGCACGCGCCACAGCGTTTTCCAGAACGGCACGCCCAGCGATTCGGCCACCAGTTCGTACTCGCGGTCGAGTTGGCGCAAGGCGGTCAGCTGCGTGATGTGGGCCACCGAGAAGCAATGCGCCACGGTGCAGAGGCTCATCAGTGTCAGGCTGCCATACAGGCCATGCAAGGGGTTCCAGCCGGCGTTGAAGAACAGGATGTAGCCCAGGCCCAATGCAAGGCCGGGCACGGCCATGGGCACCGAGGCGATGGCGTTGAGCACCTGGCGGGCCCCGGCAAAGCTGCGTGGTTTCTCGACCAGGTAGGCGGTCAGAAAGCTCAGCGCGCTGCCCAGCACGGCCGTGCCGGCAGCCATGCGCAGCGAGTTGCCATAGCTGGCCCAGCCACCGCCGTCCATCATGTCAAAGTCATAGTTCTTGAACGAAGGTGTGAGGTTGTAGGGCCAGTAATTGGCCAGCGAGGCAAACACGGCCACCGCCAGAACGCCCAGCAAGGCCAGGGCGATCAGGCTGCAGTAGGCGAACAGGGCGCGGTCCAAGCCCGGCTGGGGTTGAGGCTGGTAGGGCACTGAGCGCACCCCCAGGCTGGCGTTCTGGCGTGCGCGCAGGTGGTGTTCGGCGGCAAAGGCCAGGGCCGCCGGCAGCAGCAGGATCAGCGCCACCACCGCCCCCATGGGCAGGTTCTGCTGGCCGATCACCTGCTTGTAGATGTCGGTGGCCAGCACCTGGGTGTTGCCCCCGATGACCTTGGGCACGCCGAAGTCGGTGATCACCAGTACGAACACCACGATCCACGAAATCATCAGACCGTAGCGGCTGCCCGGCAGGGTGACCTGGCAGAACACGCGCCAGCGGTTGGCGCCCAGGGTGGTGGCGGCCTCGATCAGCCGCCCATCGCTGGTGGCCAGGGCGGTGCTGAGAATCAGCAGGGCGTGCGGAAAAGTCCACAGCACCGAGCCTGTGACGATGCCAAAGGGCCCATAGGCCGGCAGCCCCAGCAGTGCGCCCTTGAGCAGGCCCTGGTTGCCGAACAGGTAGATCAGGCTGATGGCCATCAGCAGCGAGGGCGCCAGCAGCGGGATCAGGGCCACGGCACGGAACAGGCGGGCCCCGCGCACGCAGGACTGGGTCAAGGCGTAGGCATAGCCATAGGCCAGCAGCACGCACACGCTGGCGCTCAGGGCCGACAGCCACAGGCTGTTGAACAGCGAGGTCAGCACATTGGGGCTGCGGGCGTAGGCGGCAAAGTGCGCCAGGCCGACGAATTCGCCCGAGCTGCCCCACAGGCTCATGCCCAGCAAGGCCAGCACGGGCAGGGCGATGCCCACGGCCAGCAACAGCAGGGCCCCGCCCAGCAAGGCGGCGAGCCAGGGCCGTTCGGGCGTGACCATGGCGGGGGGTGGGGGCGATGCCGGGGCCATCGGCAGGGGCGTCGTCACGGGGGTCGGCAGAGGCAGGGTGCTCATGCCGCGCGCCTCACCGATTCGGGCAGCGGCAGCAGGTGCAGGGCCGGGGCGGGCAGGCTCAGCACCAGCTCGCCCTGCAGCCAGTCGGGCAGGCGGGCATCGGCCCCGGTGGGCCATTGGGCGTCCAGGGTGGCCTGCAGGCTGTCGCAGTGCAGGCGCAGCAAGGCGGTGGGCCCATGGAACTGGGTTTCCAGCACGCGGGCCCGCACGCCGTTGGCGGGCTGGGCTGGGTCGGCGCCGGGGGCCGCCTGCAGCACCACGGCCTCGGGGCGCAGGCCCAGCAGCACCGGGCTGCCGGTGCGGTAGGCGCTGGTGTCGCAGGCCAGGCGGGTGCTGCCGGCCTCCAGCCAGCCTGCGGCCACGACGCGGGCCGGCAGCAGGTTCATGCGGCCGACAAAGCCTGCCACAAAGCGGGTTTCGGGGCGGGCGTACAGCTGCCGGGGCGAGCCTTGCTGTTCAATCCGGCCCTCGTGCATCACCACCACGCGGTCGGCCATCGACAGGGCCTCGTCCTGGTCGTGCGTGACCATCACGGTGGTGATGCCCAGCTGTTGTTGCAGGCGGCGGATCTCGGCCTGCAGGCTGCCGCGCACCTGGGCGTCGAGTGCGCTCAGGGGTTCGTCGAGCAGCAGCAGTTCGGGCCGTGGCGCCAGGGCACGGGCCAGGGCCACACGTTGCTGCTGCCCACCCGAGAGCTGAGCCGGGACCTTGTGGCCCTGTTCGCCCAGGCCGACCAGGGCCAGCATCTCGGCCACCCGCTCGACCTGCTGGGCACGCGGGGTGTGTTGCAGCCCGAAGGCCACGTTCTGGGCCGCCGTCAGGTTGGGAAACAGGGCGTAGCTCTGGAACACCACCCCAAAGCGGCGCTGCGCGGCCGACCACGCCGTGATGTCCTGCCCACGCAGGGTCAGGTTGCCGGTGTCGGGCGTCTCGATGCCGCACAGGATGCGCAGCAGGGTGGTCTTGCCGCAACCCGAAGGCCCCAGCAGGCTGATGAACTCACCGGCGGCCACGTCCAGCGCGATGCCGCGCAGCACGGGTTGGGCGCGGTAGCGCTTGGTGATGTGTTGGATGGACAGCATGCGGGGCTCGGATCGCTGACAGGCAGGGGGGCTTATTTCTTCTCGGCCTTGGCTTCGTAGCGGCGGGCCCATTCGGTCAGGATGCGGTCGCGGTTGGCGGCGGCCCAGACGAAATCGTTCTTGGCCAGCATCTTTTCCAGGTCAGAGGGCACGAACTCCAGGCGCTCCTGCACCTGCGGCAGGGCCAGCACGGCGAAGTTGGCGGCGTACAGCTCGTTGGCCTTCTTGGTCACCGACCAGTCGGCCAGGGCCTTGGCGGCTTCGAGCTTCTTGGTGGTCTTCATCACGCCGGTGGCTTCCACGTCCCAACCCAGGCCTTCCTTGGGGAAGATGATGTCGATCGGGGCCCCGTCCTTCTTGGTCTTGTTGGCGCGGTATTCGAAGCTCAGGCCCACCGGGAACTCGCCGGCACCGGCCTGGCGGCAGGGCTTGGAGCCGCTGTGGGTGTACACGCCCATGTTCTGGTGCAGCGCATCCATGAAGGCCCAGCCCTTGTCCTCGCCCATCACCTGCAGCCAGGCCGACACCATCAGAAAGCCGGTGCCGCTGGAGGCCGGATGCGGCATGGTCAGCGTGCCCTTGAACTCGGGCTTGGTCAGATCGGCCCAGCTGGTGGGGGTGGGCAGCTTGCGCTTGGCGGCTTCCACGGTGTTGAAGCACACGGCCGAGGACCACAGGTCCATGCCCACCCAGGTGGGGGTGGCGCGCGGGTCACGCATGTTGGCGCGCACGGCCTCCAGGCCCTTGGGGGCGTAGGGCTGCAGCATGTTTTCTTTGTCCAGCAGCATCAGCGAGGTGGCGGCCAGGCCCCACACCACGTCGGCCTGCGGGTTGGCCTTTTCGGCCAGCAGGCGGGCGGTCACGATGCCGGTGCTGTCGCGCACGAACTTCAGTTCGATCTCGGGGTGGTCCTGCTCGAAGGCGCTCTTGTAGGCCTTGATCTGGTCGGCTTCCAGGGCGGTGTAGACCAGCAACTCGGTCTTGGCCAGGGCGGGCGAGGCGGCCAGGGCGGTGGCCAGCACGGTGCCGAACAGGCCCAGTTGAAGGCCCATTCGGCGAGCCCAGGTGGAGAAGGTGGTGCGCATGGTGTGTGTCCTGAAAAGTCGTTGCAGAGTCGTTGCGAGGGGGCGGCGCGAACGTCGCCTGACCGGGGGTGGAGCCCGCCAGCCGGGGCTCTGGCCGCTAATTTAGGCAGCCTGTGTGAAACGCCGGTGTCACGAAGCCGCAAAATCCTGAAGCCACCATTGGCGGATTTGGGTCATGTTCGTCAGCCAACTCAAATCCTTTTTCACCGTGGCCCGCCTGGGCAGCGTGACCCAGGCGGCGCGCCAGCTGGGCCTGAGCCAGCCCACCGTCACCAGCCAGATCAAGGCCCTGGAGGCGCATTACGGGGTGGAGCTGTTCCGCCGCCAGGGTGGGCGCCTGAGCCTGAGCGACGAGGGCGTGCAACTGCTGCCCCATGTGGATCAGTTGCTGCAACAAGAGATCCAGGTGGAGTTCGCGCTGCGAAATTCGGGTGATCAGCCGCGCGGCCACCTGCGCCTGGGGGCCACGGCACCGTACTACGTGCTGGACATCGTGCAGCGCTTTCGCCAGCGCTACCCCCTGGTCGATCTGAGCCTGGGGGCGGGCAATTCGCGCCAGATGGTGGATGCCCTGCTGGCTTTCCAGGTGGACCTGGCCACCTCGTCCCACCTGGAAACCGATGCACGCCTGCATCGGCTCACCCTGGGCACCGACCCCCTGGTGCTGCTGCTGCACCGCAGCCACCCGCTGGCGGCGCGGCGGGCCCTGCGCCTGAGCGACCTGGCCGGCTGCGAGCTGATCGTGCGCGAGCGCGGCTCGACCACCCGCCAGCTCACCGAGGCCACCCTGGCCCGGGCCGGGGTGGCGGTGGGCCGCAGCCTGGAGATCGCCAGCCGCGAAGCCATCCGCGAGGCCGTGATCCGGCGCATGGGGGTGAGTGTGTTTGCTCGCCACGAGGCCAGCGCCCATCCCGAACTGGTGGTGCTGCCGTTTGAGGACGAGGTGCCCAGCCTGGTCGAGTATCTGTATTGCCTGCGCGACAGACGCGGTGCGCGCTTGATTGCCGCCTTCCTGGAAAGCTGCACTTGAGGCCGACGAGCGGTCGTGACTCCGTATACTGACAGCCACTCACTCAGAACGTGTTCAAGGTCTTCCCCGGCCCCTGCGAGATTTTGGACACGCGACGGGATTGCACCGCCGTTAATCCGCAGCAGGAACCTCTGGATGGCTTTTCGCCGATTTGCCAATAGCCTGGCCACCCGTTTGATTGGCATCAGCATCGCCACCGTGGCCTTGGGCCTGATCATGCGCATGACCTTGCTGCCCATGGTGGTGCGTGGCAGTCTGCAAGACGTGGTGATGGGCCAGCAGACCACGTTGGCCAACTACGTGGCCGAAGACGTCGATGCCAAGGTGCGCGCCCGGCGTGCCCTGCTGGAGCGGGTGGCCATCGAGTTGCCGCCGGCCCTGCTCGGGCAGCCCGAGGCTTTGCAGGCCTGGCTGGCGCAGCGCCAGACGCTGGCACCCCTGTTCTCACATGGGTTCATTCTGGTGCGCCCTGATGGGCATGGCGCCTGGGCCGATTTTCCGCCGCGCCCGCGGCAGCGCTCCAGTCCCTTCCATGAAACCGAGTGGTTCAAGCGCCTGGTGCAACAACCTGGCTTTGTCATGGCGCGGCCCCGGGTCTCGGAGGCCTCCGGCGTGGCCGAGCTGTTGATGGCCGTGCCGGTGCAAGACCCGCGCGGGCACCTGCTGGCCGTGCTGGCCGGCGTCACGGAATTGGACGCCCCGGGGTTCCTGGACCTGCTGCAGCGCCCCCGGACCGACAAAGGGGCTGATTTCTGGTTGATTTCTCCGGCTGAGCAGATGGTTGTGGCGGCCTCGGCGCCCGAGTGGCGCCTGCAACGCACCCCCACGGCAGGCGTCGATCCGCTGCACGACCGGGCCATGACGGGCTGGCGTGGCGCAGGCGTGACCACCAACGCCCGCGGTGGCGAAGAGATTGTTGGTGTGGCCAGCGTGCCCTCGGCCGGTTGGTTCGTGGTGGCAGGCATTCCGGCCGAAGTGGCCTTTGAGGCGATGGGGGCCGTGCAGAAGCTGGCTTTGCGCTCCAGCCTGGTGATTGCCTCGGTGGTGGTGGTGGGGCTGGCTTTTGTACTGCGCCGCCAGTTTCTGCCCCTGATCGACAGCGCCCGGCGCATGCACCGCATGGCCGATCGGCTGGAGCCCCTGGCCCCGCTGCCTGTGGTGCGCCGGGACGAGGTGGGCGAAATGGTGGTGGGCTTCAATTACCTGCTGGACAAGCTGCAGGAAAGCGAGCGCCGCATGGAGCACCTGGCTCATCACGATGCACTCACTGGCCTGCCCAACCGGCGCAGCCTGATGGATCGCCTGGCCCAGTTGCTGGCCCTGGCCCAGCGTCAGGATCGGCGCCTGGCCGTGATGTTTCTCGATCTGGATGGATTCAAGCCCGTCAACGACCACCTGGGTCATGAGATGGGGGACCGCCTGCTGCAGGCCATTGCCACCCGCCTGCGCAGTGGCGTGCGCCAGGCCGACATCCTGGCCCGCATCGGGGGCGATGAATTTGTGCTGGTGATGTTCGATGTCGCGAGCCGTGACGTGGCGGCCGAGCTGGCCCGCAAGCTGATCGACCTGCTGGCCCAGCCTTACTCGCTGGGCGACCAGGAGATCCGCATCAGCGCCAGTGCCGGTCTGGCCTTGTTCCCTGAACATGCCCGCGACCGTGACCACCTGCTGGCTCGGGCCGACACCGCCATGTACGCGGCCAAGCGCGCCGGCAGCAATCAGATTCGCTTTGCTGGAGGGTGACTGGCCCCCACGCTCCCTCACTGCGTGTGGTCGCTGCCCCCCGAGGGGGCCCAGCCCGCCTTGGGGCGGCCCGGCGGCGGGCTGATGTGGCCCCCACGGTCGTGCCCTTCGTGTCACTCCCACGTGCGGCCGCGAGACGCGGACGCTCTTCGCCCTGTCCAGCCCTGCGCAGGCAGGCCTGGAGCCGCAGGGCTCAGCCCCCCGAGGGGGCCGCAGGCCGCCTTGGGGCGGCCCGGCGCCGGCCTGACCCCTTCGTTGCAGGCCGGCTGGACGGTGAAGGGGGGCTGGCGGCCCTCAACGTTCACGCATCGCCGGTCATTGCACTTCTCGCACCACGCGGTTGTTCAGGGGTTGGGTGGGGCGGGCGTTGTTGGGGAACAGTTTGGAGAACAGGCGCAGTTGCTCCGGGCTCAGGGTGACGGGGGTTTTCAGCACCAGCCACAGCACGCCTTCGGTGCAGGGGGGCGTGGTCAGCGAGCCCAGGAACTGGTAATAGCGCAGATCGGGGGGCAGCAAGTCGGCCACGTTCAGGGCGCCCGGGGGCATCTGCACGCGGTCCTGGTTGTCCAGCGGCATGTAGGTCCAGACCTTGTTGATGAAGGCGCTGGCCGGCCCTGGGTCCATCAGCACGGCCACCACGGCCAGCTGGTTCTGGTCGTTCTTGTGCACCAGGTGGGCCACCATCGAATAGCCCTTGTAGTTGATGCGCTCTTCGGCCGGGTGGTGGAAGTGGAATTGCACCAGCTTGTAGGTCGAGCCGCGCACGGTCAGCGTGTTGGGGCTGGCCGGGTCGAGGTCGACCTGGATGGTGTGGCCGTTGTTCACCACCGACGCCGTGCTGGGCATGTAGCGCAGTTGCAGCGGTTCGGCAGGCCCCACCAGGGTGTCGGCATCGGTGATGTGCACCGGCGATTGGCGCCGGCCCAGGCCACAGGTGCTGAACTCGGGCTGCATCTTGCCCCAGGCCGCCGGACCGTTCTCGCCTTCGTACTCCCAGTGGGCGCTGCCGTGCTGGCCGTGGACCTCGGCGGCGGCCCCTTCGGCCTTGCCATGCGCGTCCTCGCCCCCGGCCATGGCCGCGGCCTTGGCCCGGATGTACTCGCGGCTGTTGCTTTCCTTGTCGGCGGCGGCGAGTCTGCGCGCATCGATCGGATTGGCCAGGGCCCCGGAGGGTTTGGTGGGCGTGGCCTTGGGCATGCGCACCTCGATCACGGTGGCGCCTTCGCCCTTGGCACCGCGGCCGGCCTGGTTGTTGCGCTCCACGCCTTCGCGGATCCGGGCTGCCACGTCGGCTGGGCTGGCTTTTTCGGCTTTTTCAGCCTTCTCAGTGGCTTTGGCTGGGGGCTTGCCATGGGCATCGCCATGGTCGTCTGCCCCGCGGGCGGTGCCCGCCAGGCCCAACCCCAGGGCGCAGGTCAGCAAGAGCAGAGACAGGGTCAAGGGTCGATTCATGCCGGGTCGGTCCGTCGGCAGGAGGGTTCTGGTGTGTTCTTGGTTCTTCGTCATCATCGGACCCGTGGTTTGTGACCGTTCTGATTTGAATGTCAGTAAAGGTTACTTGCTTTATCGGCATCCGAGGCCCTCACTTGAGCCGGCCACGCTGTCTTTGCCAGGGCGGCGCTATATAGTCTTGACCCGGGTGAGCCGGCTTGACGCCTCACCCGGTTTTTTCTGAAGCCCTGACCTGTCCTGAGCCGCCGTGACCATCCAGACCGACGATTTCGCCCCTGTTCCCGCCCCCGACCGGCGCGTGGTGTCGGCGGCGCCGACCTCGCCCCATGAAGAGGCCATCGAGCGCGCCCTGCGCCCCAAGCTGCTTGACGAGTACGTGGGCCAGGCCAAGGTGCGCGAGCAGCTCGACATCTTCATCGGCGCCGCGCGCAAGCGTGCCGAGGCGCTGGACCATGTGCTGCTGTTCGGCCCGCCCGGGCTGGGCAAGACCACTTTGAGCCACATCATCGCGGCCGAACTGGGCGTCAACCTGCGCCAGACCAGCGGCCCGGTGCTCGAAAAACCCAAGGACCTGGCCGCGCTGCTGACCAACCTCGAGAAGAACGATGTGTTGTTCATCGACGAGATCCACCGGCTTTCACCCGTGGTGGAGGAAATCCTCTACCCCGCGCTCGAGGACTACCAGATCGACATCATGATCGGCGAGGGACCGGCCGCGCGCAGCATCAAGCTCGACCTGCAGCCCTTCACCCTGGTGGGGGCCACCACCCGGGCCGGCATGCTGACCAACCCGCTGCGCGACCGTTTTGGCATCGTGGCGCGCCTGGAGTTCTACACCGCCGAAGAGTTGACCCGCATCGTGCGCCGCAGCGCCGGCCTGCTCAACACACCGATCGATGACGACGGCGCCTTCGAGATTGCCCGCCGCTCACGCGGTACCCCCCGCATCGCCAACCGCCTGCTGCGCCGGGTGCGCGACTACGCCGAAGTCAAGGGCGACGGCCGCATCACCCGCGCCATCGCCGAACGTGCCCTGACCATGCTCGATGTTGACCCGCAGGGCTTTGACGTGATGGACCGCAAGCTGCTGGAGGCCGTGATCCACCGCTTCGATGGCGGCCCGGTCGGGCTGGACAACATCGCCGCCAGCATCGGCGAAGAGTCGGGCACCATCGAAGACGTGATCGAGCCCTACCTGATCCAGCAGGGCTACCTGCAGCGCACGCCGCGCGGGCGCATCGCCACCCTGGCCGCCTACCGCCACCTGGGGGTGACGCCGTCGAGGAACGCGAGTGATTTGTCGGGCGGTTGATCAGCTTGGCTCGGCGTGGGCTTGGGCGTGGGCTTGGGCTGAGTTTCTCACCAGCAGCCACTGCGCCAGGTAGTAGCTGCCCAGCACCCACAGCGTGGCCTGGGGCAGGGGGGCCACAAAGCGGTTCAGGGCCAGCAGCGAATCGCTGACCATGAAGCACAGGCTGCCGGCGGCCACGCCCCAGGCGGCGGGGGTGCGCAGCACCGTGGCGCGGCCCAGGGCCTGGGCGGCCATCAGCACGATCACGCCCACATAGGCGGGCACGGCGATGCGCAGCACCGGGTCCAGGTGGGGCCACAGCACGGCCAGCATCAAGGCCCCGGCGCTGGCGCAGCCCAGCAGGGCCGGGCGGCTGGCCAGCCAGGGGGCATCCTGGCGCCAGCGCGCCAGGTAGGCCAGGTGCCCCAACAGAAAGGCGGCCAGGCCGGGCAGAAACAGGTCGGGCAGCATCAGCATCACGTCGCCCACCAGGCAGGCGCCCAGGGCCAGCAGCAAGCGCCCTTCGGGTTGGCCGGGTGCGGCCCGGCGCAGCACCCACACCCAGGCCAGCGCCATGGCCAGCGGTTTGAGCAGGTGGTGCCAGCCCTGCAGACCTTCGGCCCCTGTGAGCGTGGCAAGGGCCGCGGCTTCGAGCATGCCCACCTCCAGCCAGGCCAGGCGCCCTTGCAGGGCGGCGCCCAGACACCACCAGCCCAGTACCAGGGCCGCGGCCCAGGGCAGCAGCTGCGGCAGCGCATGGCCTTCGGCCAGCCATAAAAAGCTGGCCGAGGCGCCCAGCAGGGCCAGAAACTGCGCGCCGCAGAACAGGGCCTGGGGGCCCGATAAAGGCGGATCGAAGCGGGGCACGGTGGCCGGGTCGAAGGCCGGTTTCACGGCGCCCAGGCCGGGCGGCTGCCAGCCTGGCGGCTTGAACCACACCCGCAGTCGGTCGCCCCAGCGTGGGGTGCGCCGACTGGTGTGCAGCAGGTCGGCATAGACCTCGGCATTGGCCCACAGCGGGTTGCAGCTGTTCAGGGGCTTGCGCGTGCCGTACACACAGGGTTCTGATTCCTCGCGGAAGGTGCCGAACAGGCGGTCCCAGAGGATCAGGATGCCGCCGTAGTTGCGATCCAGGTAAGCGTCGTTCACGGCGTGGTGCACGCGGTGGTTCGAGGGCGAGGCAAAGACCCGGTCGAACCAGCCCAGGCGCGGCACGTGCTCGGTGTGGATCCAGAACTGGTAGAGCAGGTCGATCAGTGCCACCACGGCAAACTGCTGGGGCGGCACGCCGGCGAGCGCCATCGGCAGATAGAACAGCCAGGCCAGCAGGGGGCCGCTGCTGGTCTGGCGCAGCGCGGTCGACAGGTTGTAGTGCTGACTCTGGTGGTGTACCACGTGGGCCGCCCACAGCAGGGCCACCTCATGGCCCATGCGGTGCAGCCAGTAGTAGCAGAAGTCATAGAACAGCAGGGCCAGCCACCAGCCGGGCAGGCTGAACCAGAAGTCATTCGCCCGCCACAGGGCGGCATGCCGCCACACCTGGGTGTACAGGCCCAGCGACAGGGCCACCATGAACACGGCGCTCAATTGGCTGAGCACGCCCAGCGCCAGGCTGCTCAAGGTGTCGGGCAGACTATAGGTGTTGCGGCCGGTGCGGCGACCCCAGGCGTACTCCAGCGCCATCAGGGCGAAGAACACGGGGGTGGCCAGGACGATGATCTGGGTGGCGCTCATGCCCGCCATTGTTGGGGCTGCCGTCCGTCGGCCGCCTCCGCATCAACCCGGAGGGATCAGGTCAGTGCGCCGCGCGCATCCACGCTGATGATGCGTTCGACCACGCCGTGCTCCAGCCCGCCGCGCACGCCGACCAGGTGGTCATGCAGGTTGACGGTGGGGTCGCAATGGCCTGGGATCAGCCACAGGGTCGCGCCCAGCTCAGGCAGCGGCGCGGCAGGGCGCACGGTGGTCAGCAGGCCATGCTCGTCGCCGCCATTGCTGAACACCAGTGGTTCTGCGCCGGGCGGCGTGTGCACGCGGGGCATGCCGCTGTCGACGGCGTGGCTTTTGTGGCCGGCATCGCACACCGCATGGCCGTGGCGGGCGCTGATGACCTGGGTCTTGACGAACAAGGCGTGTTCGAACTGGGGTTGCGCCGGATCGCGCTCATTGAGCGAGTAGTCGGCGTCCATGAACAAAAAGGAGCCGGCCTGCAACTCGCCGTACACCCCGCTGGCAGCCTCCAGCACCAGGGTGCCGGTGCCCGCGCCGGTGATCAGGGGAATCTGGAAACCGGCACTCTGCAGCGCTTCGCAACTGCGGTTCACGGCCTGCACGGCATTGGCAATGGCCTGGCGACGTTCGCTGGCGCTGCGCAGGTGCTGGGCCCCGCCATGGTAGGCGTGCAGGCCACCAAACTGCAGACGCGGCCGGCCTTTGATGTCGCGCACCAAGGCCACGGCAGCCTCGCCGGGCGCCACGCCGCAGCGGCCCTGGCCGACATCGATTTCGACCAGCACGCGCACCCGGGCGCTGCTGTGCGCCAGGGCCTGGTCCAGGCGCTCGATGCCAAGCACACTGTCCACCGCCAGCGTGAGCCAGCCGCCGCGGGTGGCCAGGGTTTGCGCCAACCCGGCCACACGGGCCAGCTTGGCCGGTGCGATCACCTGGTTGCTGATGTAGATGTCGTTCACGCCGCCCGCAGCCAGGGCCTCGGCCTCGCTGGTCTTCTGCACGCAGCAGCCGGTGGCGCCGGCACTGATCAACAAGCGGGCCAGCTCGGCACTCTTGTGCATCTTGGCGTGCGGGCGCCACTGGATCTGGTGCTTGGCACTGAAGTCGACCATGCGCTGGATGTTGCGGTCCATGGCGTCGAGGTCGATCACCAGGGCCGGGGTGTCGATGGCGTCGGTGCCTTGGCCGCGCAGGGCCAGCAGCGCCTCAGGTGGTGTTTTCATCCAGGGACTCGTCTTGAAGGTGTTGGGTGTCGGACCAGCCCACCAGGGTGAAGCCCTGCGGTGTCCAGAGCAGGCGGTTGATGGCGGCATTGCCCAGTGCCCAGGTGCGCGGGGCCTGAAGCTCCTGGCCGGTGGCGGCGCGGTACAGCACATCCATCACACCGCCGTGGGCGACCAGCACGATCTGTTCGCCGGCGTGGCGGGCGGCCAGTTCGGCCGCGGTGCTGACCACACGCTGGCGAAAGCTCAGCAGCGATTCGCCGCCTTCTGGGGCGAACTCGGGGTCGCGGGTGCGCCATTTGTGCGCCTGGTCGGGCAACTCGGTTTCAATCTGGGCAAAGGTGCGGCCTTCGAAACTGCCAAAGCCGCGTTCGCGCAGACCGGTGTGTGGGGTGATGCTGAGGCCGGTGTGCTCGCTGATCTGGCCGGCGGTCTGCCAGGCCCGGGCCAGATCGCTGGCATAGATGGCGTGCAGCGCCTCGGAGGCCAGTGCGGCGCCCACTCGGCGCGCCTGCCACAGGCCCTGATCGTTGAGGGGGATGTCGAGCTGGCCCTGGATGCGGGTGTCCACGTTCCAGGCGGTTTCGCCATGTCGGATGGCAATGATTCGGGTGACGTCCATGGCGACCATTCTAGGCGCCCGACGATGCGGCGAGTGCTTGTGCGCGGCCGCGCTCAGGGCGGCATCATCACGTCGATGTTGACGCGCCGCAGCCCGGTGGGCGGGGTCGGAAAGCCTTGCAGCGAGGCCTCGAAGAGTGCACCCAGGGTGACTTCTTCGCTGCGCGTGAGGCCGTCGCTGGCAGCATGGGTCTCGTACACCGCCTTGCCATCGGTGTGGCTGCGGATCAGCAGGGCCACCTCGCGCAGCACCCGCGGCGGCGCATAGGGCATGCCACCCCAGAGGCCGCGCGTGCCCGAGCCGTAGTACATGCCTCGTCCGGCCCACACCCGGCCCGACCAGCCGTAGCCTGGCCAGCCCCCGAAGGGGTAGGGGGCAAAGGGGTCGGTGACCGTGGTGGTGCGCACACCGACCTGCACGCTGAACTGGGCGTTGGCGTCGTCGCGCTGCAGGCCGACCTTCTCAAGTGCCTTTTGGGCCAGGGCCTCGATGCGGGCCTGGGCTTCAGGCGGTGTGGCCTGTTCCTGCGAGGGCAGGCGCTCGAAACGGAAACGGCTGCCAGGGCTCACCACCGGGGTGCTGGCATAGGTTTCGACATCGCTCTCGACCTGCCAGTGGGTGCTGGCGCAGCCACTCAGCAGCAGGCCCAGCAGGCCCAGCCAGAGCAGCAGGGGCCATCGTGTTGTCGCGCGTTTGCTCATCATGCGAATCTCCTGACCCCGATGGGGGTGACACGCAGAAAGGTCAGAGCTGCACCACCTGCAGGCCGTTCAAGGCCGGGCTGCTGGCGGGAAACTCTTCATGGTCAAAGGCCTTGTCGCCCTCGTCGTCGGCGATGCCGGTGGGGCGCAGGTTCTTGAAGTCGTGCAGTTTGGCGTCCATCAGGTGCGAGGGCACCACGTTCTGCAGCGCCGTGAACATGTTCTCGATGCGGCCAGGGTATTTCTTTTCCCAGTCGCGGATCATGTTGCCGACCTGCTTGCGCTGCAGGTTCTCCTGGCTGCCACACAGCGTGCAGGGGATGATGGGGAACTGGCGGTGCTCGGCCCAGCGGATCAGGTCTTTTTCGGCCACATTGGCCAGCGGGCGGATCACGGTGAACTCGCCGTTGTCGCTGACCAGCTTCGGGGGCATGCCCTTGAGCTTGCCGCCAAAGAACATGTTCAGGAAAAAGGTCTGAAGCATGTCGTCGCGGTGGTGGCCCAACGCCAGCTTGTTGCACTTGAGCTCGCGGGCCACGCGGTACAGGATGCCGCGGCGAAGCCGGCTGCACAGGCTGCACATGGTCTTGCCCTCGGGCACCTTCTCCTTGACGATGGAATAGGTGTCCTGCGTCTCGATGTGGAAGGGAATGCCCAGGCCGGCCAGGTACTCGGGCAGGATGTGGTCGGGAAAGCCTGGCTGCTTCTGGTCGAGGTTGACGGCCACCAGCTCGAAGCTGATGGGCGCACGCGCCTTGAGCTTGAGCAGGATGTCGAGCATGCCGTAGCTGTCCTTGCCGCCCGACATGCACACCATGATGCGGTCGCCGGCTTCGATCATGTTGAAGTCGACAATGGCCTGGCCCACCTGGCGGCACAGGCGCTTTTCCAGCTTGTGGGTTTCGCGCTCGATCTTCAGCTCGCGCTTCTGGGCGTCCGCATCCTCGGCGGAGACGGTGTTCTCGGGGTCAATCCAAACGGCATTCATGGGGCTTATTGTCGCATTGGAGGATCTGTCCTTGTCCAGGCCCTGGCCTCTGGCCTGGTTGGGCAGGTGGGATCCGCACCACGCAACAGGGCGACTCAGGGGTACTGCTGGCGGGCATGCAGTACCCGAAGGATGTCCAGGGTGGAGACGCCCACGCGATAGACCAGAACGTAATTGGGATGGATGACCCGTTCCCGTGTGCCTGGAACACGGCCTGGGCGGAACAGCTCGGGCATGCGTGGAAGGCTTTCGGCGGCCTCAATGACGGCTGTCAGCAGGCGTTCGGCTGCGGGTCCATTGCGTTGCTCGATGTACTCAATGATGTCCACCAGGTCGAGACTGGCTTCAGCGGACCACAGAACGGGCAGCACGGGCTTGGCGACGTTCTTGCAGCAAGGCCTTGACCCGGGCTAACGCGGCATCGTGGGGCAGGCGGGGTTGAGTGCTGTGCAATGCCTCTTCAACCTTGGCGCGGAACCAAAGGTCGTAGGTCGCCGCAGTTTCCTCGGAGGGGCATTCTGAGGAAAAATTGGAGGCACATTCGGAGGCAAGAGGTGTTTGCTCGACAGACATGTCGCAAAGGCTAGCACAGGGTGTGGCGCAAAACCAGAGGAGGCCAACAACCCACCGACCTGCGGTGAGGCGTGCTTCGGTCAGGCCCCTTTCCGGGGCCCGTCCACTCAGGTCTCACCAATGCCCCGTCTCCACCCGGATCGCCACTTCGCAGTCTTCAAAGATTTCCAACTTGGCGATTTTCACGCGCACGCCCAGCACGCCGGGCAGTTGCATCAGGCGGTGGGCCAGCTTGCCGATCAGGCTTTCCAGCAGGTTGACGTGCTCGGCGGTGCATTCGTTGATGATGATCTGTCGCACCTTGCGGTAGTCGAGCACATGGTGGATGTCATCGTCGGTGGGCAGCAGGGGCTGGGTGCCGAGGTTGAGTTCGGCATCGACCTGGATCGGCTGTGGGCTGGTTTTCTCGTGCTCCAGAATGCCCAGGTTGGCGTCGAAGCGCAGGCCGTTCAGGGTCAGGATCTGGGTGCCTTTGGTGTTGTAGCTCATGGTGAAGGGGCGATGTAAGGGCTCATTCACATGAGCGAAAAGTCGCGCTCGAAGCGCATCAGGTGCTGGCCGCCGTCCACCAGCAGGGTGGTGCCGGTGATGGATTGGTTTTCCAGCGCGAATCGTACCGTGGCGGCCACGTCGGCACTGGACGACGAGCGCCCCAGCGGCGACAGCCTGTGCAGTTGCTGAAATTTCTCGTCGCTCAGCATGTGGCTGGTCAGGGTCAGCCCGGGGGCCACGCCGACCAGGCGCAGGCGCGGCGCCAACGCGTGGGCCAGCATGGTGTTGGCGGCTTCCAGGGCCGCTTTTGACAAGGTGTAGCTGAGGAAGTCGGGGTTCTGGTTCCAGAGCTTCTGGTCCAACAGGTTGACGACCACCCCCTGGGCCTGGCGCTGTTGCAGGTGTTGGTGCAGGGCCTGGGCCAGCAGGATGGGCGCGCCGACGTTGCTGCGCAGGTGCTGCTCCAGGGCCGTGAAACTGAAGGTGCCCACGTCGTCGTGCTCGAACAGCGAGGCGCTGTTGACCACGGCGTCGAGCCGTCCCAGCGTCGCCGCCACGCGTGGCACGAGTTGGCGCACGGCGGCTTCGTCCTGCAGGTCGGCGGCGAAGGCGGCCGACCCCGGGGTCAGCGCGGCGCAGTCCAGGGCGGTGGCCTCGGCATCGGTGCGGGAATGGCGGTAATGCACGGCCACGCGCCAGCCATGGCGGGCCAGGTCCAGCGCCATCTCTCGCCCCAGGCGCCGGGCTGCACCCGTGATCAGCACGGTGCGCGGAAGTTCGACGGATTCAACACTTGCTTCGGTCATGGAGGGCGATTGTCCACGCCGCCGCCGCACCGTGCACGGTTCAGGGGCATTGGGGGCTGAGCCATCACGGACCCTGAACATGGACAATATGCGGGTGAGCACGAACCCCATGTCCCCCCCTGATTCCCCCCTGACGGCCGAAAATTCGAGCGATTCGCCGACCGACAACCCCTTGCTGAGCCGCCTGCAGCGCGACATCGAGGCCGCTGGTGGCTGGCTGGGCTTTGACGCCTACATGGCCGCGGCCCTGTACACCCCCGGCCTGGGTTATTACGCCAACGACAGCCGCAAATTCGGCACCTTGCCCGGCTCGGGCAGCGACTTTGTCACCGCGCCCGAGATGTCGCCGCTGTTCGGGCAGGCCCTGGCCACCCAGCTGGCGCAGGCACTGGAGGCCACCGGCACCGATGAGCTGTGGGAGTTCGGTGCCGGCTCGGGCGCCCTGGCAGGGCAACTGCTGACTGCTTTGGGCGATCAGGTGCGCCGCTACACCATCGTCGACCTGTCGGGCAGCCTGCGCGAGCGCCAGCAGCAGACCCTGGCGGCTTTTGGCGACCGGGTGCAATGGGCCTTCGAGCTGCCCGAACGCTTCAGCGGCGTGGTGGTGGGCAACGAGGTGCTCGACGCCATGCCGGTGCAACTGCTGGCCCGCGTCGGCGGCGTCTGGCACGAGCGCGGCGTGGCCGTGCAGCAAGGCCAACTGGTGTGGGCCGACCGCCCCACCGAGCTGCGCCCGCCGCTGGACATCGAGGGCCCGCATGACTACCTGACCGAAATCCACCCCCAGGGCGAGGCCTTTGTGCGCACCCTGTCGGACCACCTGGAGCGCGGTGCGATCTTCTTGATCGACTACGGTTTTGGCGAGAGCGAGTACTACCACCCGCAGCGCCACATGGGCACGGTGATGTGCCACCGCGGCCACCGGGCCGACAGCGACCCGCTGGCCGACCCGGGGCTGAAGGACATCACGGCCCATGTCAATTTCACGGGCATTGCGCTGGCGGGCCAGGAGTCGGGGCTGGATGTGCTGGGCTACACCACCCAGGCGCACTTCCTGATCAACTGCGGCCTGGTGGAGCTGATGCCGACCGATGACCTGGCCCTGCGCAGCATGACGCTCAAGCTCATCACCGAGCATGAGATGGGCGAGTTCTTCAAGGTCATCGCGCTGGGCCGCGGCGCCGAGTGGGCGCCCCTGGGCTTTGCCCACGGCGACCGCACGCACCGGCTCTGAGTGTCTTAAGCCGGCGCCAAGCTTGTCTGTGCCATCCTGGTCGCCATGCACCTGCTGCTGATCGAAGATGACCTGGACCTGGGGCGTGCCCTGCAGGCTGCGCTCCAGCTGGAGGGCTTCAGCTGCGAGTGGTTGCGCCGTGTGGCCGATGCGCCGGCAGTGGTCGACCATGCCTGGGTCGACTGTGTGCTGCTGGACCTCAGCCTGCCCGATGGCGACGGTCTGCAACTGCTGGCGCAGTGGCGGCGCCAGGCCAGTGCGGTGCCGGTGATCGTGATCACGGCGCGCTCGGCCTTGCAGGACCGCCTGGAGGGCCTGGACGGCGGCGCCGACGACTTTCTGGTCAAGCCCTTTGCCCCGGCCGAGCTGGTGTCGCGCATCCGTGCCGTGCTGCGCCGATACGCCCGGCAGGCCAGCGAGGTCTGGAACCTGGGGGAACTGTCGATCGAGCCCCGCGCCCATGTGGCCCGGCTGCACGGGCAGGCGATGGACCTCACCCCGCGCGAATTCAAGCTGCTGCTCGAACTCGCCCGCGAGCCCGGCGCCGTGGTGCCCAAGGGCTTTCTGGCCCAGCGCCTGGAGCCGCTGGGCGAGGCCATCGACTTCAATGCATTGGAGGTGCATGTGTTCAACCTGCGCCGCAAGCTGGGGCCCGAGCGCATTCACACTGTGCGCGGCGTGGGCTACCTGCTGAGGGCCTGAGTTTGTGAGCCTGCACCGACCTCCTGCCGCCCCGGTCTCCCTGATGCGCCGCCTGATGCTGGCCTTGGGCTTGGCCTTTGTGCTGGTGCAACTGGTGCTCACCGGCTACAACTACGCTCGTTTCAAGCATTCGGTCAGCGACCATGCGGCCTTGCTCCAACTGGCTCGGGTGATGGTGCAAGGCCTGCGCATCATCGAACAGCCGGCCGACGCCGCCACCGTGGCGGCCACGGCCGACATCATGCTCAATGCCTCACGTGCCGACCCGGGCAGCAATCAGGGCCACGCGCTGGCGCCCCTGTGGCTGGAGCTGCGGGCCCGCGAGGGGGGGCAACGCCTTTACGCCAGCGCAACGCTGGGCGATCAGCCTTTGCTGGGGCAGCCCGATCAGGTGCAGTCGCAGACCTTGCAGGGCCGCCTGGTTTGGGTGGCGCAGGTCGACGACGCGCGTTGGTCGCTGCGCCTGGCCACGGTGGGCGTGGCCGACAGCACGGCGCTGACCTGGATTGCCAGCGACCTGTTGCCCAACCTGCTGATCGCCTTTCCGTTTGCGCTGCTGCCGGTGGTGCTGGTGGTGTGGCGTGGCCTGCGGCCCTTGAGCCAGCTCAGCGCCCAGCTTCAGCAGGCTCGGGGCGACGACCTGTCGCCGCTGGTGGTGGACGAACGCTACACCGAGATCCGCACCGTGGGGGTGGCATTCAATGCGGTGCTGGGCCGCCTGCGGGAGCGCCTGGCCCTGGAGCGCGCCCGATTGCAGGATGCCGCCCATGAATTGCGCACCCCGATGGCCGTGATGGCCGCCCAGGCGCACTGGCTGCTGCAGGCCGACAGCGAGACGGATCGGCAGGCCGCCCACGCCGGTTTGCAGCAGGCCATCGAGCGCGCCTCGCACCTGACCCAGCAACTGTTGGTGCTGGCGGCCCTGGACGAGGCCCGGCCGGCCCCCGATGCCCGGCCGGTGGACGTGGCCGAGCTGTGTCGGCAGAGCCTGGCCGCCTTCAGCGCACGCGCCCTGGCCGCCGGGGTGGACCTGGACCTGGACAGCCCGGACAGCCTGGCCTGGCCCCTGCCGGCCAGTGCCTGGCAATCAATGCTCGACAACCTGCTGGACAACGCCTTGCGCTATGGCCCCCGTCAAGGGGGGCGGGTGCAGGTCACGCTGGCCCGGCAGGACGATGGGGCCTTGTGCCTGGGCGTGCGCGATGACGGGCCTGGCATTGCCCAGGCGGAGCAGGCCCACATTTTTGAGCGCTTTGTGCGGGGTCGGGGGCAGCAGGCCGGTGGTGCCGGGGGCGCCGGCCTGGGCCTGGCCATCGTGCGTCAGGCGGCGCGCTCGCTTGGC
Organism: Curvibacter sp. GW821-FHT01G03; assembly: GCF_059422285.1. NCBI lineage: Bacteria > Pseudomonadati > Pseudomonadota > Betaproteobacteria > Burkholderiales > Comamonadaceae > Curvibacter > Curvibacter sp. GW821-FHT01G03. The sequence goes on from NZ_JBWKWP010000003.1 coordinate 374,672, forward strand.
GGTGATGTCTGCCTGGGGCCGGGGCTGGCGGGGCGAGGCATCGGTTTCGAGGTGCGGCTGCCGGGGCTGCAGCACAGGGCCTGATCTTCAGCTGTGCCCAAGGTGGCGCTGGTCAGAATGCAGATGGACGGGGGCCTTGGGACCAGGCCCCGTCCTCGAAAAGTACCGCATGACCCGCTGAACAAGGAGTTGACATGAATTTTCCGGGGATGGACGCCGACAGCAGCCGCCTGCTGCTGCAGGTCTGGACGGGCAGCTACCTGATGGAGGCCGGGCGCTACGTGGTCGTGGCCCTGCTGCTGTGGGGCGGGGTTCACGTTCTGCTGCGCCGACGGCTGGCGCATCGCGTCATCTCGGGCTGGCCGCGCCAGGCCGACCTGAAGCGCGAGATCGTCTATTCCCTGATGTCGATGGCAGTGTTTGCCGGCATCAGCCTGGGGGTGGTGGCCCTGATCTGGAACGGCCAGTTTGTGGTGTACCGCCAGGCCGGGCGCTACGGCTGGGCCTGGTTCTGGCTGAGCCTGCCACTGATGCTGGTGTTTCACGACGCCTATTTTTACTGGACGCACCGCCTGCTGCACTCGCGCTGGCTGTTTCGCCACGTTCATGGGGTGCACCACCGCTCGCGCAACCCTTCGCCTTGGGCGGCCTATGCCTTCCACCCGGTCGAGGCCTTGATCAATGGCCTGGTCACACCCCTGATCCTGTGGGCCGTGCCGGTGCATGGCGGGGTGCTGCTGGTGTTTTCGCTGCATCAGATCATCCGCAACGCCCATGGCCACCTGTCCATCGAGACCCTGCCGCGCGGTTTTGCCCGTCACTGGCTGGGGCGGCACTTCACCACCACCACCCACCACCACCTGCACCACGAGAACGGCCGAGGCAACTACGGGTTGTGGTTCACGGGGTGGGACCGCTGGTGTGGTACCGAGCAGCCCCAGTATCTGGCGCGTTTTGACGCGGCCACCGCGGCGCGACCCGTGGGAGACCCGGAACACGCTCTACACTCGGCGGCATGATCCGCTGGTTCATCGTCGTCTTTCTGGTGCTGGTGCTCATCAGCGGCATCACGCCCTGGTTGCAGCGCCTGGGCTTTGGCCGCCTGCCGGGCGACTTCCGCTTTCGCCTGTTCGGCCGAGAATGGTCGATTCCGCTGGCCTCCACCGTGGTGCTGAGCCTGGCACTCAGCGTCGCGGCGCGCTGGCTTTGAGCAGGTAAATTCCGCGTAAAAGAGCGCGGCTCCGGCCCTCCGTGTGGGGCCCCTTCCCTAAGATGCGCTCGGCCTTGCAGCTTCTGCGGGGTTTCTCTGACTTGTGTTTGTAAGAAATCGCTTACCATAATTGCCAAGTCAAAGCTTGGTATTTAGGGCGTTTTCGGGTGTTGGCATGAGTTCCCCTGTCCTGTCTCCTCTTCAATGTGCCGTGCAGCTGCGCGCGAGTGTGCTGCAGTTGGCGCGCCGTCTGCGCCCAGGCCTGGAGGCCGAGGGCATGGGCACGCTCAAGCTCAGCGTGCTCAGTCGCCTGGGCCGGCAGGGCGCCATGAGCCCGACCGAACTGGCTCGCGGCGAAGGCGTTCGATTGCAATCGCTCACCCGCCTGCTCGCCGAGCTGGCCTCTGAGGGCTGGGTGCGTCGCTCTGACGACCCGGCTGACGGACGCCGCTCGCTGCTGGCCCTTACCCCAGCCGGAGTGGCAGGCCTGCGCGCCGCGGTGGAGGCGGCCGAGCAGGCCATGGCCGCCCACTTGGCTGCCTTGCCCGCCGATGAGCTCGCCCTGCTGCAGCAGGCCTGCGGTCTGCTGGATCGTCTGGAGCAATCGCTCAGCGCGACCGGAGGCTTTCGTGCCCAACTCAGCGAATGAGCCCCGGTGCCCTCTCGGCCCGCTGGGGTCTGCGCCCCCTGCCTGCGGCATTTCTGTTGTCCCCTTTTGTCCCGGGCCTGTCCCGAACCTTGGCTGATCTTCCATGACCGACCCCAACGCCCACTCCGAACCCAGCGCCTTGTCTCCCGTGTCTGCTGCGCCCCTGCCGACCCCGGCGGGGGGCTTGCCTCCGCCGCGGCGCCGTTCCCGCGCGGGGCTGGTCGGCTTGCTCATCCTGCTGCTGGGCCTGGGGGCCGGTGGTGCCTGGTACTGGAAGAAGCAGGGCGCCACGCCCCCCGAGGGCGCGGCCGAAGGGGCTGGCGCCGCGGCCGGGGCGCGCCGTTTCGGCGCCGGCAACCGGCCCCAGCCGGTGTCGGCCCGGGCGGCCAAGCGCCAGGACCTGCGGGTGTCAGTCAATGCCATTGGCACCATCACGGCGCTCAATACCGCCACGGTGCGAGCCCGCGTGGATGGCGAGTTGCGCCGCATCCTGTTCACGGAAGGCCAACAGGTGAAGGCGGGTGATTTGCTGGCGGAGATCGACCCCCGAGCCTACGAAGTTGCGCTGGCCCAGATGCAGGGCCAGCTGCAGCGCGATGCCGCGCAATTGAAGAATGCCGAGCTGGACCTGGCACGTTACCGCGATCTGCTGGCCAAGGACTCGATCGCCAAGCAGCAGGTGGACACCCAGGAGGCCTTGGTGGGCCAGCTCAAAGGCACGGTGCAGTCCGATCAGGCCCAGGTGGACAACGCGCGCCTGCAGCTCTCCTACACGCGGGTGACCGCGCCCATCAGCGGGCGCCTGGGCCTGCGCCAGGTCGACCTGGGCAATATCGTGCACGCCAGTGACACCACCGGGCTGGTCACCATCACCCAGACGCAGCCGATCGCGGTCGTGTTTGCCGTGCCTGAGGCTCACCTGCCGCAGATCACGCGGCGCCTGCAGGCCAAGGGCAGTGTGCTGGCCGTGGAGGCCTGGGACCGCGAGCAGCGCAAGCGCCTGGCCCAGGGCCGGGTGCTGACCACCGACAACGCCATCGACACCACCACGGGCACCATCAAGCTCAAGGCCGAGTTTCCCAACGCGGATGGCACGCTGTTCCCGAACCAGTTTGTCAACATCCGGCTGCAGCTCGACACCCTGCCCAACGCCCTGGTCGCCCCCAACAACGCCATCCAGCGGGGCAGCATGGGCACCTTTGTGTACCTGGTGAAGGACGATGGCAGCGTCACGCTGCGCAAGGTCACGACCGGCGCGGTCGATGGCGACTGGGTGGCCATCGAGGGTGAGGTCGAGCCGGGGGATCGCCTGGTCACCGACGGTGCCGACCGCCTGCGTGAAGGCGCCAAGGTAGAGGTGATCGAAGCCAAGCGCGGCAGCCGGCCCGGTGCGGGTGCCCCCTCTGGGGCCCCAGCAGGCGCCGCCGCGGGCCCTGAGGCGGGTGCAGGAAAGCCCGCGGCAGCCCCGGCCCAGAGCCAGAGCGATGCGGCCGCCGCGCCCACATCACCTTCCGCATCTTCCGCATCTTCCAAGGGCAATGCTGCTGCCCCGGCCAACGCCTCGGCATCCGCACCCTCTGCCGCTCCCTCCCCGGGCACCAGTGCCGAGGGCGAAGCCCGCCCGCGCTGGATGGACGCCCTGCCGCCCGAGCTGGTGGAGAAGCTCAAGGCCATGCCGCCCGAGGAGCGTCGCGCCTATTTGCAAAAGCTGCGTGAGCGTCGCCAGCAGCGCGAAAGCGGGGGCTGAGCCATGCGCCACGCTGTGCTACCGAAGCCCGCTTTGCGGTGGAGCACCTCCGCATGAACCTGTCGCGCCTTTTCATCTTGCGGCCGGTGGCCACCTCCTTGCTGATGGTGGCCTTGTTGCTGGTGGGCCTGCTGGCCTACCGGCTGCTGCCCCTGTCGGCCCTGCCTGAGGTCGATTACCCCACCATCCAGGTCACCACCCTGTACCCGGGCGCGAGCCCCGATGTGGTCACCTCGTCCATCACGGCGCCGCTGGAGCGACAGTTCGGCCAGATGCCGGGCTTGTCGCAGATGTCGTCCACCAGTTCGGGGGGGGCCTCGGTGATCACCCTGCGCTTCACGCTCGATGTGACGCTCGACGTGGCCGAGCAGCAGGTGCAAGCCGCCATCAATGCCGGCAGCAACCTGCTGCCCAGTGACCTGCCCATGCCGCCCACCTACAGCAAGGTGAACCCGGCCGACGCCCCCATCCTGACCCTGGCCATCACCTCGCCCACGCTGCCGGTGATCCGGGTGCACGATTTGGTCGAGTCTCGTGTGGCGCAAAAGATCTCTCAGGTGGCCGGTGTGGGCATGGTGGGCATCGCAGGCGGGCGCCGCCCGGCTGTGCGCATCCAGGCCGACCCGGCGGTGCTGGCTGCGGCCGGCCTCACGCTGGAGGACGTGCGCACCGCCATCACGGCGGCCAACGTCAACCAGGCCAAGGGCAGCTTCGACGGCTACTCCCGCGCCTCGACCGTGGACGCCAACGACCAGCTCAAGTCGGCGCGCGAGTACGCCCAGTTGATCCTGGCCTACAAGAATGGCAACCCGATCCGCCTCAAGGACATGGCTGCCGTGGTGGACGACGCCGAGAACCTGCGGCTGGCGGCCTGGGCCGATCTGCAGCCCGGCGTGATTCTCAACGTGCAGCGCCAGCCTGGGGCCAACGTGATCGAGACGGTGGACCGCATCAAGGCCCTGCTGCCCCAGCTCAAGGCCACGTTGCCCGCGTCGGTCGAGGTGCAGGTGCTGACCGACCGCACCACCACCATCCGCGCCTCGGTGGAGGACGTGCAGTTCGAACTGGCCCTGGCCGTGGCCCTGGTGGTGATGGTGATCTTCATCTTCCTGCGCAGTGTCTCGGCCACGTTGATCCCGGCGGTGGCGGTACCGCTGTCGCTGGTCGGCACCTTTGGGGTGATGTACCTGGCCGGCTTCTCGATCAACAACCTCACGCTGATGGCGCTGACCATCGCCACCGGCTTTGTGGTGGACGATGCCATCGTGATGATCGAGAACATCGCGCGCTATGTGGAAGAGGGCGACAGCCCGCTGGAGGCGGCCCTCAAGGGCAGCAAGCAGATCGGCTTCACCATCATCTCGCTGACCATTTCGCTGATCGCGGTGCTGATCCCGCTGTTGTTCATGGCCGATGTGGTGGGGCGCCTGTTTCACGAATTCGCCATCACGCTGGCGGTGTCCATCCTGATCTCGGCCGTGGTCTCGCTCACGCTCACGCCCATGCTGTGCGCACGGGTGCTGCGCCACACGCCCGAAGAAAGCCACGGCCGCCTGTACCAGGCCACGGGCCGCTTCTTCGACCGCATGATTGCCGGCTATGGCCGCATGCTGTGCTGGGTGCTGGATCGTCAGGCCCTGACCCTGCTGGTCTTTGCCGCCACGCTGGGGCTGACGGCCTTGCTCTACCTCTGGGTGCCCAAGGGCTTTTTCCCGGTGCAGGACACCGGGGTCATCCAGGGCATCACCGAGGCCTCGCAGGACACCTCGTTCGCCGCCATGGCCGAGCGCCAGCAGGCCCTGGCCGAGCAGGTGCTGCAAGACCCGGCGGTGGCCAGCCTGTCGTCCTTCATCGGGGTGGACGGCGCCAATGCCACGCTCAATGCCGGCCGCATGCTGATCAACCTGAAGCCGCGTGAAGCGCGCGACGTGACGGCCAGCGAGGTGATCCGGCGCCTGACGGCCAATCTCAAGGCCGTGCCCGGCATCGCGCTGTACATGCAACCGGTGCAAGACCTGACCATCGAAGACCGGGTGGCGCGCACGCAATACCAGTTCATGCTGTCCTCGCCCAACATCGATGAGCTCGGCCGTGTGGCCCGTGACCTGGTGGAGCGACTCAAGAAGCGCCCCGAGCTGGCCGACGTGGCCACCGATCTGCAGGATCAAGGCCTGCAGGCCTGGGTCGACATTGACCGCGATGCGGCGGGGCGCCTGGGCGTCACGGTGGCCGGCATCGACGCCGTGCTGTACGACGCCTACGGCCAGCGCCTGATCTCGACCATCTTCACCCAGACCACGCAATACCGGGTGGTGCTGGAGGTCAAGCCCGCTGACAAACTGGGCCCGCAGGCCCTGTCGCGCCTGTACGTGCCCACCAGCGCGGGCGGGGTGGTGCCACTCAGCACGGTGGCCCGGGTCACCGAGCGCCCGGTGTCGCTGGCGGTCAACCACGCGGGGCAGATCCCCTCGGTGACGATTTCTTTCAACGCCGGGCCCGGGGCCTCGCTGGGTGAGGCGGTGGAGGCCATCAAGGCCGAGCAGGCGGCCATGGACCTGCCGGCCAGCGTGGAGAGCGGCTTCCAGGGCGCGGCCCTGGCCTTCCAGGCGTCGCTGACCAACACCCTGCTGCTGATCCTGGCCGCGGTGGTGACGATGTACATCGTGCTGGGCGTGCTGTATGAAAGCTACATCCACCCGGTGACCATCCTCTCCACCCTGCCTTCGGCCGGGGTGGGGGCGTTGCTGGCCCTGCTGGCGGCCCGGTTGGACCTGGGCATCATCGCCATCATCGGCATCGTGCTCCTGATCGGCATCGTGAAGAAGAACGCGATCATGATGATCGACTTCGCCCTGGAGGCCGAGCGAGAGCAGGGTCTGGCCCCGCGCGATGCCATCTACCAGGCCTGCCTGCTGCGCTTCCGGCCCATCCTGATGACCACGCTGGCGGCTTTATTGGGCGCCCTGCCGCTGATGCTGGGCACCGGGACGGGGAGTGAGTTGCGGCATCCGCTCGGGGTCACCATGGTGGGGGGGCTGATCGTCAGTCAGATGCTGACCTTGTTCACCACGCCGGTGATTTATTTGAGCTTTGCTGGGCTGGCTCGGCGGTGGCGGGAGGCACGAGCATGAACGGCGTTCGTGATCGCCGTGGCGCTTTTCTAGCTGCATGCCTTGTTTCAGGTCGGAGGCCGGGATTGCGCCCCGGCGGGCGCCTCACTTTTTTTGCTTCGCCAAAAAAAGTAAGCAAAAAAAGGCGACCCGACGTGCACGCCCTGCTGCGCAGGGTCCGCTGCGCTGCTCAGCTTGGGCGGGGTCTCGCTAAACTCGCTGCGCTCAAACAGACGCGAGCCCTTTTTCCGCCCAAGTCTGCGCTGCTCGCCGTGCCCAACGGGAAGGTGGGATCGGGAACCGACGGCTGCTGCTGCGCAGCGACGCCTGTTTGTTTCAATCAGAAGGCGCGGCTGCTTCGCAGCGCGGGTGCGCATTGGCGCTCTGCCCTATACAACCAACACCGATACACCAGCGCCGCTGGATGCACAGGCGCGACTGATTTCGTCAGTGCGTTCGCAAGCTCGCCCGCACCCGCCTTTCCCGTGGGGCAGGGCCGAGCAGCGGAGTGCCAGGGGGATCAGGCCCCGCGTCTGTCTGAGCGCAGCGAGTTTAGCGGGGACCCCCCTGGCGCGAGCAGCGCAGGGAACCACGAAGTGGCCCTGACTTCGGGTCGCCTTTCTTTTGGGTACTTTGCTTTGGCGAAGCAAAGAAAAGTGCCTCGGCCGCCGGGACGAACCCCCGGCCTCCGCCCTCAAACAAATAGCAGAACGACCAGAGCGCAGCGGCGAACACAACCAGCGCCAGCAAGCGCCAGCTGCGCAACTGAGAGGCTCAAAACATGAACTTCTCCGAACCATTCATCCGCCGCCCCATCGCGACCACCCTGATCACGATGGGCATCATCCTGGCTGGCATCATCGCCTTCTTCATGCTGCCGGTGGCCCCCCTGCCGCAGGTCGACTTCCCCACCATCTCGGTGTCGGCCAGCCTGCCCGGCGCCAGCCCCGAGACCATGGCCACCACGGTGGCCACGCCGCTGGAGCGCGCGCTGGGCAGCATTGCGGGGGTGTCCGAGATCACCTCCTCGTCCTCGCTGGGCAACACGCGGGTCACGCTGCAGTTCGATCTGGACCGAGACATCAATGGCGCCGCGCGCGATGTGCAGGCCGCCATCAATGCCTCGCGCGCCCTGTTGCCCACGGGCCTGCCCAGCAACCCCACCTACCGCAAGGTGAACCCGGCCGATTCGCCCATCCTGATCCTGTCCATGACCTCGGATGTGTTGGCGCGCGACCAGATGTACGACGCCGCCTCCACCGTGCTGGCGCAGCGCCTGGCCCAGGTCAACGGCATTGGCCAGGTGGTGGTGGGGGGCGGGGCTCTGCCGGCGGTGCGGGTCGAACTGGACCCGGGCCGGCTGGCGGCCAGTGGCATTGCCATCGACAACGTGCGGGCCGCCCTGGTGGCCACCAACACCAACCGGCCCAAGGGCAATGTGGAAGACGGTGCCCGCAACTGGCAGATCGGCGCCAACGACCAGGCCTTCAGCGCGGCTGAGTACGCGCCCGTGGTGCTGCGCTATGCCAACGGCAACGCGATCCGGCTGCGCGACGTGGGCCAGGTCATCGACTCGGTGCAGGACGTGCGCAACTACGGCGTGTCCGACGGCAAGCCGGCCATCCTGCTGATCCTTTTCAAGCAGCCTGGGGCCAACATCATCCAGACCGTGGACGAGGTGCGGGCCCTGCTGCCGCAGCTGCGCGCCTCGATCCCGACGGCCATCGACCTGGGGGTGGCGGTGGACCGCACCCCCACCATCCGTGCTTCGCTGCGCGAGGTGGAGCGCTCGCTGGCGATCTCGGTGGGGCTGGTGATCCTGGTGGTGTTCGTGTTCCTGCGCCACTTGCGCTCGGCGTTGATCCCCAGCGTGGCGGTGCCGGCCTCGCTGGCCGGCACCTTCGGTGTCATGTACCTGTGCGGCTACAGCCTGGACAACCTCTCGTTGATGGCCCTCACCGTGGCCACCGGCTTTGTGGTGGACGACGCCATCGTGGTGCTGGAGAACATCTCGCGCCACATCGAGCGCGGCAAGACGCCTTTGCAGGCCGCGCTGGCGGGCAGCCGTGAGATTGGCTTCACCGTGGTGTCCATCAGCCTCTCGCTGATCGCGGTGTTCATCCCGGTGCTGCTCATGGGGGGGGTGGTGGGGCGTTTGTTCCGTGAGTTTGCCGTGGTGCTGTCGGTGGCCATCCTGGTGTCGATGGTGGTGTCGCTCAGCACCACACCCATGATGTGTTCGGTGCTGCTCAAATCCCATGCGCCGGCGGCCCAACCCGGGCGCTGGGCGCGCCTGGGACTGCGGCTGCGACGCGGTGCGCAGCGTGCCTACCGGCGTACGCTGGCGCTGGCCATGCGCTGGCAACCGATCACGCTGCTGCTGCTGGCCGGTGTGGTGGGGCTGAACGTCTACCTGTACCGCGAGGTGCCCAAGGGCTTTTTCCCGCAGCAGGACACGGGCCGCATCATGGGCAACATCCGCGCTGACCAGGCCACCTCGTTTCAGGCCATGCAGCGTCGGCTGGATCGCTTCATGGGCATCGTGCGCAGCGACCCGGCGGTGGAGTCGGTGAGCGGCTTCACGGGCGGTGGGCAACGCAACACCGCGTCGATGTTCATCTCGCTCAAGCCGCTGGCCGTGCGCGGCGTGAGCGCCGACCAGGTGGTGGCCCGCCTGCGGGCCAAGCTCTCGAAGGAGCCGGGCGCCACCCTGTTCATGGTGCCGGTGCAGGACATCCGCATCGGGGCGCGGGGCTCCAATTCGCAGTACGAGTACACCTTGCTGGCCGACACGCTGGAAGACCTGCGCGCCTGGGAGCCGCCGATCCGGCGCGCCATCATGCAGCTGCCCGAGTTGGTGGACGTGAACTCCGACATGCAGGAAAAGGGCTTGCAGAACTCGCTGGTGATCGACCGCGATCAGGCCAGCCGCCTGGGGCTGAGCCTGGCGGCCATCGACACCACGCTCAACGATGCCTTCGGGCAGCGCCAGGTGGGGGTGATCTACAACCCGCTCAACCAGTACCGCGTGGTGATGGAGCTGGCGCCCGAGTACCAGCAGTCGCCCGAGTCGCTGCTGCAGCTGCGCTTCACCAGCAGCAGCGGGGCGCAGGTGCCGCTGTCGGCCTTCGCCCGGGTAGAGCTGACCAACACGCCGCTGTCGGTCACGCACGAGGCCGGTGCGCCCGACACCACCATCAGCTTTGCGCTGGCGCCCGGGGTGTCGCTGTCGCAGGCCACCGAGGCGGTGAACAACGCCGTGGCGTCCCTGGGGGTGCCGGTCAGTGTGCGCGGCTCGTTTGGCGGCACGGCGGGGGCGTTCCAGAAGTCCATGTCCAGCCAGCCCTTGCTGATCCTGGCGGCGCTGATCACCATCTACCTGGTGCTGGGCATCCTGTACGAGGACCTGATCCACCCGGTGACGATTCTCTCCACGCTGCCTTCGGCCGGCGTGGGCGCCTTGCTGGCGCTGATGCTGACCGACACCGAGTTCTCGATCATCGCGCTGATCGGGGTCATCCTGCTGATCGGCATCGTGAAGAAGAACGCCATCATGATGATCGACTTTGCCATCACCCGGCAGCGGCGGGCGGCCGAGACCGGGGCCCGGCTCACGGCGGCCCAGGCCATCTACCGCGCTTGTCAGCTGCGGGTGCGCCCCATCCTGATGACCACGGTGGCGGCCATCTTCGGCGCGGTGCCTTTGGCACTGGGCGCCGGTGACGGGGCCGAGCTGCGTCGCCCGCTGGGCATTGCCATCGTGGGCGGCCTGCTGTTCAGCCAACTGCTCACGCTCTACACCACGCCGGTGGTGTTTGTCTGCATGGACCGCCTGCGCCAACGCCGGGCGCGCCGCCGTGCCGCTGCCACCGTTGCCGCTGCGGTTGCCCTGCCGCGACCGGCCCTGTCTGTTGAAAGTGCTGCTCCATGATGTTGTCTTCCCCGCCTAGCTTGTCGCGGTTCCCGCTGCGCCCGTGTGCCGCGCTGGCGCTGTTGCTGCTCCTTGGCGCCTGCTCGCAAGCGCCCGTCTACCAACGCCCCGAAGTAGCCACGGCGCCCGCCTTTCGCGAAGCCGGCTGGCAGGCGGCCCATGCCGCCAGCCCCGACGTCCCGGACGACTGGTGGTTGCAGTTCGACGACCCCGTGCTGACGGGCCTGCAGACCCGGGTGCTGGTGAACAACCAGAACCTGCAGACCGTGTTGGCCCAGTGGCGCACGGCCGAGGCCAGCCTGGCCTCCAGCCGCGCGGCGCGCTACCCCACGGTCACGGGCAGCCTGGGCGAGACGCGCAGCCGCAGCGGCACCACCAGCAGCACCGGCACCAGCACCTCGGCCAGCCCGGTCAACATCGTGTCGGCCTCGGCCAATGCCAGCTGGGACGCCGACCTGTGGGGCCGCCTGGCCGGAGCGGTCGACGTGGCCGGTGCCCAGTTGCAGGCCAGTCGTGACGATCTGCTGGCCGCGCGCCTGTCGGTGCAGATCTCGCTGGCGCAAAGCTATTTCTCCTTGCGCAGCGTCGAGTCACAGGCCGAGTCGGTGGCGCGGGCCGTGGCCGCCTATGACAAATCGCTGCAGCTGACCCGCAACCGCTACGGCGCCGGTGTGGCCTCGTCGGCCGATGTGGCGCAGGCCCAGACCCAGCTCAAGTCGGCCCAGGCCCAGCTGATCGAGCTGCGCCTGCAGCGCAGCCAACTCGAGCATGCGATCGCCGTGTTGCTGGGCGAGGCCCCGGCCAACTTCAGCCTGCCGGTGACGGCCCGCCTGCCCCGGCTGCCCGAGGCCCCGCCACTGCTGCCGGCCACGCTGTTGCAGCGCCGCCCCGACATCGCGGCGGCCGAACGCCGCGTGGCGGCCGCCAACGCCCAGGTGGGGGTGACCAAGGCGGCCTTCTTCCCGGCGCTGACCTTGTCGGCCGGCGCGGGCTACCGGGCCAACCAATGGGCCGACCTGACCAGTCTGCCGCATCGCTTCTGGTCGCTGGGCCCCAGTCTGGCGCTGGCCTTGTTTGATGCCGGCGGCCGCGAGGCTGTCACCAACCAGGCTTTGGCTGCCGTGGATCAGGCAGCGGCCAATTACCGGCAAGTGGTGCTGACCGCCTTCCAGGAGGTGGAAGACAACCTGGTGGCCGTGGCAGCCCTGCGTGACGAGGCAGCCGTGCAGGCCGAGGCCCTGGAGGCGGCCCAGCGTGCCCTGACCATCACCGAGAACCAGTACAAGGCCGGTACGGTGAGTTATCTGAACGTGATCAGCGCTCAATCCACCGCCTTGAGCGCCGAAAACACACTGACCAGCGTGAAGAACCGTCAGTTGCTCGCCGTGGGGCAGTTGCTCAAGAATGCGGCTGGGCGTTGGGATGCTCCGCTGGCCCCGCCGGCCACGGCACCGCGCTGAAGGGCCCGATTTTCTTTACACGGCGAGCAGGAACCCTGAGCGCGATTTGCTTTCAAAATCAGGGTATCAAGGCATTCTTGCCGGAGGCACATCACCATGAAACCCGTCATCGTCATCAGTTCGGCCCTGTTGCTGGCCGCCACGGGCGCCCAGGCCCAGGAGCAAGGTCGCGTCATCTCGTCCACCCCGGTCTACCAGCAGGTGGCGGTGCAACGCCCCAGCTGCACGGTGCAGCAGGTGGCTGTGCAACCCCCCAAGTCGGGCGCGGGGGCCCTGATGGGCGCCGTGGCTGGCGGGGCGCTGGGCAATGCCGTGGGCGGTGGCGCCGGGCGTGCCGTGGCCACCATGGCCGGGGTCATGGGGGGCGCCATCCTGGGCGACAGCATCGAGGGCTCGGCCCCGGCCCAGGTCAGCAACGTGCAGCAGTGCAGCACCCAGACCGTGTACGAAAACCGTGCCGTGGGCTACAACGTGGTCTATGAGTACGGTGGCCGCCAGTACAGCGCCCAGATGCCCAGCGATCCGGGCCCCACGGTGCAGTTGCAGGTCAGCCCGGTGGCCCAGCAGGTGGCCGCACCGGTCGCTGCACCGGTGTATGCCCCGCCCGTGGCCCAGACGGTCTATACCGAAACCTACCCTGCCACCACCTACGTGAGCGCACCGCCGGTGGTCTATGCCGCGCCTACGTACTATGCGCCGTCCTACTACCCGGCCGCCACTTTTGGCCTGGGTCTGGGCCTGGGTTATTGGGGAGGGTGGCGCGGGGGTTACCACGGGGGCGGTCGCCACTGGCGCTGAACCCATGGGCCTGTCACAGGCCCATGGACTGGGCCACGGCATGCACCCGGGCCGCGTGCACGGCGTCCCCCACGGCTTTGCCCTGGGCACCCCGGGCAGCCGCTTCGGCCGCGACCACGGCGGTGATCACCGAGCGCGCTGCCGCCAGCACCTGGCGCAGGTGCACGGCTTGGGGGTAGGGTTTTTCTTCGAGCCCCAGACGCCCTCGCGCATCGCATTCACAGGCCAACAGGATCTCTTCAAAACGCTCGGGCTTGCGCAGGGCGTCGCAGCGCTCCAGCAGGCGCACCAGGGCGGCGGCCCCGAAGTCGCTGCTGCGGTGCAGGTTGCCGTGTTCACGCGCGACCACGTCGGCCAGCTCGCGGCAGTCCACTGGCACGCGCAGACGCTGGGCCACGTCTTTCAGCAGACGGGCACTGCGTTCTTCGTGCCCGATGTGGCGCGGCAGCACGTCGGCCGGCGTGGTGCCCTTGCCCAGGTCGTGGCCCAGGCAGGCGTAGCGCACGGCCAGCGGGGCCTGCAGGCGGGCTGACATGTCCAGCACCATCATGGCGTGCACGCCGGTGTCCACCTCGGGGTGGTAGTCGGCCCGCTGGGGCACGCCCCACAGGCGGTCGAGCTCGGGCAGCAGGCGCTTGAGCGCACCGCAGGCCCGAAGCACCTCGAACTGGCGCGACGGGCGCTCGGTCATCAGGCCGCGCGCCAGCTCCTGCCACACCCGCTCGGGCACCAGGTGGTCCACTTCGCCGTCCTCGACCATGTCCTGCATCAGGGCCAGGGTTTCGGGCGCCAGCGTGAAGTCGGGGAAGCGGGCGGCAAAGCGGGCCACGCGCAGGATGCGCACCGGGTCTTCGCGGAAAGCCGGAGTCACATGGCGCAGCACCCGCTTTTGCAGGTCTTGTTGTCCCCCCCAGGGGTCGATCAGGCTGCCCGTACCGGGGTGCTCCGGGTCGATGCGCCCGGTGGCTGGGTCGGGGTGCAGCGCCTGGGCAATGGCGTTGATGGTCAGGTCGCGCCGGGCCAGGTCGTCTTCCAGGCGCACATCGGGGGAGGCCTGCACCACAAAACCCTTGTAGCCGCGTCCGCTCTTGCGTTCGGTGCGGGCCAGCGCGTATTCCTCATGGGTCTGCGGATGCAGGAACACCGGAAAATCCTTGCCCACTGGCGCAAAGCCCAGGCCCGCCATGGCCTCGGGGGTGCCACCCACCACCACCCAGTCGCGGTCTTGCACGGGCATGCCCAGCAGTGCGTCGCGCACCGCACCACCCACCAGGAAGATCTGCATGGCCACGTGTCCCGGGGTGTCAGCGCTTGAGGCGGTAGGGTTCTTCAAAGGCCAGAAAGTCCTGCTCGGCCAGTGCGTCGTCGACCCAGGCCCGCACGCCGGGCAGGGCCATCACCCGCTGCACGTAGGCGGCCACCGTGTCGGACATGGGCAGCCCGTAGGTGTTCAAGCGGGTGCAGATCGGTGCGAAGTAGGCGTCGGCAACGCTGAACTCGCCGAACAGCAGGGGGCCGCCGTGGTCAGCCAGGGCATCGCGCCACAGGGTTTCCAGTCGTTCGACGTCGGCGCGCACGCCGGCGTGGTCGCGCCAGACCAGGGCCCCGACGTCGGGCAGGCTGGCTTCGATGTTCATGGGGCAGTGGCTGCGCAGGGCGGTGAAGCCCGAGTGCATCTCGGCGCACAGACTGCGCGCGCGGGCGCGTGCCTTGCGGTCGGTGGGCCACAGCTGTTTTTCGGGGAAGGCTTCGGCCAGGTACTCGGCGATCGACAACGTGTCCCAGATCGCCAGATCGCCGTCCAACAGCACGGGCACCTTGCCGGCCACCTTGAGGCGGGCCAGCGCGCGCTTGAAAGCAGAATCGGGTGCGAAAGAGTCGAAGCGCACCTTGACCTCTTCGAACTCGATGCCGGCCTGGCGCAGCAGCACCCAAGGCCGCATGGACCACGAGGAGTAATTCTTGTTGCCGATCACCAGCTTGAGCATGTGCTTTCCTTCCGCAGGGGCCGGGCCCCGACCGGTGCCAGAGGCGAGGCGTCCGGCAGTTTCGAGAGGCCAGCATCATGCCACGCTGACGGAGCCTCTGCAGCGGCCTCATCTACACTTGTTGCATGTTGTTGCGTGATTGGCTGTCGTCCGTGTGGGAGCCGCGGCGTCTGAGCGTGGCGCAGTGGTGGGCCGGCGGGGCCGTACTCTTGTTCATGCTGGCCTTGCTGGCACTGGTGCTTTCGCAGGCCGGTGGGCGCCAGGCCGTCCGGTCGCCAGGCGGTGGGGCTGAGCTGACTTTGCGCGCCGGCGCCGAAGGCTTGCCCCTGGCCGGGGTGATGGGGGTGTTCGTGGACACCACAGGACACTTGAGCGTGGACGACGTGCGCGCCCCTGCGAACCAGGCGCGCTTTGAAGTCCCGACCCGGCCGGTGGCCACCAACATGAACACCCAGCCCTACTGGTTTCGCATCCCCGTGCGTCAGTTGGGCCGCGATGGCGACTGGCTGATTTCAGTGCCTTCGGTGGCTGCCAGCGAGCTGGCTTTTCACGGCCCCTATGACTCTGCAGGGCAGGCTTTGGCGCCCCCTGTGGTCATGGGCATCACCCACCCCTACAGTGCCCGCCCGCTGGGCGCGGAGCGCATGGTGTACCGCTTTCACCTGGCGCAGCCCGGCGACTACGTGATCTACCTGCGTGCCGTCTCGCGCCTGGGCCAGATCTATGCGCTGACGGCCTGGGACACCGGCGAGTACATGGCCGGGGTGCAGACCAAGCGCCTGTTCGACGGCTTGAGTTACGGCATTTTGCTGGGCATGCTGGCCTACAACCTGGTGCTGCTGGTGTTGTTCCGTGACCGTGTGTACGCGTACTACCTGCTGAATTGCGCCAGCGCGCTGCTCACGATTGCCAGCTTCAATGGTCATGTGGCGCGTTACCTGTGGCCAGACCAGCCCGGGTGGGCCGAGTGGGTCTATGTGCTGGCGCCGGCGACGTGGATTGTGGGGGCCATCCTGTTCGCCCGCCGTTTCCTGGACCTGGCCCGCTATGCCCCGCTGGTCGATCGCCTGGCACAGGGCCTGATGGGTTTGATGCTGCTGTCGATGGTGCTGGGCCTCATGGGGCACTGGCGCTGGCTGGTGTCGGCCACCGAGATCGGCTCCATGGTGGGGGCCGTCACGGGTCTGGCCGGGGCCTTGCTCGGGTTGCGCCATGGCTACCGGCCGGCGGGTCTTTACATCCTGGGGCTGATCGTGGTCTTTGTTGCGGCTTTTTTGCTGGTGCTGTCGAACTGGGGCGTGCTGCATTGGACGGCGATGCATCTGAACGTGCTGCAGTTGGGGGTGGCGGCTGAGCTGCTGGTGTTCTCCGTGGCCCTGGGCACCCGCATCCGTGTGCTGCGCCGTGCGCAGACCGAACTGCATGCCCGTGCCGAGCACCTGGCCATCGTGGCCGAAACCGACACCCTGACTGGGGCCGCCAATCGGGCCGGACTGGCCCAGGTGGCGCAGCGACTGCTGCAGCCCGGCCAGCGGCATGCGCTGCTGTTGCTGGACCTGGACGACTTCAAGCCGATCAACGACCGCTTCGGCCACGAAGCCGGCGACCAGATGCTGCAGGAGGTCGCGCGGCGCCTGCGTGAGCAGGTCCGGCCCGCCGATGTCGTGGCCCGTCTGGGGGGCGATGAGTTCGTGATCCTGCTCACCGGCCTGCACGAGCGCCAGCGCCTGGGGCAGGTGGCCCACCGCGTGCTGCAGTCGCTGCGTGCCCCGATGGCGTGGCAAGGCCACCCCCTGAGCGTGGGGGCCAGCCTGGGTCTGGCGCGCTTCCCGGACGATGGGGCCAATCTGCCGGGGCTGCTGCGGGCGGCGGATCGGGCGATGTACCACGTCAAGCAGGATGGGCAGACGGGGTTTGCCTTCCACGAGGATTTGCCGGATGTGTTTGCGAGTTTGCCCAGGGGGTTGTGAGGGGCGAGCCTTGTCCACTTGTTGTGGGTTGTTTGGTGTCGCTTCGCTCTGGTGGTTCTGCTCTTTGTTTCAGGGCGGAGGCCGGGGTTGCGGCCCGGCGGCCGCCTCACTTTCTTTGCTTCGCCAAAGAAAGTA